>DAOUER010000037.1:0-15266 GCA_034430375.1 Dehalococcoidales bacterium
TCCGGTATTGATAATCCGGTTAATCCGTTCCTGGATATCACCCGGACTATCTAAGGCTTCGATATCGCCGATAGACATGTTTTCCAGTTCTTCCTTGCTGTACCCCACCATATTGCAGTAGGAATCGTTCACTTCCAGGAATTTGCCGGTTATATCGGTCAGCCAGAAGCCGTCAAGTGTTGTTTTGATTATTGTCTCGTGTTTTTCTTCAGCCTGTTTTTCCCCCGTAATATTACGATAGAAAGCTACCAACGTCCCGTTGTTCAGGGGGAGGTAATATACAGAAACCTCTATATCAATAATCCTGCCATCTTTATGCCGCTGTTGACTCTCGAAGCGGTCATGGCCATTTTCTTTGATTAAATCGATGTGCCTGGTAATTTCTGCAGGATTTTCCGTAACTACAACGTCAGTGACTTTCATGTTCAGGATTTCTTCGCGGCTGTAACCTATCATATTACAATAGGCATCGTTAACCTCTAGAAATCTCCCCTGTATATCATTCATACAAAAGGCATCTATGGAAGTTTTTAGTATCGTCTGGTAGACTTCCTCTCTGGCTTTGGCTTCGGTAATATCGGTAAAGATGGCTACGGCTCCCTTGTTATTTCCGTTTTCATCTTTAATGAGAGAAGTAGATACCTGTACATTCAGCTTATTGCCGTCCCTGGTTTCGTGGATAGCCTCACCTTTCCAGTGGCCTGTTTTGCGAAAGGACTCCATTATGTCTTCAATTCTTTGGCCGGGATATTTCGGTTTAAGTACATCTCTTGCCTTTTTCCCGATTACTTCATCTTTACGCCACCCGTATATCTTTTCGGCGGCTTGATTCCAGCTCATCAGATTATATTCAAGGTCGCTGGAGACCACGGCGTCAGAGACATTATCTACCAGGTTGGCCTGATATTTTAGACTATCTTCAAGTTTTTTACGTTCGGTGATATCGGTAGCCATAGCAACCATATAATTTTTACCGCCGATAGGTATAATCTCCGCCGAACAAAGCCACTGGCGTATCTCACCCGATTTCATATGGAAACTGAATTCTTCTTGGGTTACCTTACCCTGTTCGGCCAGTAGCCGGTTCATCTTGTCCAGTTCTTCAGGATAAAACCACAAATGTATATCCTTAACATTGCGACCGATTAATTCATCGCGATTATATCCGGTGGCTTTAGTAAAACTTTCATTCGCTTCAATGTAGGTGCCGTTTTCCGAATTAGCGACGATTAGCATGACCGGGCTGGTGTAGAAAGCTTTCTGGAAGATGTTGTCCATTTCCAGCGAATTGGATAAGGCTTTGGGTGATACGGTACCTGAGAATGTCAATGCGGCAATTTTCTGGCGTGCCGCCGTCAATTCCTCGATGAGTTGTTGCTTGTTTTTTTTAGAATCGTTCATCTTTGAGTCCCTGAAATAGCGGACACTGATGTCAATGAAACCTAATGGGAGGTTGCTCTATAGTCATATTTCTACCACTTGATTTGCCAGATGTCAAGCTTTTAATTCGAGTATTTAATGCCGCGAATTTTCGGAATTTCGGTGGAAACATGGTCATATTTATTTATATCACTCCCCAAGGTTGGCGTGTCAAGATTGGATTTTTAATTTTCAAGTTATACAATGGTAATAGAGACCGGCTACAAGGAAGTGGATATGGAATGGAAAAAGGGACTTTGCGGGATTTGCCCGGCCGGTTGCTGGGTTGAGGTAGCAATCGACAAGGGCAGAATTGTGGATATCCGGCCGGATGACAGCTATTCGCTGGGGGTGATATGCCGTCTCGGGCAGCATGCCGTAGAAATCGTTTACAGCCAACACCGCCTGAAATATCCCATGCGGCGCGTCGGCCCGAAAGGTACGTACGGATTCGAACGTATCACCTGGGACCAGGCCTACGATGCCGTCGTGGAAAATTTAAACAAAATCAAGGCCGAATCGGGTCCGGAAGCGGTGACCGTTTATACCGGACGCGGCGCCCAGGAACTGTCCCTTTGCGATATGTTTCAACCCCGGGGAGTGGGTGTTTCATCGGCTTCCAACGTGCTGTTTCCCTTCGGTTCACCCAATACTACCGGTGTCGGGGCGCTGTGTTACGTTTCTTTGCACGTTATCGCTCCCCAGGTGACGATGGGAAGAATGGGTGCTAATATGTTCTCTGATATAGAAAACTCCGGCATGGTCGTCGTCTGGGGCACTAATCCGGCCACCGATTCTCCACCGGTGGATATGCGGCGACTGGAAAAGGCATCTGCAAGGGGGGCTGATATCGTCGTCATTGATCCACGGCGCACCGAGACCGCTACACTCGCCAATGCTCAATGGGTTCCCGTCCGCCCTGGCACCGACGGCGCCTTGGCCTTGAGTCTGATCGAGGTATTGATTGAAGACGACCTTTTCGACGAGGACTTCGCCGAAAACTGGTGCCACGGTTTCGAAGAGCTGAAGACCTATACCCAGCATTTCCGACCCGAAATAGTAGAGGGAATCACCGGGGTTCCGGCGGAGGTTATCCGCGACCTGGCACACCGGATTGCCCGCGCTGACGGGGCCAGTCCGCTGTTGTACACCGGACTGGAGTTTTCCAACAGCGGGGTGCAGTCGGCCCGGGCGGTTTATACGCTGTTTGCCCTGGCCGGTCACCTCGATGTGCCCGGCGGCATCGGGCTTACCATGCTTAACAGCGAATTTCCCATCAACCGCTCCTGCAATCAGCCCAATCCCAATCTGGATATTGCTATCGGCCGCGAGGATTTCCCCCTTTACAGCCATTACCGCGACGAATCTCACGCCATAGGGCTGGTAAGATCCGTTCTCAAAGGCGAACCGTACCGTATGCGTGGTCTGATTATCGAGGGCGCTTCTTTGCTTACCTCGTGGCCGCAGACTTCTATCTGGCGGGAGACCCTGAGTAAGCTGGACTTCCTGGTATGTATTGACCGGCAGCTTACCGCCGACGCCGCCTATGCCGATATCCTCCTGCCGGCGACCACGATGTTTGAGAACCTTTCCTACATGGTCTACGGTCCCATCTTCCGTATCCGTGAGAGGATAATCGAACCCGTTGGTGAAGCACGTAACGATTTCTTAATTATGGTCAACCTGGCCGAACGTATGGGTTACGGCGAGTTGTTCCCCCAAACGGAGGAGGAGATGCTTCACCTGGCTTTGGAAGGTTCCGGACACACACCCGAAAGTATCCGGGCGGCCGGAGGCTGGGTGAGGATTCCGGTGCCAATCTTGGAGTATAAAAAATGGCAGAAAGGCGAATTACGCCTCGACGGTCGGCCCGGCTTTGATACACCCACCGGCAAGTTCGAAATATGGTCGACGATGCTGGAGGAGTATGGCTACGAGTCGCTGCCCAAATACATCGAGCCGAGAGAGGGTCCCATCGGTAATCCTTCTCTCGCTAAGGAATTTCCGCTGATATTCAACTCGGGGGCCCGTACGCGCAACGATTTTCGTTCTCAGCACCACGGTATCGAAGGCCTGGTAAGGGAATACCCCGAGCCTACCGTAGAATTGAATACCGCCGACGCCGCGGCCAGGGATATTGCTACCGGGGACCTGGTAAACGTGACCACGCCCCGGGGCAGCGTATCTTTCCGGGCCCGGGTTACCGGGGATATCATGCCGGGTACTATCGAATGTGCCATGGGCGGCGGCACACCGGTCGGTCCCGAGGCCTGGCAGGAATGGAATGTCAACGAGTTGACAGATCTGGACAACTTCGATGAAATTTCCGGATTTCCAGTTTACAAGGCGCTTTTAAGCGACGTGACTAAAGTAGCCTCCGGCGACAGTGAAAAAAGGGGCATAATTCCAACCCGTGAAAAGGAACAGGTTTCTCCCGCGCCGCCGGTACCTAAAGTACCGAAGCGGTATATTTATCTAGATAATAACGCTACCACACCGGTAGCCGGCGAGGTGAGAGAGTCCATGTTGCCCTACCTGGGGGCTGACCACGGCAATCCTTCCAGTATTCACAGCTCCGGACGGGACGCGCGGATGGTCATGGAAAAAGCCCGGCGACAGGTAGCTTCGCTGATAAACGCCTCGCCGCGGCGTATAATCTTTACCGGCGGCGGCTCCGAGGCGGATAATTTAGCGATAAAAGGAATAGCCAATGCCCGTCGTGACAGGGGGAACCACATTATCACCACCACCGTGGAGCATCCGGCCGTGCTGAATACGGTGCAGTTCCTGGAAAAGTCCGGCTTTGACGTTACCTATCTGGAAGTCGATAGCTTCGGTTGCCTGGACCCGGAGAAGCTGCGTGAAGCCATTACCGGTAATACCATCCTCGTTTCCATCATGCTGGCCAACAACGAAACGGGAACCACCCTGCCCATTAAAGAACTGTGTGATATCGCCCACGAAAAAGACATCGTATTTCATACCGATGCCGTCCAGGCGATAGGCAAGATAAAAGTGGATGTCGAGGAACTCGGCGTCGACCTGCTGAGCGTATCCGGGCACAAGTTTCGGGCGCCCAAGGGCATCGGGGCCCTGTACGTGCGTAAGGGGATAGAACTGGAACCCCTTATCCACGGCGGTCAGCAGGAGGGCGGATTCAGGGCCGGGACGGAAAACGTACCGTCGATTGTCGGACTGGGGAAAGCCTCCGAGATGGCGGCGCAGGCGTGGCGGGACGCGGAAAGAATCCGGATACTGCGGGACAAGCTCGAAGAGGGTATCAAGAAGCTGGTGCCGCAGGCGGCGTTAAATGGGCATCCCATCGACCGTTTACCTAATACGCTGAATATGACATTGCCGGGACTCCGCGGCGAATCGATAGTCATTGCCATGGACCAGCACGGCATCGCCCTTTCCTCCGGTTCGGCCTGCAAGTCCGGGTCGCCGGACCCGACCCATGTCCTGCTGGCTATGGGCCGGAGTCGGGAAGAAGCGCATTGTTCGGTTCGCTTTTCGCTGGCCTACGACACTACTGAGAAGGATATCGAGGAGACGTTGACAGCCCTAGGGCGGGTACTGCATGAAAAGGATATGGTGCGTCTCATACCCTGCAAGTAGGGTAGAATATCCGGATTTTAATCCGCTGGTTCAGTCTGCGGCCACCAGGTACTGCACGCTGAACCACCCTTTATCGTCGGTCCAGACATTTTCCACGTCAAATCCGGCATCGCCGGCTATCGCCGTTAAACCATCCAGATTATATTTATAGGAGTTTTCGGTCAGGATACTTTCTCCCCGAAGGAAGGGTATCTGCGTATCATCAATATGCACTGCCTGATCTTTCAGGCTAATCAGGTGCATTTCCACGCGTCCCATTTCTTGATTATAGAAAGCTTCATGCTGGAATGAATCAAGATTGAAGTCGGCCCCCAGTTCCCGGTTGATTCTGGACAGGAGGTTGAGGTTGAAGGCGGCGGTTATCCCTTCGCTGTCGTTATAGGCCCGGTAAAGGACATCCGGGTCTTTCTTTAAATCAACCCCGATGAGCAAAGCTCCACCCGGCTGGCATATATTGGCGATATTGGCCAGAAGCCGGCGGCCTGATTCCGGACCGAAATTGCCGATGGATGAGCCGGGAAAATATACCACATTCCGTCTTCCCGGGTGTTCCGGTAAAGGTAACCGGAAGGAACCTGTAAAATCGGCGCATACGGGTAAAATCTGTAGTTCCGGGTAATTCACGCTCAATTCATCGGTTACGCTGATAAGTTGCCCCCGGGAGATATCAATTGGTATATAGACAGCCAGGTCCGGCATATTATCGAGGAGGATACGTGTCTTGGTGCAACTGCCGCAGCCGAATTCGATTAAATTAGCGTTACTATCTAGAAGTCCCACTATTTCCCGGATATTATCCTTCATTATCCGGATTTCCAGGCGGGGAATATAGTACTCGTCCAGCGAGCAAATCTGTTCGTAGAGATCCGACCCGCGTTTGTCATACAGGTACTTGGTGGGGAGTTCTTTGGGCGTCCGGGACAGTCCCTGGAGCACTTCGGAGAGGAATTGTTTTAGCTCGGGATGTAAATCGGTTATTAGATTTTCGTGGTGTGCTTCTGTATTCATCGATATCCATTATACCCTAATACGGTAAACATAACACAAATGGTGATTTCCGGTAACTCCGTTAGTATATTTATCCGCGGACCTTTGCTACAATCAGAATAGACAAGGGGGAGAGCCATGAAGGAATATGACGCTATCGTTATCGGTTCGGGCTGTGGGGCTATCATAGCGGACGAAGCCACCGAGCACGGACTTAAAACGGCACTAATTGATAAAGGGCCGCTGGTGGGGGGTACCTGCCTCAACTGGGGTTGTATCCCCTCCAAGATGCTGATATCCGTAGCGGATAGAATCGTGGATATCCAGGAATCCGGGAAACTGGGCATCACGGCGGACATCAGTAATATAGATTTTCCGGCTATTATGGACCGGATGCGTCAATCACGCCGGGAAAGCCAGACCCATCTCCGGGAAGGCATTAGCAGCAAGGATAACCTGGACTTTTACGAGGGAGAAGGGCGCTTTACGGACGACTATACCCTGGAAGTGAACGACGAGAAACTAAAAGGTAAAAATATTTTCATCGCTTCCGGTTCGAGGACGGTGATTCCTCCTATCAAAGGACTTGATACTGTTGAATACCTTACCAACGAATCCGTCCTGGAGCTTAAAGAGAGACCGGAAAGCCTGATTATCATCGGCGGGGGCTATGTCGCGGTGGAATTCGGGCATTTCTTCGCGGCCATGGGAACAAAGGTGACGGTACTGGAAATGGCCGACCGACTCATCCTGTCCGAGGAGCCGGAAATCGCCGCTTTGCTGGAGAAAAAGCTGCAAGAACGTATGGCGGTGCGTACCGGCGCCCGGGTCGAGAGCGTGGAAAAAGGTAAAGACGGTGTTAAAGTACTAACTCAAGACAATAAGACCGGAAAACCGAAGACCTATGCCGCCCGGAACATCATGCTGGCGGTGGGGCGGCGATCCAACGCCGACCTTTTAAAGGTAGAGAAGACAGGCGTAGACGTGGACGAAAGGGGCTTTATCAAGGTGGATGAGCGTATGCAGACGAACCAGAAAAATATCTACGCGGTAGGCGATGCTAACGGACGGCAGATGTTCACCCACATGGCCAACCGCGAGGCGGCTATCGTGGCGCATAATTTCCTCCACGATGCTGACATGACCGTCGACTACAGCGCCGTACCACATGCCGTTTATTCCCACCCGCAGATAGCCGCGGTGGGACTGCGGGAAGAAGAAGCCCGAAAAGACCACGATGTACTGGTGGGTAAAACGCATTACTACGAGATAGCCAAGGGCGAGGCCATCATGGAGACAGAAGGCTTTGTCAAGGTAATCATAGAAAAAGAGACTGAAAATATACTAGGGGTTCACATCATCGGGCCCAATGCCCCGGAGCTTATCCAGGAAGCGGTCAATGCCATGACCTCCGGCGGTGATATCGACGAGATAAATGACGGCATCCATATCCACCCGGCGCTCTCGGAGCTTATCCCGACGGCGGTCAATAGCGTGGGGGAGTGATCCCTCTCTTTCTAATGCGGCAGTATTAACAACTCGGCGGCGTTGCCGAAGAATATCTTCTGTTTTTCCTCATCGGATATGTCCATACGTTCTATAGATTCCGCGGTTTCTCCCGTCATGCCGAATTTAGGCCCCAGGGGTGCATCCGTGCCGTAGAGGATATGGTTAGCGCCATAGAAATCATAGCCGCACATCAGCGCCGAGGTATTACCGTAGACGGCGGTATCCGTATAGAACTTGCGGAAGTGTTCCTCCGGCTTCTTGATATCGGGGTAAAGGCCGGGAACGAGCGAGAGAACCCACTTGATGCGCTTCTGGAAATAGGGCACCATGGCGCCGCAGTGGTGGACGATGAATTTAAGGTCGGGGTGGTCGTTGAAAACGCCCGAGGTTACCAGCCGGAACATCGCCGAGGATGTCTCGAAAGGCCAGCTGAACACGCCGATGTCCATGTCCAGCTTGTCGTAAGTGGCCGGGTGAATCCATATCGGCAGGTCGTGCTGGGCCATTTTCTCCCACAGCGGTTTGAACCGGGGATTGTCCAGCGGTTCACCGTCGACGCGACTGTATATCTGTATGCCTTTCAGGCCCAGTCGCGTGATAGCCCGGTCGGCCTCTTCCAGGGCGGCATCGATATCATTCATCGGCAGGCAGGCCACCCCGGCGATGAATTTGTCCGGGTAGCGCTCAAGCAGTTCGGCGAGTTCGTCATTTGCGGTTTTAGCCAGCGCTACAGCGTCTTCTTTCTTCGTAGCGAAGGTCTCCAGCGGGATATTGGCGACGGTAAGTACCTGCAACACGTCCGGGTAGCGGTTCATCAGGCGCAGACGCACATCGAGGTCAACCACGGCGGTGCTGGTGTATTCCACCCGTTTTTTGATTTTGGGGTTTATTTTGGCGTACATTTCCGTGTATTTTGGGGTCATAATGTGGGAATAGATATCGATTTTCATATGTTCTCCTGATGTAGTTATGGTATAATAATTTTTTCCCAGAGACTGATATTATATAGCTTTTTAAAGCCCATGGAAAGGTAGATAGGATATTCGGAACCGACGAATGCCACGGTAGCCCCGAGTTCGCCACAGCGCCGGATTCCCTCCAGGACGGCGGCCGTGCCCAGTCCCAGGCGGCGGTAATCGGGATCGGTGCAGACCGGTTCCACGTAAGCGATACGGATTTCCGGTTCGTACCACATGCCGGCGTAGGAACAATAGTCGCCGTTGTCCGCTATCATGATGATATTCAGGTTCTTATCGAAATTCGGCGCGGACTGCATCAGCCGGCGCTCTTCGGGTCCGGTTTCCGGCGGCTCGCCGGGATGGTCAAAGCCTCGGTGGATAAGGCGGTTGGTAAGATAAAGGTCGTCACGGTCGGCCAGGCTGATAATTTTGTAACCGTCAGGAATGGATATCTCCGGAAACGGGTCGGTGATGAGAAGTTCAGACATGCATTCCGAGGGCTCAGACAGCTTCCTAAAGCCCTGTCTTTCGGCGGTGGCCCCGAACTCGCTATCGAAATCATTCAAAAAGGCGGCGATATATTTAGTACCGTCTTCTTTAACGCCGGTTAGGTTTTGCCCGGCGTAGTCCAGCATCTCCGGCTTGAGGTGACCGTAGCCGGGATGCACCTGGAAATAAGTGGGCCCCAGTCTATCCTCAAAATTTGCCACGCCGACGATGGCATCACCGTCTTCCCAGATGCCGATACGCGGTAACGAGGCGATATCCAGCATGGGGTGGAAATGCATGTACTCCCAGCGTGAAAGGAACCAGTTGGCGTGCTGCGTACCTGGCAGGTAGGTGTCCGTGAGAAAACGACCAACCCTCTCATAGTCCTTTTCACGCTCATAGTTGCGGACAGTGACGCTCAAATATTCTCCTCCTGGCGACAAATCCGTTTTAATTCATCAATTCTTCAACCACGGCCGGGTCGTAGGCCGCCCGTCGGCCCGGACATCTCTCCATGGTACAGCACCGGCAGCTGACGAACCCGGTATTGTCCTCGAAAACTATCCCCGAACGCGATTTCAACGGCCGCATAGCGCCGCCCTCGCTCACGGATACTCCGATGGATTTCTCCTGACCCCCGAAAAGCCTGAAAAGGGGCAGTTGCTGTGATATCGGCCAGTCTTTAAGTTCGCCGGGATTCATCAGGGCGACATTCGGTAGACTGAATACCTTCTTAATATGGTCGGTGATGTACTGCGCCGCGGAGATGAGCACCAGCGTTTTCAAGGAATCCAGGACAAACGACTGCCAAATCTCGCCGGGTGGGGCCTTTAGTTCGTCAAGTTCCTTCCCGATAGTCGTTATGAAGGGATATACGGTTTTCAGGTTGCATAGCTTTTTGTTCAGGATACGGCTGGTGAACCGGACGCCGTCGATGTCCACATGGTCTCTGTCCACGCAGCTTACCCCGGCAGTGGTGTACACGGCTTTGGGATGGGCAATATCACGTGCTTTTTCCGTCATCTCACGGGCGACCGCATTAAGGCGTTGCCGGTTGCCGTGAAATACCGGCAGCCTGAATCCTGGGGGTATTTCAAAATCCGGGGGTATATCTAGTTGATAGACTTCTCTTGATTCGGTCAATGTGAAAATCCGGCATTAGACTCTATTATGCAGAATAGATAATCAGGTATAACTTGTCAAGATAACACCCTCTTTGACATCGGCGTGGTTGTTAGGATAACATTTTGGCGAACGTTATTATCAGGAGGTTTATAATGGCCGAAAAGAAATACGCTAATTATATCTATGAGTATGATCCCAAAATGTTCCCCAAAGAGCGCCGCCCGGTAATGGCCTACATGGATAATAACCTGGCAAAAGGAAGCAACTTCTACCTGATACACTGGATAATGCCGGGTTTTGGCATGCAGCCGGAATGGGATTTCCCATACGCAGGACATCCACCGCATATCCATAAAGATGCCGAGTTGCTGTTCCATATCGGTACCGACCCTGAAAATCCAATGGACCTTGGGGCGGAGGTAATTATGTACCTGGGACCGGAACTGGAAGAACACCATATCACCCGTACCTGCTGCATCTGGATACCCCCGAATTTCATCCATTCCCCCTGGAAACCTGTCAGATGCGACCGGCCGTGGATATTCATGGAGTTTAATCAAGGACCCGTGCATACGGAAAAGTCCTACCGGCAAATCCTGCCCAAAGAAGCGCGCGCCAGAATGGACTGGTCGATGTGGCCGGATGATAAATACCCGGAGATAGAATTTTAACTAATACACATTGGCATATTCATAGATTTACGGAGGATCAAGTGGCTTATAGTATAGATACCAAGAAATGTTTAAAGTGCGGGCTCTGTGTCACACAGGACTGCCCCGAAAATGCATTCGTGGTGACTGACAAGGTAAAAGAAGATGACGGACTGATACTGTATACAGTTAAAATAGATGAGAATAAATGCACCGAATGCGATACCTGCTTTTCATTTGAGTGGTGGTGCCCGGCCAAGGCGATTGAAAAGGTTTAATCTCTGGTAAGAAATCAGGTTTATCTCACGCGTTGGTACTATGAACTGGCTTTCTACGCCGGCTCCATAGTACCATCCGTGCATTTTAACAGTAGAGGAGTGTATCCAGGATGGAAGATTATAAATACGGCAAATACTTCCTTAATGAACTCCCCAAAGAGCAGCGAGAAAAGGGCCTCGGGCGTATGCCTTCCATGGTCGCTTTTACCGACGCCGATATTATCGAGGGGAGCCAGTATTTTTCGGTGATGGTAATGGGCGAGGAAGCTACCAAAATGGCCGGGCATGGCCCCCACGTGCATGACGATCCGGAACTGCTGGTGGCGCTGGGGACCGACCCGGATAATCCCCAAGACCTGGGCGCGGAGATGGAGATGTGCATGGGGCCGGAGATGGAAAGTCATATCATTACCGAGTCCACCATGATATACATCCCGGCCAGATTTATCCATTGCCCGTTCCGCATTTTGAAGGTAACACGACCTTTCCTCTTCATCCAGTGCCAGTATGCCCCCAAACTCACCGAGAAATCGTTGAAAAAGCTGGTAGCCGAAGAGCTACGGGACAAGATGATATTTATTGACACCGATGGCTCCCGGGAAGGCTGAGCATCTGATTGAATGTCCACCACCCTTTTTTGACACCCCGTATCGGGTAAAGTATCATAAAGATATATCGCTAAAAAATAACACCGGTAAGGAGGCAGTTATATGGATGTTGCCGAGGCAATCAAACAGAGGAAAAGCATCCGGGCTTTCAAACCCGACCCCGTACCCAAAGATGTTCTTCATAAAATCATTGAGCAGGCGCTCCGCGCGCCATCATGGGCTAATACCCAACCCTGGGAGTTCATGGTGGTATCCGGCCGGCCCCTGAAAGAGATACAGGAGGGCTTTGTGGCCCGGGGGATGCAGGACTGGGCTAATGAAGTCGACCGCCCCTACGAGTTCCCCGAGCCTTACATGGCCCGCATCAACGCACTGGCGCCTAAAGATAGGAAAGACTTCACCAAAGAAGAGATGGAAGAGCGTACTATAATCAACTTCCGCCATTACGGCGCTTCAACCTGTATCTACCTCATGGTCGATAAGTCTATCTTCCAGCAATCGAAAGGTATCAACGTCTGGTCGATGTACGATTCCGGTTCGGCGGTGCAGAATATCATGCTGCTGGCTACCGCCAGCGGACTGGGTACGATAGCCCAGGCGCAGGCCGTGGTCTACCCGGATATTATCCGGAAAGTGGTAAAAGTGCCGGAATCCAAGCTCCTGGCCCTGGGGATATCCGTCGGTTATCCCGACTGGGATGACCCCGCTACCGGCAGCCGGACGGGGCGGGAGCCGATGGATAGGGTGGTAACCTGGTACGGCTTTACTTAATCATTAGGAGTATATCTCCGACGAAAACAGAGGGGGAGACATCAAGTCTCCCCCTTTAATTTTTGACCGGTTCAACCGGAATTATACCGATTCCAGCCTGTTAAAAGATATAACCGGGCAGGTTAGTGAGGGAAATCACCCGGTTAATCGTATTTTACGGTGTCGGCGGCTATAAAGTGGAAAATGGGGCGTTTCACGTTGCGGAAAATCAGCGGCCCGTGCTGGACTCCCGCTGGCACGAAGGAAGCGAAGCTCTTGGTGACCGTATAGGTTTTATTATCCACCGTGAACTCGACTTCAGCGCCCAGGTCCTGGATATCGTCATAGTTAAACCCGAAGCACCCGATAAGCTCCCCGAATTCATGGGTGTGCGATTCCGTTTCCTTAATTTCTTTCTCCGAACCGGGCAGTATCCACTTGGCTTCGGAATAAAACTTGGCATCAGGCACGGTATCCGGTCCCACATGGACGATATTTTTTACGTACTCGGGGTCTACTTGGAGGCGGTGCGCCGGTAAGCCCTGAGGGGCTTTATCATAATCAACTACGTTTTTAGCGTTTCTCTTTTCAGCCATTTTACTCCTCTTTCTTTGATGAAAATCAATCAAGAACAGGTAATCCGACCACTACTCGTAGTGGTGCCCCGAGCCTAGGGTCAGGTGAAACATGGGGGTATCCATGCGGTGGAACCGCAACGGGCAGTGCATCATGCCGGCCGGGATATAGACCATGAAGCTCTTGGTCAGCCGGAACTCTTCGTCTTCCAGCCAGAACTCGATCTCTCCACCGAGCTCGCTGGGATCGTCTATATTGGTGCCGAAGTAGCAGAAGAGTTCGACAAAGGGATGGGAATGGGGGGTTATGCCGGGTCCTTCGTTCATCCTTTTACGCATTTCCGGGGTAATCACCATCTGCCGCTGGTCTTTCATTGTGGAAGGCCACTGCCAGGTGCACTCGGCGTAGATGGCGTCCGGGATAACGTCACCATCCATCCAGATAACGTGTTCCAGTCCCATGCGGTAGCCGTCACGGTAGCCCTGCCCGATTTGCTGAGGTCCCTTAAAGCCGGGCATCACGACGCCCTGTTTCAGTTCCGTGCAGATATATTTACCGTATTTCGATTCTGCCATTGTTCTCCTTTCACTTTCTCTAACAACCTGATGCGGAGTCCGTTATGAATGGCAGGCTGTTGAAAATCCTATACAGGATTATTATATACAATAATTGAACCCGGCTTCAATTTCGTGCCGGGGAAACCTGGCAAGGGCCGGCGCCACCACCAGAAAACCCCGATAACATAAACCAGGCAAAGCGTCATTATCGTTAATGCCAGGGCGACATAGGCGTAATCCGGGGTACCGTAATGGGCCAGGCCCAGCCTTTCCAGCATCGGTACAGTCTCGAAAGACCAGGGTTTTAAGTAGATGAACCAGAAGGAAACGCTGGAAAGCCACACCCACACCGCCGGGACCATGGCCAGCCCCAGGGCGACGATTCTTTCAATCCAGTAGTCTGTCCGTGCCGCTATCAGCAAGGCCAGGGGTATCACAATTACCAGGTACTGGTAGTTAATGCGGTAGAAAATAGCTACGAAGAGGCAGAGACCGACGAGGGCAGCCCTGATAGGGCTGATTTTTTTACGGTAGACAAACACGGCGGCAATCGCCAGGGCGACAATCAGAAGCGGGATATTGGCATGCAGGATGCCTTCAATGTCCCATCCGAAAATATCGTGGAGGTAGGTTACCAGCGAACCGATGCCGTTAAAAGCGTACATTATTGAATACTGGTACCCCGGCGCTGATGGAGATAACAGGATAGAACGGGCATATGGCAAGAAATTACCCGTTATCAGGAAAGGTATCGAGATTATTATCATAACCCCGACCAGGATTCCCAAATACTTCAGGAGCTGTTGCCGGTCTATGTTACGGGCAAAGGCCACCACCATTAAAGCTACGCTCAGCAAGGTGTGTTGTTTTGTCATTACGGCCAGGCCGGCCAGTAGAAAAGCCAGCCGGTTCCTACCCCGTTCCAGCATGATAACCGAGGCTAACAGGAGGGCGGCGGCGATAGCGTCGAACTGCCCGAAAACGGCCGACTCGAACCAGGCGGTAGGATGAAAAAGCCATAATACGGCGAAGATTAGCCGGAGCCATTTGCGGCCGGGCACCGCCCAGAAAATCAGGCAGCCAATGGCGATGTCGGCGGCAATTATCGGGACTTTCATGGCCAGACGCCAGCTGGAGTCTGCCATAAGCTCGATAGCCTGGCTGCCCGGTGCGGCCAGCAGGCATAATCCCAGTATCAGAATCCATATTGGAGGATAAAAATACCCCCAACCCTCGAAGGTAAATAATGGGAGTCTACCGTCGGCGTAACGGAAGAAATCGATGCCGTGACTGTGGAATACGGTGGCGAAACCCCAGAACTGGGCGACATCCGGTCCGGCCGATAGCGGGGCTGCCCAGACCCTTATATAGACGGCAGCGGCTAAGAATAACCCGAATATCAGAAGATGGTATCGTTCGATGATGAATTTCATATAAAAATATCGTTCTGCAGGCGTAGGGAATCGGTGTGAGAGGCTGTAAAAAGGATAAAGCGTGGAATGGAGATTGTCAATCGGGTTTTCTGTTGTTAGGAGATATTTTTGCGGATGGGTAACGGACGTTATAGTAATACCATCCGGTGGAGTCAAGGGTTTGGAGGGAAGGGCACATCCGTTGGAACAGGGCGGCCGGTCTTATTAGATATGGTGTAGTCGGTTTCTACTAAAAACTAAAGCAGACCCCTTAGCTTCGGGTCTAAGGCGTCTCTTAAGCCATCTCCCACCATATTAAAGGCAAAAAC
>DAOUER010000038.1:0-60919 GCA_034430375.1 Dehalococcoidales bacterium
GGCACTCTGATTCTAAACGAGCCGCCTCTCTTATCACGCAGCCACCCTTCAACGGTTTGTTTGTCTTCAATACGATATTGCAGTAATAACAGGGGCGGTATCTGAGGATTGGATGAATAGTATTGTTTAACGAAACTACCGATAATCTGGCTAGGTTCTTCGTCGCGGGTGCCCTGGAGCAGGAAGCCTTCTCGACCGGTAAGCCGGTTGTTGCGTACGAACAATACCTGTACGAAGGCCTTATCGCCGTCCTGGACAAAAGCGATAACGTCCTGTTCTCCCCGTATCGTTGCTGCAATCCGCTCTCCTTCGATAACCTCCTCCATCGCCTGTGTCTGGTCTCTTAACAAGGCTGCTTTTTCGTAGTCCATGTTTTTTGACGCCTGGTCCATCCTGGACCTGATTTCCTTGATAACCTTATCCCGTTTCCCTTCAAGGAACATGGTCACTTCTTTGATTACCTGGTCGTATTCAGCCTTGCTGACATTACCGGTACACGGCGCCAGGCAATGACCGAGGTAGAATTCAAGACATCCTCGTTTCTTGGTACCTGTCAGCTGTTTCTTACAGACTCTGAAAGGGAAGAGTCGCTGTAAAACACGCAGGGTGTTTTTTACCGATACAGCGCTGGCAAACGGTCCGAAATAACGTCCGCCGTCCTGCTCTATACGGCGTGTCCGGTATACCCGGGGCCATTCATCCTGGATATCTATTTTCAGGTAGGGATAAGTCTTATCATCTTTGAGCCGTATATTATAACGCGGTCGGTACTGCTTGATAAAATTCAATTCCAGTACCAGAGCTTCCTGCTCTGAAGTAGCGATAAAAAAGTCGATATCCGCTATTTGTGAGACGAGTTGCACCGTTTTAGGAGATAGTTTGGGTGATTCGCTGAAATAGGACCGGACTCTATTGTGTAGATTGATAGCTTTCCCAACATAAAGGATATTACCGGCCTGGTCCCTCATCAGGTATACCCCGGGACGATGCGGTACCCTGTTAAGTTGTTCTTTTACCAGTCGGTTCACCGGTTAGACTCCACGATGTTTTTCCATTATTATTCTATCACAGCCAGTATAACTGGAAAATAAGTATATCCCCAGGATCGTGTTAACTTCCAATATTTCGTAGATGTGTTGTATAATATACATGTAAAATCCTACTATCATCAGGGTGATAACATCAAGAACCGGGATATCCTCTCCATAATCAGTGAAGTCAGCGAAACGCTGGCTCTCACCAATAAATCCCAACAACTGATGGAAATGACGCTAGACACCATGTCCCGAGAGCTCAAACCGGATTGTTGCTGGATTCAACTCGTTAATACGGGTAATGATAAACTGCCGCTGGTGGCCAGTCTGGGTTTTTCACCGGATATGAATCACGAAATGAATCTATTGGATAAAGAGCACCAGTTTAGCCATGAGATTGTCGGCCTGGGCCGTAACATCGTTATCCCCAGTTTACACCGGGACGGTCAGTATAATATCCCTATCTTTAGAAAATCGGGGTTTCGCTCGCTTCTGGCGGTACCCATTATGACCTACCGCATCCACGGTATCCTGGGGATCGGGTATCGTTCCCGGATGAAATTCACGGGAGATTTTACCCATCTCATAACAATCATCGCCAGTTTACTGGGCATGTCTCTTAATAAGTCAAATCTAAACAGGCAGTGGTTACATAAAAGTCAGACGGATGTAATTGCAGCCGATTCGATAGCGCCGGATAATCAGGCTTCTAAAGATATGATTAACCCCGGGCAGTCCAGCCAGGTTCCTGAGAACAAACCGGATAAGTCAGGGAATAAGAAAGCACCACGGAAAAGCTTTAATGACCATGATAGGAATATGAAACGTTTCAACGAATCACATAAATAATCCAGCCCCTTATCCGTTTTTGGTTATATTGTTTTTCCTGATTACCTAGCTAATCGAAATCAAGCCCTGTTTAATCGCCACAACCACTGCCTCGGTCCGGGCATTGGCGTTCAGCTTTCTTAATATAGAAGTCACGTGGTTCTTAATGGTCTGTTCGCTTATGCCTAGTTCCGCCGCTATTTGTTTATTAAGGTAGCCTTCCGCTATATAGTTGAGAATCTCAATTTCACGCGGCGTCAGCGGCGACATAAATGCCTCCGATTCGCTACGGGCAGACAGTTCCTGGAACTGTTGCAGGACATGCTCGGCGACCTTTGGCCGGTTGGTCAGGTACTCATTAATCGGGTGTTCACCCTTGGCAACTCGCCTGACGGTTTCTACCAGCTGGTCAGCGGTAACTTCCTTGCTCAAGTAAGCTACAGCTTGTGCTTTCAAAGCCATAAACAGCTGATTATCGTCCATGGCCGAGGATAATACGATTACCCCGATATTTGGTGAGCGTTGCTTGATTTTCTTAGCAAGTTCGATACCGATTTCCGAAGGCCCGTCAATATCCAACAGCGCTACATCGGGCGGTAAATTATCGATAGCCTTGAGAACACTCTCATTCAAATCTGTTATGCCGGATATGGAAATATCATCGACATCTGCGAATGAATGCTCTATCCCCTGCTTAAACAGGGATTGCTGGCTGATGACAAATACCTGAATTTTGTTATGAGTGTTATTGTTCATGGTGCTTTCTCCTATCATGGCCCTTTAAATTAGCCCAATATTGTGTTATTTTGATTTATCTTCTCCCGCTTTTACGGATTCTTTTTCATATATTTTTACGAACCTTTCGACGAGGTACGGATCAAATTTTGTACCAGCGTCCCGTTTTAATTCTTCTAAGGCTTTTATCATACCGGTTTCGGAAGAATCGGTGTTTCCGGTTGATATCACGTCAAAAACGCTGGCTATCGCGAGGATCCTGGCTTCTAGCGGAATGTTTTCACCCTGAAGTTTATCGGGATATCCTGTGCCGTCATACATTTCATGGTGATGCCTGATTCCTTTTACACACTTTTCTAACTTGGGAATATGTCCCACCATATTGGCTCCCAATACTGGATGTGTTTTGAATACTTCCATTTCTTCTTCGGTTAGTTCGGTGTTTTTATCCAGTATTTCGTCACTGATACCAATTTTCCCGATATCATGTAATAGAGCGCAGGTTTCTAATTTTCTTATTTCCAGGGTATTTATGTCAAGAGTTTTCCCCAAAGTCACTGCATATTCGGCTACCTTTTTAGAGTGATTCCGGGTCCGCGAATTGCGGCTATCGATTGTTTCCGCCAAATTATAAATAATACTTACAATCCTGTTATTACTGCTACGTTTGAAAGTATTCGCTTCAGCGAAATATAGATTCGATAGTGTACCTGAAGCACAGAATATCTTGTTTCCGCCACTCCATTTAGCCCGGTATAGCGTCAGGTCTGCCGCGGCGATAATATCGCTATGCCCCATGCCATCCTCAGGCCAGCTGGCTAATCCAATACTGGCCGTGATGTTGATATCGCCTGTTTCGAATTCTTTGGCTATACTTTCTCTCACTCTCTCGGTTACCTGGCTAGCAGCCTCAATAGAAGTCTGGGGCAAAAGTATGGCGAATTCATCACCGCCGTATCTGAAAGCAAAGTCTGAATTCCTTATCATACTTCTGATGATATTACCAACCTCCGCCAATAAAGCATCGCCGGCCGGATGACCTTTGGTATCGTTATATGATTTGAAAGAATCAAGGTCAAGGATTGCCAGTGTAAAAACACCGCCATATCTTGAATGACGGCTGATTTCACTGTCTATCATTTCATCCAGCGAACGTCGGTTGAGCAGTCCAGTGAGTTCATCGACGCGAGCTTTTTCTTCAGTTTCAGCATATAATCGGGCATTTTCCAGCGGCATAGCAATCTGAGCCGCCAGTTGTTCCAGTATTATAACGTGCTGCTGATTGAATGCGTTTGCCATTCTACTAGCCAGGATCAAACTGCCGATTACATCGCCTTTGGCTATCAAGGGTAAATATACCATGGATAACATACCCTGCTCGTAGAAGTTCCGGCCGGTTTCGAACTTAATATCTTTTGATAAATCATGCTCAACCATTGGTTCTTTATTATTTACTACCCATCCGGTCCCGGTTGATTCCATGGGTAATTTATCACCAACCTGATAGGTAGAACCTTCTAATGACGATAATGCTACACAGCATAGTCCTTCTTCTTCGACAAGCACGATAGAAGCCCAGTTAACATCGACTACGTTTTTAAGCTCTTCGATAAAACTCCCGAATATTTCTTGGATATTTAGGCTGGAAGCAACGATAGAACTACAATTATTGATAACCGATAGCTCTATTTCACGTCCGCGGAGTTGCTCCCGGAGATATTCCTTCTCCATGGTTACCGCAACGCGTTCGGTAATATCTACTAATATATTATATTCCTCCAGTGAATAACGGCCGTTTCTCTTCTTTCCGAGGACCAAAATAGCGATTAACCGGTCACGGCTGATTAAAGGCATCAATATATCCATTTCTATGGATTCTATATCTGCTTTCTCCTGTGACCAGAGCCCGAGAAACTCAGGTAATACTGATAAATTTTCCTTGCTCAGTGGTTTCCGCTCACGTTCCAGATAATTTATTATGGGATTGTTCGCCTTTATTTTAAGGTCGACGAGGCCATTCCCTTGGGGTTCGGAAATCTGCGTGGTGAAGTCGTCACTCCCGGCCTCGGGAAATAACAGACATGCCTGGTTGACCCCGATCGCTCTGGTGATTAGCGTTAATAGCTCCCGGCCCTGGTCTCGAAGATTGAAGACGGTATGGATATTATCGGTAAAATCTGCGAGCCTTCGACGGTACTGATAACTCGAACCGTGAAAAGCCCTGGACATCATCGAGAAAAAGAAACCGCGTAAGCGGTAAATAAATATAGCGACAATAATCCCTGTTCCGGTTGCCGCAAAAGAAGCGCCGAAGCTTATTTCAAAGTCGAAAATATTATGAAAGACGATTAGTATTAACCAGTAAGATATCACACCGATGGTAGCCAGACCTAACCAGGCTGTACCTTCACGTAGAACTATTTTAATATCAACAAGGTTATGCCTCAAGACAGCGTAGCTTAGTATGAATGCGATGATAAGATTCCCGAAATGGCTGATGGGATATTCACGTCCCCAAGGAAGAACGGCAGAAAGACCAAATATCACCAGTACAACGATGCTTAATATCAGGGTTTGTATCTGATTATATTGCGCCGGATTATCAAGGTTCTTTAATCGTTTTTTGAAAACATAAAGGTTTCTAGTCGCAATTATTAATAAAGGAACAGACGCGACGATAAAAAACAGCGTTCCATAATTGGGATATAACTTGTCGCCGACTATTTCGACGCTCTCTAGTATATACCCAAAAGAAGCCAGGAGTATCATGATGATGAGAGAACCATAAGCAAATGGCAACCAGCGTCCTTGATTCGGAAGGAAAAAGGATGATGTGAATAAGTGAAATTGAATCGCCATTGTAGGAAACATCATTACAGTGGCTTTCCAAATCACGAGGTTGTTATCCGGGAAAAAATGACCGCGGAAGAGGTAATCAAAAAGACTCCAAACCATAGCCGAGACAAGGAAGAATATAAAATAGGTATGCCTTTTTTGCCATGGCCGACTCGTTGCCGTAATCACGATTAAGGGAATATAAGCTATTATGGCAATGAAAGGAAATATCGAGTGAATATTCATTACCTGAAAATTATCAGCCCAAATGTAACAACTGTCAAGGGGTAACCAAAGTAGGCGAACTAAGGAGGGAATACTAAAGTACTATATAAATCACACGACTATTTTATCGTCTTTTACGGCATCTCCGGTCTCGATTTTATGCCGTGACCCAGATATTACGGTAATTTCTTCAACATCAGATAATAGGCTGGAGAGCACCTTTTCCCGGGGATTGATGTGGGGAGGTTTCAGATGGGCCAGGTCGGCCCCTTCCGCCTGTCGTTGTGTCATATATTTACGAAAAGTACCCTTGGGTAAAAGACGAATATCCAGGCTGAAACCGACCATATCCATAAGGTCATGATGCACCGCCGATTTAGCGAATTCATCACTATCTGGATGGATTAGTTGTTCGTAAATACTTGAGGTAATATCCTTTTCAATTACAGCATTATTATCCTTGAGTTCTAAAACAAGGTTTAGTTTTAGTTGCCCCGGTTCTCTATAAGCTATCCAATCTTCATAGGAAATACCTGCTTTTTCCAGTGCCTGCCAGATAACTTTTTCAGAAAGCCTGATTACGTTAAAGTCAATAATATCATCAACTCTACGTTCAAAGACCATTTGCGGTAATTTTACACCCGTTTTCTCATTATCCAGTGATGTTATTTTTATCATGTCCCCAATTCTATATCTGACCAGCGCGCCGCCATGGAAATTGGTAAGAACGATTTCATAATTTTCACCCGGAGTAACTTCATCAAGTAAGAGAGTTTTAAGTTGATAGCTCTGATCCATGACCCATTTCAGGTGTTCTTCTTCCGGTATAAATTCGTACAGATTAAGATTGGGAATGAAAGTCATACCGTCATAATCCCAGGTTTGCGTGGCCATGACGCCGCCTTCAGTGCTGGAATATATATCCAGGGGATTTCTCCCCCATGACTCCCTTATCTTATCTTTATATACAAAGCTGTCCAGCCCACTGCTGATAATACCTTTTAGTGTCCAGAGGTCTTTCGGCAATAATTGCCTTTTGGCAATTTTGCTTTTTATGAATCCCTTTACAAGACGTACCAACGATCTGGGCTTGGTGAGATAAGGAAGAATATCAATCTTCCCTGATGATTCCTTGAATTTCTCACCTACCGAGGCAAGGACCAGGGAAAGTCCAAAGAAGTAGTCTAAACCCTCAGACATAGCCTGCTTAAATCCGAGCCTGATCCTTTCTTCAAAGGAAAGCTCTTCGGATTCTTCTAAACCAGGCATATATTTTAAAGGTGTTTGCTGTCTTAATATATCGGCAAATGCTCCTGATACGTAAGGCCGACGGGCTACAGAGTACAATATCTTGATATTATCAGGAATCCTGGACGTATCACCCCAGTGATTACAGCAAGATAACAAGCCTACGCCGTATAATACCTGACTCAACTCTCGCGAATATTCGGTAGTTATCGGCACCCACTTACAGGCATATTCCCCGGTCTTGCCCGAACTGTGAATCCAAAATTCAGGTTTTACAGGCAGTAAATCTTCCCGTTTTTCTTCTAGTTCCGGAAGGTAGTCTTCATAATTAGTTAGTGGTACCTGTTCGCGAAACTCTTCAAGTGTTCGGGGTTGAGCTCCCTTCATAATTTTCTTACCCAGTTCAGAGTTATTCAATAATTCCAGCTGTTCTTCCAGCAACCTTTTCTGGACTTCCATGAACTGGTTGATATCTAACTTTAGATAGCCGCAGCACATCTGCCATAGCTCTTCGGTTTTTCCCTGGCGTAACAGTTCAATGGCTGTAGACAATAAGAACCTCCCTAGCCTTCTTGCCATATGGCAAATACAAGCACACTACAAGGCTAAGGGATGGGCTTACGCTTGGGAAGTGATTGTGTTCTAGAACATAGTTCCATGATGACTATTACGAGGGTATGTTGAAGAATATTTTAGAGATGTCGCTCGGAATGATTTAGAGTTCTTCCTCTTCCTCATCGGGTTTATAGAAAGATTCCAGTTGCTTATTTAGCAGTTCATAATCCTCAGTCGGCTGAGGTTTCCCTAGTGACATGCCATAACTGACGAAGAATTGAAGGAAGTTATGCAGCAGTTCCATCATCTGTCGGTTGAAATATTCAATCTCTTCTCGGGTCACATAGTGTTGCTGATTTTCTTGATCTTTTAGCTGACATTGAATGAGGTAATTTACAAATTCGGTACGGTTCAGTTCACCGCGGTTTTCATCTATTTGCTTGACTACATCTTCCTTAACGACCATAATCAGGTCGTTTTCTTCAAGTAAAATGGTCCTTCTCATGAACAACCTCTCTCTAATACATGTTTCGCACCGGGGAACAATCAAAATCTATAACAAAGTGTATCAACACTATATAAAGCTAAACATAAAAGAAATAAAGTATTTATAAAGATTTACTTAAGGTTTTATTAAAAGATTCAACAGTCTCAGGAATAGAGTCATAGAAGGAAGGATTTTATAGCCGGGAATATTGTATAAAAAGAAAAAGCCCGAAGATTGGGAAATCTTCAGGCCAGATGAACTGACTGTATTAACAATTATATAATATTATCATTGGTTTTATTACCCAGCATTTCCATGAGGGTATCTATAGCTTTGAGTAGTTTTAGTCCGCTATCGGTAACCTGGTAAGCAACCAGTGTATTATCCAAATTAACCTTGTTAACAAATTTCTGATTTACCAAATAATCAAGGTATTTTTGGATTTGATGGTAGCTCATATTGGCGCTATACATTATTTCTGTCTTTCCAGCGCCGTTTTCCCCTACCCTCAACATATCCGCGATGATTTCTATGTTGGACCGCCGCTGGCTGACAGAAATGCGGTTTCCTGCATTACTATCCAGATTTTTCCTGTTATTAATGCCTAAATTCATTCAGGACTATTGTACTGCGTGTTATATACAGTGTCAATATATGACAGGACTTGAGAAAATCTGCTTGTACGGCTCTCTAGAAAAACCCGAGATACCAATCGAGAATTTCATTACCACAGAGGAGAGCGACAATAGGTCCTATTCCCAGGAACGTACCGTAGGGAATAATGTCTTTCCTGGCTTTCAGTTTGAATACCAGAAGAATAATAGCGGCTATTCCTCCTATGAATATCCCTATCAAAAGCCCGGGAATAACCAGCGGTAAGCCTGTTACCAGGCCGATTAATAAGGCCAGCTTGATATCTCCCATCCCCATGCCCCCCGGATTAATGATAAAAACGATAAAGAAGAAGAGAAATCCTACAGCCCCGCCGATAATACTGCTAACGATAATAATGTCCGGGAAAAACGTACGTTCACCCAGTATTTCGGCATCCGGGAATATGGTCGCTATACCCATGATTACCAATGCTATTACGGCCGAAGGATAGGTAATCCGGTTTAGAATCAGTTTGTGTTCCCAGTCGATGAATATGATTATTAAGAAGATACAGCACCAGAACGCCGTGATAAACAAACCGGCATAATTAGCCGGTTCAATGCTGGCGGCGAACCGCCAGTAAGATAGAGCGAATATGAGACCACCGGAGGCTTCCACGATAAGTACGCGCCGGGGAATGGCTTCCCCACAGTACCGGCACCGTCCCCTCAATACCAGATAGCTCAACACCGGGATTAAATCCAGGATGCCAAGCTTTTTACCACAGGTATCACAATGGGAGGCCGGACGTACTACGGATTTTTTTAAAGGCAGGCGATCGATTAAAACATTCAGGAAGCTGCCGATTGCCAGACCTAAGAAGATAAAGATGATATACAGGAGAATATCCATGTTGCTATATTTTGCCTCTTTTCTTCGGCTGCAGTCAACGTCACCTGCATCACAGAGCCAATACAGGCAGGCAACCGATTAATAATAAGGGTTTACTCCGTATTAAATTGGGTGCGTGTATCATCGCCAGGGAATACGAATAGTATTAAGCTATATCATTAATGCTGGTAACCAATATCACAGAGGTTTAGTGAACAAGATGGGACTTATTTCCCATACTAATCTATGACTAATAACTCATTGTACTTTAGCCTCATTATGATAAGCTGGACTTAAGTGAACAAAACCATAAAATACGGGAAAGGAGTCGTGTGTAATGAAGAAGATTTTAAGGAAATTCCGTTACGGAGAGAAAGGGTTTACCCTCATCGAGTTGCTGGTGGTAATTGCCATACTGGGCATTCTGGCGGCGGTAGCCGTACCTAATGTCGGTAAGTTCATCGGCCAGGGTAAGACCGAGGCGCAGGATACCGAACTGCATAACGTCCAGACAGCCGTGATGGCAGCCATGGCCGATGCGTCCGTAGGTACGGTAGATGAAGGTGTTAGCGATAATTCGACAAACTTCGCTACCGGTAATGACTGCCACGTCGATGCCGCCGATGCCTTTGGTGTTGGTGACTATATCATGGGCTTCGCCGATAATGGCATCAACGGTACTTATTCAATAGCCACTGACGGCACGGTTCAAACCAAAACTTATCCCTAATTCACCCGGAACACTCATAGCAATATAGATTTAGTCTAAAAAGAATACGTTAAAGACAAAAGCCTATCATTGATAACTCTTTGATAGGCTTTTTGTATTCATAATCCGGCAAGGTTTTCCAACCTTGCTTCCTGTGTATAAATATTCATCCCCGCCCAATGGCATGTTCTGATTGCATAAATCGCTGGCAACCCGGGTGTAGCGAAGGCTCCAGGACAGTGCGGGGTAAATGGGTATTTACCCCTATGCCAATGAGGGGTAGTACTATGGTGATGGAGCACTCGATTATATAGACTAAAACGAGATTATGAGAAATAGTGCTTTTAAAATTATATAGATAATTCAGGACTTTTTTCAGTACCAATATTCTAGGCTGAACATGTAAAACAGACGAGAAACAATATGGGAAAGGAGTATCGTGATGAATAAAATCCTTAAGGATTTCCGTTACGGAGAAAAGGGATTTACCCTCATCGAGCTGCTGGTGGTGATTGCCATAATCGGTGTCCTGGCGGCGGTGGCCGTGCCCAACATGGGGAAATTTATCGGCGAGGGTGAGGAAGAGGCTATGGAAACGGAACTGCATAACGTTAAGACGGCGGTGCTGGCGGCCATGACCGACTCCCACTCCAAAATAGTGGTCACAGTGCCCGATCAAACCCCACCCGCACATCGGAACTTCGGCAATACCCAACATGACGATGACCCTGATACCGGGACAGATTTAAGGGTCGCGACTGTCTTCAGTGTAGAATATTGGATCGGCGATTACATCATCGGTGGCGCTAATGCCGTTTACGGCCATTACTGGATATACCGGGACGGTACCGTTGTAACACGCTGGTATCCCGGAATCGGCATCGTTACCAGCTAGATTTAGATTAATATCAATGGTAAATAACTGAACAGTATCCACATCTGAATAAAGTATAAAAGCCTATCATTGATAACTCTTTGATAGGCTTTTTGTATTCATAATATGGCAAGGTTTTCCAACCTTGCCTCCTGTGTATAAATATTCATCCCCGCCTAATGGCATGTTCTGATTGCATAAATCGCTGGCAACCCGGAAGACGCGTTGGGGTTATGCGTGAATCCGGTTAGTGGGGAAAAGGGCCTTGGGAATACGCCGAGTATAAACCTTATCTCTTACTGCGATTGCTGATCAGGGTTATACTCGTCTTCGGCGGTATAATAGGTAGTGGTCAGCGGCACGGGCTCTTCCTGGTGCCAGGCTTCTTTACCGCCGGTTAATCTGGCTATCTCATCCCGGTCGTTACAGAATTCATTAACGCTTTCCAGGGTAATAGTACCCTCATGATACAAATTGACCAGGGCCTGGTCCAGCAACTGCATGCCGGCGTTGGTATTAACGCGGATAGTATTGGGTAGCTGGAAGCTTTTACCTTCCCTGATAAGGTTCCTAACGGCGGCATTGGCCAGCATTATCTCGATAGCCGCTACCCTGCCCTCGCCACTGGTCTTGGGGACCAGGGCCTGGCAGAGTATACCCAAGAGTAATGAAGACAACCTGGCCTGGGCGAGATACCGTTCGTGGGGTGGAAAGATATTGATAATCCTCTCAACAGCCTGTGAGGCGCTGGGGGCGTGACCGGTGGTCAGGACAAGATGGCCGGTTTCAGCCACGGTAAGCGCGGCTGAGGCCGTCTCAAGGTCTCTCATCTCACCAACGAGGATAACATCGGGGTCCTGACGTAATACATGCCTTAACGCTTCCGAAAAGGACACGGTATCACTGCCGAGTTCACGCTGTGTGATGGTACAAAGCAAATTGTTATAGGTATATTCCACAGGATCTTCGATGGTGACTACGCGCTTGTGTTCCAGCTGGTTGAGGTAATCGATCATCGAAGCGAGAGTAGTGGATTTACCGCTGCCGGTTGGCCCACTGATAACGACCAGTCCGCGAGGACGGGTTATCATGTCCTTGCAGATTTCCGGCAACCCCAGTTCCTCCGGCGAAGGTATAGTCGAAGGCAGTAAACGAGCGACGATACTTATCGTGCCGCGTTGTTTGGCGACATTAAAACGAACCCTGCCGACGTCTGAAATACCAACGCCGAAATCGAGTTCGTATTTATTCTCGAACTCATCCCGGGATTTCTCCGTGGTAAATTCTTCGAAAGCCTTTTGCATTTCTTCTTCGTTAATGCTTGCTTCACCTTCGATAGGCGCCAGTTTTCCGTCGATACGTAACAAGGGTGGCATATTCACAACCATATGCAAGTCGGATGCATTACGAGATTTACCAAGTTTTAGTAATGATCTGATATCCATATTCTTAACCTTCCAATATTAAAGTCAGGGCAAAATCTTTCATTATTTGGCCATCTTCATCTTCGACATCATTAATGTTAGTGATGGTAACTTCGCTAAATCTGTTGGTAGCCTCTATCTTTCGTGCATAATCCAGCACTTCTTCTTCACTCGGTGAAATACCATTAACCCGTAATGTGGCTCCACCGTAGCCAATATTATGGATTTCTATTCCGCTTACCGTGTTGTCTACAACTGATTTCATGTTATAGGTAACTGAGTCGGAAAGAATGCCAATATATTCATAAGTAAATGTCAGACTCTCGTTAACTAATGCATAGTTACTAATTTGCTGTTCCAGTACTTCTATTTCTCCTAACAAATCCTGTTTATCCTGTTGTTTCTTCTCAATAATGTAATTATTCCCCTCTAGCTGCTCGTTGGCCGAATCTATATTTGACGCAGTATTCTGGATAATAAATATAAAAGCAGCTACAACTGCAACGGCCGCAACGACGGCCGGTATGGCCAGTAATCTGTCCCTGGAAATCGGCTTGGGTAATAAATTGCCGGGTAATGTATTGATATTCGCAATCAGTGAACCGGACTCTCTGGGTAACTCCTTGAGGGCGAGCCCCACATTCACCAGGTAATGAGAAGGATCAAGCTGTTTG
Organism: Dehalococcoidales bacterium; assembly: GCA_034430375.1. Lineage (GTDB taxonomy): Bacteria > Chloroflexota > Dehalococcoidia > Dehalococcoidales > RBG-16-60-22 > W425. The sequence goes on from DAOUER010000038.1 coordinate 13,114, forward strand.
GGGCATTTCAATGGTGATGTAAGTGGTGCTACCGGATAGCCTAATTCACCCGATAATGATTCTAATGACTCTGAATCATCGGCGAATTCACCGGATATATAAACATTAGTTTCAGCGCTGAGTGTATTTTCCGGGTTATTAGAATTGAAAAACTGTACCGTACGTTTTAACTCATCTTTGACTATGGAAAGTTTTTCTTCATATGATAATGAATCACTGGGGAATGAAATAGTGCGCATAGGTTGGGGAAATCCATCGTATAAAATAACGATATCACATTCCGTTTCTTGTACATCGATGAATATTGCCGTTTTTTCCTTGATCAGTCTGGCTAAAGCAAGCGGTTTAATATCCATGAGATATGGCCTTAAACCGGCTTTCTCCAGGGCATTAAGTAAATTATCCGCGATCTGACGGGGCATAGCAACGATAAATGCCCGCATTCTGGTTTCATCACTGGATAAAATCTGCCAGGAGATGTGTAATTGTTCTGGAGGTACTGGTAAAAGTCTTTTTGCCTCCCGGGTCATGGCTTCTTCTTGCATGGTTTTGGGCAAGAGCGGTAAAATAACCGGACGTGATAAGCTATGAAGACCGCTCATGCCAAAAATGAATCGAGTAGGGCTTATCTTATTGGCGGAAAACAGATGTTTTATCTTATTAACCAGCTCTTCTTGCTTGTCTTCATCACTTACATTTTCCAGGTCTATATCCAGAGGTACTTCAGCCAATTTACTTATTCTTCGGCCACTGGTTACCATCAAGCGGATGCTTTTATCATTTATGTATAATGTCGTTATTTTCTTAGCCATGATTATTCTCCCCCATATGAATAGACCACAAACTGGATGCTTGCCCTCGGATTCTCCTCCAACAGTATCTGAAGGTTGTTGATGTGACCGGTGGAAAAATCCTCGTTTAGGTTTTTAATGAAAGTGATAAAATCGGGAAGCTGTCCGCTAACGGTGATACTCAGGTTGATAGTCAGGCAACCAACATCGGCAAGGGCAACACTCTTAATGGATGTTGAGCTGATATTGGTAATTTCTACACCACTTTTCGATGCTATTGTGTAGCACTTTTCAGTAACATCACTGCTGAGAACAGATTCTGTAAGATTGGCTCTTATAGTTTCATATATGTAATAATTATTTGCTAACGATATTTCGAGATCGCTCTTGTCCTTTTCCAACTCGGCGATATTAAACTTGCCCAATCGCAACTCTGTAAAACCTAATTGCTCTTCGACTTCATTTTTCTCTTTCACCTGTTGTGAATACGTCACCCCCAATCCGGCTAGAATGACGATGAAAATACCCACGGACAAAATAATCCAGCTTGTTTTACTTAAGTTAATTTTTAATTTTTTCATATTACCCTTCAATCATCAGGGATTAAAACGCCTGACCGTAAATACTGTACATGGCTGACACCATTGATAGTGCAATCAGTCCGACTATTCCGGCAATAATAATAGTCATTACCGGTTGTATCAGAGCTATCAGTGCCCTTGTTTTATCTTCTGCCTCTGTTTCATAATTTTGGGCGATCGCCAATAATGAAGTATCAAGGTTACCAGTTTCTTCACCAACCTTGACCATACGAACGATCAATGGCAGGAAGAATGGATTTTTCGACATTGGCAGTGAAAGCCCTTCTCCCTTGAGCATATCTTGATGAACATTATTCAAGGCCTGGGCCATAACTTTACTATTGGTCCCCTGGGTAACTAGGGACATGATTTCAGTTAAAGGCAGACCGGCGGTAAATAATATTGATATACTCCGGCAGCAACGTGATAATTCATTGAGATGTTTTACACGTCCTAACAAAGGTATTTTCAGTAATAATTTGTCAAAATTATAGCTGCCCTCGGGCGTTTTAATATAGATAACTATTCCGCCAATAACCGCAATTATGGTCATCATAATATACATTCCGTTGGCTTTCACCCACTCCGAAAAGTCCATCATTATCCGGGTTATGGCCGGTAATTCAACACCTAAAGATTTGTATAAATCGCTAAATGCCGGTAAAACAAAACCGACCAACACACCCACGACGATTACGGTAACCACAGCAGCAATAACCGGATAAGTCAAAGCACCTTTAATGCTCTTAGTGGCCTGGATTTCTTTCTCCATGTAATCTGATACCTGTCTTAACATCGTCTCCAGGCCGCCGGTTTGTTCACCGATACTTAGAGTACGGCAGGCCAGCGGTGAAAATACTTCGGGATGTTTGCTCATGGCTACCGATAACTGGTTTCCGTTCCTCAGGTCCTTAACAACTTCGAGCATGGCCTTTTTCATATTGGGATTGGCCATTTGTTCCTGTAGCAGTTCTAAGGAGGTAACGATATTCACACCTGACTCTAAGAGCAACGCCAGCTGACGGAACAACAGCACGATTTCCATTGGCTTGATCTTGAATAGAGATTGTTTTAGTCTTTCAATACTGAGAAAAGGAACATATGCCTTAAGGTTGATTAACCGGTACCCGGCATAACTCATAATGTCATTGACAGCTTCCTCGCTGGCGGCGTTCAACCTGCCTTTAACAATGTCCCCCTGCTGATTACAGGCTATGTAATTAAAAACCATATTATCTTTCCATTTCTTCTATATATAATGGCTAATTTCCGGTATAGGCGTTCCGCAATACTTCAGAAGGTGTCGTCATGTTTTCTTTTACTTTAGTCATGCCATCCTTGGCGAGAGGCACCATGCCTTCCTCGATGGCTTGCTGTCGGATTTCAATGGCGGTGCCGCCTTTTAATACTAATGTTTTAATTTCCTCGCTGACTCTTAATATCTCAAATATCCCGGTTCTGCCGCGATAGCCGGTACTAGAGCAGTTTTTACAGCCGCTACCGTACATGAAGGTATTCTTCTTTTCTCCTGATTCCTGCTGGTAAGCCAGCGCTTCGGCACTGGGTACTTCAGTAGGACTAGCACAGCTTGGACAAATCCTACGTACCATTCGTTGTGATATGACTCCGATTAATGCCGATGAAACCAGGAAAGGTTCTACTCCTAAATCGATCAGGCGTAAAACAACGCCGACCGTATCATTAGCGTGAATAGACGATAAAACCAGATGACCGGTAAGTGCCGATTGTATGGCAATATTGGCGGTTTCGGCATCTCTTATCTCACCGATAAGGATAACGTCTGGGTCAAGTCTCAGGATAGACCTGAGGCCGCTGGCAAAGGTAAGACCCGCCCGGGGATTAACCTGAATCTGGTTAATGTTTTCAAAATGGTATTCCACCGGGTCTTCTACGGTAATAATGTTCCTTTCAATCCTATCCAGCGTATTAATGGCCGCATATAAACTGGTCGTCTTGCCGGCCCCGGTGGGCCCGCTCACCAGAATAATACCGTAGGATACTTTCAGCATTTCCTCGAATTGTTTCAGGCTCTCCGGTAAAAACCCCAGTTCGCCTAAAGATAGCGTTGCCCTTGACTTATCCAGTAACCTCAAAGTTGACATTTCTCCATGTATCGTGGCAATGGTTCCCACCCGAACATCTATAGATCTGCCTTTGGTCTTTACGGTAAACTGCCCGTCTTGAGGTCGCTGGTGGTCGGCTATGTTCATTTTTGCCAGAATTTTAATTCTTGATATCAATGAGGTAGCCGTGGTTAACGGAAGCGAAAACATATCATGCAGGGTTCCGTCAATCCTGTAGCGGACCCGGAGTTTATCTTCTCCCGGCTGTAGATGGATATCTGAAGCCCTGGCCTTTACGGCTTCATCAACGATCATAGTTAATGCCTGGGCTACCGGGGCTTCAATAGATGTATCAATACGTGATTTTTCAGCTTCTTTAAGATCGTCTATCGTCGAAATACTGGATATTTTCTGCTGGATTTCATCATAAGCTCTATAATTGAAATCGATAGCATCCTGAATCTCGTCCTGAGGGGCTTCCTCAGGCTCTATCCGCATCTGACTCCAGCTGGCTAATGCTTCCAGGGCAAAGATATCGGTAGGATTAGCCATAGCCACACGTAATATGTTGCCGCTCGTTGATATGGGGATTACCATATGCTTACGGGCCATGGCTTCGGGGATTAATTGGAGAGCTTCCGGTTCAGGTGCGCCTTGTCGCAGAGGATTTTGGGCCTCTTCAATCGATTTCGTCATATAATTCGAGCCTTAAACGTACATATATATATAGGTTTTACAGAACTTATCTTATATACCTTTTGTCCCCTTTACAATAGCTATTTAGTAATGGGATATTTAGTTAGTTTTCATAAATAGTCCATAAGTAATCCCTCTTTTTATTACTGCAATATTATGTTAAAATTAACTAATAGACATAAGAGTCTAATATAAACGGAGTTATTTACCGCAAGGAGATATCATGAGAGATTCTATATATAGCTTTTTAAATTTCCTGGTGGTTGAGAAGGGCTATTCTGAAAACACTATCAATGCTTATCGTAATGATCTTATGACTCTGGCTGATTTTGCGGAAAAAGAGGCTTCATCATCTTCCTGGACACAATTTAGCCGTCAAAACATGTTAAGCTATCTTCTCTACCTTAAGGAAAGGGGATATGTTCCCAGTACACTGGCCCGTAAAATTGCCGCCTCCAGGTCCTTTTTCAATTTCTTGGTATCGGAGGGAACTATAAAGTCGAATCCAACCGAGAATATGAATTCGCCGAGTGTCGGGAAAGCCTTACCCCGGCCAATTCCGATTAACCAGGTACGCCGGCTGCTGGAACAGCCTGCCAAAATCTCTACATCAGAGGCTAAAAGAGATAGAGCCATGCTGGAGCTGCTTTATGCCAGCGGCATGAGAATCAGCGAACTGGTAGCTTTGAATCTGGGCGATGTTAATATAGAAGGCGATTATTTTGTGCGTTGTTTCGGCAAAGGCAGAAAAGAACGGATTATACCACTTTACCAACAGGTAATCATAACTATCAAGGAATACATTGAAAAGGAGCGCCCCAAGCTTTCGCACGGGAAAAAGGGAGATGCTCTCTTTCTCAACGCCCGGGGTGAACGCCTGACCCGTCAGGGCTTCTGGCAAAAACTCAAGGAATACGCTAAATCGGCAGGACTGGACGATAAGATAAGTCCGCATACTTTAAGACATAGTTTTGCCACGCATATGTTAAGCGGCGGCGCCGACCTCCGATCGGTACAGGAATTACTGGGCCACGCCAATATATCTACCACCCAGGTTTATACCCACCTGACTACCGAACACGTCCGGCGAACTTACGACAAATCTCATCCCAGAGCTAAATAGAGGAGGTATCGGATGCCAGCTAAACCACGAAATACCAGGGGCAAACAACCTCATCATAGCAGGAAGAGTAAAGCGAAAAGACGTCAGGGAGTTTTAACCGGAAAACCTGAAGCCTCCCCGATAGCGGTCCGCGAAGATGAGAGAGAACTACCTGTAGAACGTAAGCCGGCGGCTTTACCACCCAAAACTCAATCTTTGGTTTATCCCCATATAACCGGAGAGCTCAAGAATATTGGTATTCTGGCAGCCGGTATATTCATCATTCTGATTATCCTGACAATCGTAATACCTTAATGCGATACTGGCGGTCACTATGGAATTTACGGCGGCAAGAGCCGGTTTAATCAAGCATATTAGCTCTGAAATCAGTGACAAACGTGTACTCGATGCCATGTCTCGAATTCCCCGTGAGTTATTCGTATCCGAGGAAAAACGTTATCAGGCTTATGAAGATAAACCGTTACCGATCGGGCATCAGCAAACAATCTCGCAACCCTATATTATCGCCCTGATGACGGAAGCCCTGGAGATGAACAATACCGACAAAGTCCTGGAGATAGGTACCGGCAGCGGCTACCAGACCGCCATACTGGCCGAATTGGCCAGAGAGGTCATATCTATCGAGCGCATACCATCACTGGCAGAATCTTCCCGTAGTCTGCTTGACAGTCTCGGTTACCGGAACATTAAAATATACCTGGCAGGAAAAACTTTAGGAAGACAACAAGATGCCCCTTATGATGCCATTATGGTCACGGCTGGTGCGCCGAAAATACCGGAGACTCTTGTTTCACAACTGGCTACCGGGGGCCGTATGGTAATACCTGTTGGCACCAGATACATGCAGGAATTGTGTAAAATAACCCGTCATCCGGATAAAAATATCGTACAGAATCTTGGTGGCTGCCGGTTTGTCTCGCTTATCGGCGAAGATGCTTGGGACAGATAGAAAGAAAGGTGGACTAATATGGATATCTTGGAACTTATTAAAACCAGAAGGAGCATCAGAAAATATAAACCGGACCCGGTAGATGAAAAAGACCTGGAGACAGTTCTCGAGGCGGCGCACTGGGCGCCGTCCTGGGCGAATACCCAGTGCTGGCGCTATATTGTCGTACGCGATGCCGATATAAAAGAGCAGATTGCCGGTACACTGCAAAAAGTGCCTTTCGACGATGACTGGCTGGAAAATCCGGCTACCAGGGCGATTTTTCAGGCTCCGTTATTGATTATAGCCTGTGCTAAAAAAGGTATCGCCGGTTTCAAACCCGATGGTTCACCGGCAACCGAAAGAGATGACTGGCTGCTTTTCGATGTCGCTCTATCCGTTCAAAACCTGACCCTGGCTGCCACGGTATTAGGTTTAGGCACTGTAATTATCGGCGCCTTTGATTCCCGTAAAGTTACTAAAATCCTGGATGTACCGGAAGGTTATACCGTCGTTACCATGACCCCCCTGGGACATCCGGACCATACCGGACAGCCGCCCCCGCGGAAAAGCCTTGATGAGATAGTCTACAGAGACAAATACGGAAACCGCTGAAAATATAATCGCGGAGTCTATTGTGGAATTGTTTGACGCCATTACCAGCCGGAGAAGCATTCGCCGGTATCTAACAGAACCGGTTGATGAGAAAACGGTTAATAAAATCCTGGAAGCGGGACGCTGGGCGCCATCCTGGGCGAATACCCAGTGCTGGCGTTTTGTAGTGGTTAGAGACACGGAAATTAAATCCCGCATCGGCCAAAGCCTCTTCAAAATGCAGATTGGAAATGAACTTGTAGATAATCCCGCCACCAGAACAATCAATGATGCACCCGTACTAATAGTAGTCTGTGCCGCCATGAATATATCGGGCTGTAAAACCGGGGCAACATCCAGTAATGATTTCGTTACCGATAAAGGCGACTGGTTTATGTTCGATACCGCTCTGGCCGTACAGAACATGGTGCTGGCTGCCCATGGCCTGGGGCTGGGTACCGTAATTATCGGCGCTTTTGATGCTAAAATGGTTGAAGAAATCCTGGGCATTCCCGAAGGATACCGGGTCGTTACCCTTTTGCCGCTGGGAGTCCCGGCGCGCGAAGGAAAGGCCCCTCCGAGAAAAGAATTGTCTGAGATAGTTGTCTATGACAGATGGGATTGAAAACCAGACTGATACTACCCCTTTCCGTTTCCGGATATGGATATTAATCTCGGTAAGCCTTTTCGCGTTAGGACTCATTGCAGGTCTGTCGTTCAGCCTGAGTAATCCCGATTATACCGTCGAATTTTTTAACGATGAGCTGGCCTATTTCGATGAAATCGGGGAGATGATAGAACCCGGTACTATCGGAACGTTCCTTATAATATTTATCAATAACGTCGTTGCTTTCTTTTTTAGCATAGCGCTGAGCCCTCTCCTCTATCTTATGCCTATCTTTTCACTGGTCTTCAACGGAGCCCTGATATCAGTAATATCGGTACTGGTAGCTAGGACAGAATCAGTGGGCTTTGTGCTTACCGGAATGCTGCCACACGGAATTGTCGAAATTCCGGCTTTTCTTATCGGGCAGGCGGCGGCTCTAAGTTTTGGATTTTTCATCATTGCTTCAATATTTTCGGCAAACCGTAGGGCCAGACTCGGAACCGATTTGAAGAGGTCACTCAAGTTCTTTCTGATATCCCTTATTCTCCTGTTTCCCGCGGCCATCATAGAAACCTTTGTCACGCCGCTGGTATTATATTAAACAAAATCATTCAGTGAGCTTGCCGTGCGCGGCTGACTGTTAGTATAATAGTAGCGGAAAATCCAGAGAGCAGGTGTTTAGATGCAAAAGTATGGTCTTGATACAATTCATAATGTAGTCCTGTTAGCTCACGGCGGTGCCGGAAAGACATCCCTGGCTGAAGCGATGCTTTTTACCACCGGCGCAGTTAACCGGCTGGGTAAAGTAGATGACGGGTCTTCAATCTCTGACTACGATCCCGATGAAGTTAAACGAAAAATCAGTATCAATCTTTCCCTGCTCCCCTGCGAATGGAACGGCAAAAAAATCAACATCGTAGATACACCCGGATATTCCGACTTCGTCGGTGAGGTCAAGGCGGGAATGCGGGTCAGCGAGGGGGCTATCATCGTTGTTTGCGCCGCTTCGGGCGTTGAAGTGGGTACCGAACAGGTGTGGAAATACTGCGAAGAATCTGGATTACCCCGTCTTATCTTCATCAATAAAATGGACCGCGAAAACGCCGACTATATCCGAACGGTTGAAGAAATCAGGTCCAAACTCGGTAATAAATGTCTGCCGCTCAACCTGGCTATCGGCGCCCAGGCGGGTTTCAAAGGCATAGTTGACCTGTTGGATATGAAAGCCTATACGGGTTCCGACGGCAAAGAAGCCGAAATACCGGCCGATTTACAGGGACAGGTAGATTCTTACCGTGAAAAACTCATCGAAGCTATTGCCGAAATGGACGATGCTTTGATTGAAAAATATCTCGGCGTTGAAGAAATAACTCCTGAAGAACTGACCACTAATTTACGAAAGGCGGTAATTAACGGAAGTATCGTCCCGGTACTGGCCGGCTCAGTGACGCAGAATATCGGTATCCTACGTATACTGGATGCCATCGGCGGTTATTTACCGGTGCCTAAAGAGCAAAAAGTAGCCGTGGCCGACGGCACGCTGGACCCGAGTGATTCGTCTCCCCTGGCGGCCCTGGTGTTTAAAACTACCGCCGACCCCTATGTAGGAAAACTCACCTACTTCCGTGTCTATAACGGGGTTATCAGCAGCAATACGCAGGTCTGGAATGCCAATGAGAAAGCCGCCGAACGCATCGGGCAGTTATACATAATGGTGGGGAAAGCCCAGGAACCGGCCCAGGAGGTAGTCGCCGGTGACATCGGAGCGGTAGCCAAGCTAAATGTAACCGGTACCGGTGATACTTTGTGTACTCAGGGAAAACCGGTAATAATCAATCCGATAGTATTCCCGGCCCCTGCGTATAATGAATCCGTTTCCCCCAAGACCAAGACTGATGTCGACAAATTGGGTACGGCTTTAACCCGTCTGGTAGAGGAAGACCCCACTTTGAAAGTCCACCGGGAGCTGGGCACCAATGAAACTATACTATCCGGTATGGGTGATACCCATCTGGCAGTAGCCGCGGAAAAGATGCAGCGCAAATTCGGCGTAAATGTAGAGATGAACACTCCCAAGGTACCCTACCGTGAAACAATCACGGCCACATCCAAAGCCGAATATAAACATAGAAAACAATCCGGTGGTCACGGGCAATACGGTCATGTCTTACTGGAGCTGGAACCCCTGGCAGAACGCGGCGATAATGAATTCACCGATAAGATAGTCGGCGGCTCCGTGCCGAAAAATTATATCCCGGCGGTGGAAAAAGGTATTAACGAAGCCTATCAGGAAGGCGGCCTGGCCGGCTTTCCGGTGGTGGGCGTCAAGACCACTCTGTACGACGGCAGCTTTCATCCGGTAGACTCATCGGAAATCTGCTTTAAAATTGCCGGTGCCCAGGCATTTAAGAGGGGAATCATCGATGGACAGCCCATCTTACTAGAACCTGTCATGAATCTGAAGGTCACCGTTCCCAATGACCTGACGGGAGACATTATCGGTGACCTGAACACCAAGCGTGCCCGCGTACTGGGTATGAACCCGGAAGGCGACCTGAACGTTATAGAAGCGCAGGTGCCCCTGGCGGAAATCCAGAGATATGCTATCGACCTGAAATCGATGACCCAGGGAAGGGCGATATACGCTATCGAATTCGATCACTACGAGGAAGTACCGTCGCAGATTACCCAGAAGATAATTACCCAGAAGCAGGGAGAGAAAGATTAGACCGGGTATATCAGCTTAAACTCAGGAAGCCAGTAGTTCCTTCAGTTTTTCCGTAAAAGCCGGCAGCACTTTTTTCCAGTCTCCGACCACGCCGTAGCGCGCCTGCCGGAAGATATTAGCTTCCGGGTCCTTATTGATAGCCACGATGTTTTTCGAACCGGAGCAGCCGCTGAGGTGCTGGCTGGACCCGGAAATAGCGATGGCGATATAGAGTTCCGGCGCAATTATCTTGCCGGTCAGTCCTACCTGGACGGTATCGGCTATCCAGTTGTTATCGCAGGGAGGCCGGCTGGCCCCGACCGCTCCCTTGAGTAATTTGGCCAGTTCTTCCAGCTGGGCGAAACCTTCAACGCTGCCGATGCCCCGGCCGCCGGCCACAACAACGTCGGCGTCTTCAATCTTGATACCGCTGACCTCTTCGACAACGCTTTCGATGTGCCTGGTCCTTATCAAAGACTCATCTATAGCAACGCTGATATTGATAATTTCTCCCTGCCGGGAAGAATCCTGCTCCAGGGGAGTCATGGCTTTGGTCCGTATGCTCACGACCTGCGGGTCGGTTTTGGTCACGTAGATAGCGTTGGCGTTCCCACCGTACACGGGTTTCGTCTGTAACAGCCTTTTCGAATCGGCATCTATACTTAAATCCACACAGTCCAGTGTGGCCGCTGTTTCCAGTTTAAAGGCCAATCGGGGCGCCAGTTCCCGCCCGATATCGGTCTGGCCGAAGATGATGATTTGCGGGGTAATCTGACCGAGTAATCCTTCAAAGGCCATCAGATAAGAATCCGCCTGATAGATTTTCAGGGCGTCATTATCAATCACGTATACCTTATCGGCACCAAAAGTAATGGCTTCCTGAGCGATACCGGATATACCGCTGCCTATCAGTACGGCCGATAGTTCCTGTCCTGAATCATCAGCCAGCTTCTTGCCGATGCCCAGCCCTTCGGTGCCTATGGGCGCCAGCTTACCTTCTTTTATCTCACAAAAAACCAGAATGCCTTTATTATCCGTCATTTCATCTTCTCCCGGTTACAGTATCTTGGCTTCCCTGAGCTTCGTAGCCAGATTCTCCGCGCTTTCTTCGGGCGTTTCGCCCTCTATCATTTCACATTTTCCTTCGTGTTCCGGTTGAAACAGCTGGCGGGTTTTCGCCTTTCCCCCGGTTGCCCCCATCTTCGCCGGTCCCAGGCCGATATCTCCCGGTTTCCAGACAATCGGTTCTATCCTTTTCGCACCCATTATGCCTTTGATGGTAGGATAACGTGGCTCACCGATTTCATTGCTGATGGTGAACACCGCCGGAAGGTTGACTTCGATAACCTCGTAACCGTCGGTGGTTACCCTCTCTATCCTGGCCAGTTTTTCATTTATGTCAATTTTACGGACTATGGATATGCAGGGAACACCGAGTATCTCGGCAATCCCGGGGCCGGCCTGTCCGGCATTGGTATCCGAGGCTTCCCTACCGAAAAGTATTAAATCGTATTCAGCTACTTTCTCGATTGCCGCCGCCAGGGATTGGGCCGTGGTCCAGCTATCCCCGCTTTCATAGGCTTCATCCTCCAGCAAAATAAGCCCATCAGCTCCCATAGCCAGGGGCTTTTTAACCACTTCACGGAGCAGGTTGTTACCCATGGTTATGATAGTTATCTTGCCGCCTACGGTATCCTTTATCTTCAAAGCCGCTTCAACGGCGTACTCCCCATAGGGATCGATAACCGGGGATGCCCCGCGCATCTCGGCCCTGTTAGTAGCGGAATCTATTTGAAAACTCTGGGGAGGAGCTTCGGGGTCGATAACCTGTTTAACACATACGATGATATTCATTTGTGATGGCGCACTCTTTCTAGAATAAAATTATCCGGGGAGAATCCCTGAGTAATTTAGCATCTTGTCTGTTTCTATGTCAAATAAACCGCGACGACACGCTCTATGCCGGCATAATCGGGATATACTTCTATAACGGCGGCGGGAAATACACCGGAGAGAATATCCCTGACATCCCCTGCCTGGCCCTGGCCTATTTCCAGCAGCAGGCTGCCTCCCGGTCGGATTTTATTGAAAGCCTGGCGGCATATTTGTTCGATAGCGGCCAGTCCGGTTTCGCCGCCGTCGAGAGCCAGCGTCGGTTCAAAGCTTAAGGGACCCAGGACGGGCAGCTCCGATGTTTTGAAATACGGCATATTGGCCACTATCATATCCACCGACTCCGTCAGCGAAGCCAGCATATCGCTGCGGATGAGTTCCACGCTAGTGGATACGCCGTGCTCATGGCAATTCTTCCCGGCTATCTCTAAAGCTTCATCCGACGCATCCAGGGCGTATATCTTGATGTCTTCTGCCAGATTTTTAACCAGGCTGATAACGATAGCGCCGCACCCGGTGCCGACATCGGCTATAGTTGATACCTGATGTTTTCCGGCAAATTCGAGGGCCTTTTCCACCAATAACTCGGTTTCCGGCCGGGGTATGAGCACATTACGATCTACGATGAAATCCAGACCATAAAACTCTCGGTGCCCGGTGATATAGGCGGTCGGCTCTCCGGTACAGCGGCGTTCGACCAGCTTAAGATAATACTGCTTTTGCTCTTCGGTCAGGTCTGTGTTCAGTTCGGTATAAAAACGGGCACGGTCTATTTTCAGCACGTGCCGCAACAGTACTTCCGCTATCAGTGAAGCATCTTCGATATGTTGATTATCCAGTATTTCACGAGCATGAGTTAAAGCTTCTTTCAGCTTCACACCGCTTTTTCCTCGAGTTGGTTCGTTTGCTCAACAGATATCAAGGTGTCAATCAGGTCGTCGATTTCACCATCCATAATTTTATCCAGGTTATGCAGTGATGAATCGATGCGGTGGTCTGACAGGCGATCCTGAGGATAGTTATAAGTCCTTATCTTTTCCGAGCGGTCGCCGGTACCTACCTGGGAACGACGCGACTCGGTAATTTCCGCGTTCTGCTTGTGCTGTTCTATATCCAATAGTCTGGTACGCAGCACCGACATGGCTTTAATCTTATTCTGTAATTGCGAACGTTCGTCCTGGCAGACGACAACCATCCCAGTGGGTACGTGCGTCATCCTGATGGCAGTGGCCACTTTATTTACGTTCTGCCCCCCGGCGCCGCCGCTGTGAAACACGTCTACCTTGACATCGTCCGGATTAACATCAATGTCGACCTCTTCGGCTTTGGGCAGGACGGCGACCGTGGCTGTGGAGGTATGAATCCGGCCCGAGGACTCGGTAACCGGGATACGCTGCACCCGGTGCACGCCCCTTTCATATTTAAGCCGGCTATAGGCGCCTTTACCGCTGATTTCAAATATAATTTCCTTGATGCCGCCGATGCCGCTTTCGTTAACATTGATAATATCCGTTTTCCAGTTGTGTTTCTGAGCGTAGCGACTGTACATACGGAAAAGGTCGGCGGCGAAAAGCGCGGCCTCGTTCCCGCCGGCCCCCGCCCGTATCTCCATGATGATATCCTTCTTATCGTTGGGGTCCTTGCGCAGCAGCGACATCCTGAGCTGTTCCGTCAATTCATCCCGGCGCTTTTCCAGCGTTTCAATCTCCTGTTTGGCCATTTCTATCATTTCTTCTTCAAGCCCGTCGTTAATCATCGCCCTGGTCTCTTCCAGTGATTTATTAACATCTTTATACTCGCGGAATCCCTTGACAACCGGCTCTATATCGGCGCGCTCCTGCGCCAGCTCCTGTAACCGGGGAAGGTCGGTGGCAATCTCCGGTTCGGCCATTTTCCGGCCCATTTCTTCATAACGCTTCTCTATTTTCTCTAATTGCTCGAACATACCTAAAAATTATATCACAGTGTTCAAGAACGCTCCAGATTGAGCAAATTGACATGAAACGGCCGTTTGGAATATAATCAAGCGTGTCCCGCGTGCCTGATAAGGGTACCCGGGATATTATAAAGATATGTATAATACATCTGATTTTTCTCGAATATCGATTCTCCGGTAAAGGTTATCTGAATCCATACCATAAGGAGTGGCGCCCATGACCATAACAGAAATTCTGTCCAGAAATGCCCGATTGTATCCCGATTCTATCGCCATTATCGAAGTTACCCCCAGTAAAAATCTCAGGAAAGAAATAACCTGGAAAGAGTTTGATGATAGGACCAACCGCGTGGCCAACGCCCTGATAAAAAGAGGGATAAAGAAGGGTGATGTCGTTATTCATCTAATGATGAACTCTGCCAAATGGCTGGAAGCCTACTTCGGTATCCTGAGGGCGGGTGCTATGGCGGCTCCCTTAAACTTCAGGTTTATCAGCCGCCAGATAAAATATTGTGTTGATATCGCCGAACCCAAGATCATGATTCTCGATGAGAATTTTACCGAACGGATTGAAGAAATCCGCGCGGATTTACCTACCATCCGGAGCTATATCTTCCTCGGGGAGAACACTCCGAACGGAATGGAAGTCTACGAAGAGGTTTTATCGGATTCTTCTACCCAACCCCCGGATATTGAATTGAAGAGTGAAGACGAAGCCGGACTCTATTTTACTTCGGGTACGACCGGCGACCCCAAGGCAACCCTGCTCTGCCACCGGAACCTAGAGCACGTTGCCGTCAATGAGAATTTCTCGCATCGTGAAACCAGGAAGGACTGCTTTCTCCTCATTCAGCCTCTATATCACACCGGCGGCAAGATGCACTGGTTCGGCAGCTTTATTGCCGGCGCCCGGGCGGTGATGACCACCGGAGGAGAACGCATTACCGCTGACCTTATACTTAAACTCATCCATGAAGAAAAAGTCACTCTTTGTATGCTGCTGGTGCCCTGGCTACAGGACATCGTAACCGCTCTGGACAGGGGCGACCTTAAGCTATCAGATTATGACGTTAGCTCGCTGAGGCTGGTGCATTCCGGCGCCCAACCCATTCCACCGGTGCTGGTCAGGAGGTTCCTCAAACACTTCCCCGGTATACAGTATGAAGAGAACTACGGCCTCACCGAATCGTCCGGCCCCTGCATACACCTTGGACTGGAGAATATCCACAAGCTGGGTTCTATGGGTTATCCCCGGTTGAACCTCGATGCCCGTGTTGTCAACGATAAAGACGAGGACGTTCCGGTGGGGACAGTCGGTGAGATGATACTCAAGGGAAACCATATTATGAGAGAATATTACAAAAACCCCGAACTCACCGCCCAGACACTCAGGAACGGATGGCTGTATACCGGCGACCTGGTGAAGCAGGACGAGGACGGCTTTATATATTATATCGACCGAAAGAAAGATCTTATTATCAGCGGCGGCGAGAATATCTTCCCGGTAGATTTAGAATCGGTATTAATCGGGCAGCCCGATGTAAAAGACGTGGCTATCATCGGTATCCCCGACGAAAGATACGGTGAAGTTGTCGCCGCCGTCGTTGAACCTAAAGCTGGCGCCGAAGTCACCGAAGCAGACATGCATGCCTATTTTGAGCCTCTGCTGCCTAAATACGCCTGGCCCAGGATTATATTATTCGGCGACGTTCCCCGTAATCCCACCGGCAAAATTGAAAAACCCAAGCTGAGAGAACGCTATGCCGACGTTAAGTGGAATCCCAACGGTTAATCGGCAGTTTAATCAGAATCATTGGGTATAAAGGAGTATATAAATGGACTTTAAAGACTGCTATGAATTTGCCAATGCGAATAAAACTTGCTACCTGGCCACCGCCGATGGCGACCAACCCCGTGTCAGAGCTATGGGGATGTGGTACGCCGACGAAACCGGATTCTATTTACAAGCTCAGTCGGTGAAAGCGCTGTACAAGCAGATTGAACAGAATCCCAAGGTAGAACTTTATTTCCAGACCAAGGATTTTAGTAAAGTGATGAGGGTTTCCGGCCTGGCGAAAATCATCACGGATAAGGCCATCCGGGCGAAATGCATCGAGGAAAGACCGTTCGTTAAGAACTTCGGTATTACCGAACCTGACAACCCCCTGCTGGCGGTATTCCAGGTTTACCAGGGAGAGGCGTATTTCTGGACGATGGCCGATACTATGAAGGAAGCCGATTTACCGCGTATCAAGTTCGGGTAGTGTGCGGGATATGACTCCTGGAACTTGATGAACATGGCTGACGGAACAGACTATAGACAACGTATTCCCGATAATATATAATTTGTGCATATGACCGAGGTCATCAATTATAAATATTGTTAGAGCAGGAGTAGTATATCCTGCTCTATTCTTTAAATATTCTAAAAATATTCCAAATTAACCGGGTGATAATCCAAAGCGATATTACCGGGAGAATATAAAACCAAACTTAAGCTGTCTTGTTTCAGCTGGAAAAGAGGTGAAATGCCAGGAATATTCTGGATTGTACCCATATCTGGGGTAATTACGATTATCTTTGCCATTATATTGGCCAGAAACGTTTTAAAACGCCCTACGGGTACCCCTAAAATGAAGGAAATTGGTGATATTATATTCCAGGGAGCCTGGGCCTTCCTCAAGCGCCAGTACAGCACTATTGCAATGTACTCGGTAGGAATAGCGATAGTCATCGGTGTTCTAGTTGCCGTACTCGGCGGGACAGAAGTCGAAGGTTTAGACGAGTGGGCTATCGGCTGGCGGACTGGCGTTGCTGTCCTTGTCGGCGCTTTCTGTTCTGGACTGGCTGGTTTTATCGGCATGTATATCGCCGTTAAGTCCAACGTACGCTGTGCTGCAGCGGCCCAGCAAAACCTTACCGAAGCGGTCAAAGTGGCGCTTCGCGGTGGCGCCGTATCCGGTTTTCTTATCACCGCCCTGAGCCTTATCGGTGTTACGATTATCTTTTTCGCCTACGGTGGCTACGAAAATCCGCAAATCGCCCCACATCTAATCGTTGGCTTTGGATTCGGCGCTAGTTTTGTTGCCCTGTTTGCTCAGTTAGGCGGCGGTATCTTCACCAAGGCGGCTGACGTCGGGGCTGACATCGTCGGTAAAGTCGAGTCGGGTATACCGGAAGACGACCCGCGTAACCCGGCTGTGATTGCCGACCTGGTTGGTGACAATGTCGGCGACTGTGCCGGTCGTGGTGCCGACCTTTTTGAATCGACTGCTGCCGAGAATATCGGCGCCATGATACTCGGTATTGCCGCTTATCTAGCTACGGGAGATATAGCCTGGATATTATTCCCGCTGTGTGTCCGTGGTTTCGGAATGATAGCCAGCATGATAGGTGTGCTATTCGTCAAGGCAAAAGAGAATGAAAATGCTATGAATGCTCTCAATCGGGGATATTTCGTATCCATAGCCTTATCCGTAATAGGTTTAGCTATAACTGTATACGTCATGCTGGATAACTGGTGGCTCTTCGCCGCTGGTTTGGTAGGTTTAATCGCCAGCGTAGTAATCATCTTTGTCACCCAGTACTATACGGAAGCCCGTTATAAGCCGGTGCAGGAAATAGCCGAAGCCTCTAAAACTGGGCCGGCTACCAACATAATAATGGGAATGTCGGTAGGTTTTGCCACTACTTTCGCCACCGCGATTGTTATCGGGGTCGCCCTGTTGTTAGCTTACTGGATGGGTGATACGAGTGGCGTTCACGGTGGTGGCGCCTTCGGCACAGCCGTTGCTACGATGGGAATGCTGATGACTTGTCCTTACGTCCTTTCCATGGATACCTTCGGTCCCATCACCGATAATGCCAACGGCATCAACGAGATGGCCGGTGCCGGACCGGAAATCAGGCGTATCACCGACCGCCTGGATGCTGTCGGTAACACGACTAAAGCCCTGACAAAGGGGTATGCCATGGTCTCGGCTGGACTGGCCGCTTTCCTTCTCTTCCAGGCCTACATCGACCGCGTCAACTTCCTGCGGCCGGAAAATCCCCTGGTCTCGGTGGACATCTCCCGCATTGAGGTGTTCGTCGGTGCCCTGCTTGCCGCCATGATTGTATTCCTATTTAGCTCCTGGGCTATTAAAGCCGTCGGCAAGACCGCCTCTAAAATCATCGAGGAAGTCCGCCGACAGTTCCGCGCCGATCCCGAGATACTAAATCCGAAGGACCCGGAACATCCCCATATGCCAGATTACGGTAAAGCAGTGGATATCACCACCCGTGCCGGTCTTAGAGAAATGATAGCTCCAGGCCTGCTTCCCGTCCTGGGCCCCATTATCATCGGCGTAGCTTTCCGCTTCATACCGGGGGGTTATGACGCCGCCATGGTAGTAGCCGCGGTACTCATGGTAGGTACCATCGTCGGTATATTGATGGCGTCCTTCATGAATAACGGCGGCGGCGCCTGGGATAATGCCAAGAAAATGATTGAAGACGACCAGTTAAAGGATGAAAACGGAGAGGTCCTTGGTAAGAAGTCATTCGCCCATCAGGCGGCGGTCGTCGGCGATACTGTCGGCGATCCGCTTAAAGATACTGCGGGACCTTCGCTACACGTACTCGTTAAACTTTTAGCTACCGTTACGCTGGTGATGTGCCCGTTGTTCATCGGATAAACCAGCCTTTTAAAAATATAAGAGGGGCATGATTATTAAGGTCATGCCCCTTTTTCATTGGCCTAATATGCTGTCATTCCCAGGAAGGCGGGAATCCTTTGGTAACGATAAGTCTGAATCTTTATTTTAAAAATGGATTGGCCCTTATCTCAGTTGCTATCGTAGAGTCGGGACCGTGGCCGGGGTGGACTATTGTTTCCGGGGGGAGGGTAAGCAGCTTGGTCTTGATGCCGTTCATCAGCTGGTCGTAGTCGCCGTCGATAAGGTCATATCGTCCGATGCCGTAGTTAAAGAGAGTATCTCCCGTAAAAACGTGCCCTTCACCGTAAATACTGATGCCGCAGGGCGTATGTCCCGGGGTATGAAGAACGGTGAAATGAAGTCCGCCGATATTAATGCCGTCGCCGTCGTTTAGAATGCGTTCCGGCTTGGGCGCTCCCTGGTACGGAGGTTCATAAACATAGCTGGACGATTGCGGTAAATACCGGGCACACTCAACGTGTGTAGCCAGCTCGGCCTCGGTCATCTGTTTTACCTGCGCGGCGGCACCCACGTGGTCGGGATGGCGGTGGGTAAGAATTATCAGCTTAATGGTTAATCCGGCTTTTTCAACGGTGGCTAGAATATCTATGGCGTCGGCACCCGGGTCGATGATAATGCCTTCTTTAGTGGATTCGGAACCGACGATATAGCAATTACTGGCAATCGGCCCGACGACGAGTTTCCGGATAATCATGTTTAATATTAACATTCACCATTGGTTATATCAAGAACAAATAATCTTATAATTACTTGCGCTAAATTTTAGTGATACGCTAAACTTAGATATACTTATCCACTGGACAAGGCAGGAGCCGGATTTGACTGATATTCGCGCGTTTGGCGGCATACACTACAACCCGTTGTCGGTAAAAGACCTGACACAAGTCCTCTGTCCGCCCTACGATGTTATCTCCCCGGCCCGGCAACAGGAACTATACGACCTCAGCGATAATAATTTCGTACGTATTGAGTTCGGACGGGAACTCCCGCAGGACAATGAAACCGATAACAGATACACCCGGGCTTCGGTCAACCTGAACAACTGGCTGGAAAAAGGAATTCTTCAGGAAGACAGTCAGCCGGCGATATACGTCCACGACCACCGTTACCGCTACGGTAACCGGGAATACTGCCGTCGCAGTATTACCTGCCTGGTCAAGCTTGAAGAATGGGATAAAATGGTGGTTCGTCCACACGAAGGCACATTTTCCCGGGCTAAAAGTGACCGACTGAGTATTCTTTGGACGCTGCAGGCTAATACCAGCCCCATCCTGGCTTTATACGATGATACGGATAATAACGTCGCTGTTTTAGTTGAGTCCGCAACCCCTAAATCATCTCTGCTTCATGCCGAATATGAAAATGGTAAGTCACACAATCTGTGGTCTATAGAGGACGCCGACGTAATCAACAACCTTAAACAGTATTTTGCCCAGCAGCCCCTCTATATCGCTGACGGTCACCATCGCTACGAAAGCGCCCTGACCTACCGTCGGGAAAGACGTTTCGGCGCATCCGAATCAGGTGAGGCGCCTTACGATTTCGTAATGATGTCGCTGATGGAATTCAACGACCCCGGACTGCTGATTTTACCGGCACACCGCTTGCTGGGAGGCATTTCCCGGCGGAATCTCACCGGCCTGATATCCGGGCTGGAATCGTGTTTTACCGTTCGTAAAATCCCATCAGGCGACCGTTCCCCCGATGATGTCGTCAAACTGTTATCGGGCAAAGGCAAAAATAAGGTCAGCCTGGTACTTTACGGCTTATTGCCGGAGTATTATTTACTGCTCGAAACACGTGAGGATATTACCCTTAACCAGGTATTACCTGACCTGCATGCCGATTATAATCAGAAGCTTGGGGTAAGCGTGGTGGACCATCTGATACTGGAAGGCATTATGGGATTTACGCCGGAAGCTATCGGTTCGCTACTCTCCTATACTCATGATGCCCGTGAAGCGGTCAGTCTGGTACAATCACAGGAATACCAGCTCGCGTTTCTCGTCAATCCGGTTACACCGACTGATATCAAATCGGTAGCGGACAGCGGTGGCCGCATGCCAAAAAAATCCACCTATTTTTACCCTAAAATGCCGGCGGGACTGATTTTCTACAGCTTTGTTCAGTAATCCGGGAAATAAGCCGAAATATTACTATTATTCGTACTACTATTATGTTAACTGTTCCCTTCACTTCATTGACGCCTAGCCTGCCTTATGATACTATTTATTTATAAAAGGTTCGGATGGATTATTGACAAATATCGGTTACGATCCTGAAGAATCTACCCATAACATCAGGAGAAGAAGCAGTGCTGGTCGAGGACGAGTTAGCCAGGATTTCACCCGCGAAGGATACAGCGATTACTATCGGTGTATTCGATGGCGTACACCGGGGACATAAACACCTGCTGGCTAAATTGAAAGAACAGGCCGGTAAAGAGTCTTTATTAACCGGTGTGGTCACCTTCCGGCAGCATCCTGAAGATGTACTTTTCCCCAAAGCCAGGCTCCCCTTTCTCACCGATATGAAAACCAGGACCAGCCTGTTGATAAATGAGGGCGTAGACTTTGTGGTGCCGCTTTCCTTTAATACCGAACTCGCCCGGCTTTCTCCCCGTGAGTTTATTACTCTCCTTCAGAAATATCTCAAGATGAAACACCTCGTCGTCGGGGGTGACTTTGCCCTGGGTAAGGGAAGAGCCGGTGATACTGCTTCGCTACAAGAACTAAGCCAGGAGATGGGCTTTGGTTTTACCGCCGTTCCTCCCCTGGAAATAGGTGGAGAGATTGTCAGCAGTACCGCCATCCGGCAGGCTATGGCGGCGGGGGATATGCCACGGGTACGCAAAATGGCCGGTCACTATTTCAGTCTGCACGGCAAGGTTGTTCCCGGTACGGGCCAAGGTGAAGGACTGGGCTTTCCCACGGCTAATTTAAATGTTAGCAAAGGCCAGGCTCTACCGCCCGACGGCGTCTACGCCAGCTGGGCTCATATCAACGGCAATGCCTACGAATCGATGACGAACGTCGGGCTTTGCCCTACCTTCGAGCATGAGAAACGCACCATCGAGACCTATATACTTGATTACAGCGGCGATTTGTACGGCAACGATTTGTCCGTAGACCTGGTGGGCAAGCTGCGTGACGAAGAAAAATTTACCGATATCGAAGATTTAAAAGAACAGATAGCCAAGGATATCAAAAACGGCAAATCCATACTGGAAACCGTGAAAGCCCGTTAAGCAATATTACAGTTCTAATTAAGGAGAATTCAGGTTGGAATCCATAGACCAGCAAGTTGCGGCTTTAATGTGGGGCTCCGAGTTCGGCGATGCCCAGATAAAAGAAACGATGGCCGGTGACCTTCGGCAGAAACTTATCGACGCCGGTAAAGAGGGGCGGCCGCTGCGCGTTTACTGTGGTTTTGATGTTACCGCGCCTGATATCCACCTGGGACATATGGTCCAATTACGAAAATTGCGCCGGTTCCAGGATTACGGACACGAAGTGACTTTCTTAATAGGCACCTTCACCACGCTAATCGGCGACCCCAGTGACCGCGATGAAGCCCGTACCATAGCGTTGGAGGAAGTAATCAAGCACAACGCGCAGACCTATGCCGAACAGGCCATGCAGATACTCGACCCGGATAAAACCGAAATCCGTTATAATTACGAATGGTTGAGTAAGCTTAGTTTCGCCGATGTTATCAGCATGGCATCGTGTTTTACCGTACAGCAGTTCCTGGTCCGCGACCGCCTGCGTAATCGTATCGATAATAACGACCCCATCTGGCTGCGCGAACTGCTCTACCCCCTGGCGCAGGGTTACGATGCCGTTCATTTGAAAGCCGACGTACAAATCGGCGCTACCGAGCAGCTTTTCAACCTTATGGCCGGGCGCCGCCTCCAGGAAGCTTTTGGTCTGAAGCCTCAGGTATGTCTTACTTTTCCGGTCCTGGTAGGAACCGACGGTGTCCAGCGGATGTCCAAGAGTACCGGTAACTACATCGGCGTGTCGGAGGCCCCGGAACAAATATACGGCAAGGTGATGTCTATCACCGATACGCTTATCATGCAGTACTTCGAGCTACTCACCGATATTGACGAGGAAGAATTGAAGAAACTCGGGGAACAGATTGATAACGGCGTGAACCCGATGTACCTGAAAAAACAGCTGGCGAGGAATATCGTCACCCAGCTCTACACCGAGAAAAATGCTATAGACGCTGAGAAACATTTTGTAAGTGTAGTCCAGAACAAGGAACTGCCGGATGATATACCGGAGGGAAAGCTTCTAATAACCAAAGAATTACTCAAAAGCTTAAAAAGTCAATCAATTAACGAAGAAGGAATGTTGGTTAGTGGACGAGAAGTTGGTAAACCCGAAACGGAAGAATGGTTTATACCAGTTTCAATCATCTCTCAATTCTTGTTTGAACAAAATCTTGTAAAGAGCCGTAGTGAGGCTAACAGGCTAATTAACCAAGGGGCTTTAAGTGTCGATGGGGGAAAAATCGATATTGTAGAAGACCCTAATTTAGCCAAGTATGGGATCGTTATAAAAAACGGTAGCATACTTAAAGTTGGCAAACGCCGCTTTCTCAAGGTGATTATTAATACTGATCAATAGCATTTACAAGGAGTAATAAATGGCACAGTTACGCGTACCCGGCCCTACCCCCTGTCCGCCGGAAGTCCTCCAGGCAATGGCCTGGCCGATGATTAATCACCGCGGTCCGGAATTTAAAAAAATGTTATTCGATGTTACGGATAAACTCAAGGAGATTTTCCAGACCAGGAATGACCTTTATATTCTCACCGGCTCCGGTACGGGGGGTCTTGAAGCGGCTGTGGTCAACGTCCTGTCACCCGGCGATAAAGTGCTTTCGGTATCCATCGGCGTTTTCGGCGACCGCTGGGCGAACATCGCCAGGACTTTCGGCGCCGAGGTTATTCCCCTTAATGTAGAGTGGGGCAAAGCCGCCGACCCGGAAGCCGTCAAAGACGCTATCAAGGCCAATCCCGGTATCAAGGCTGTCCTGGTTACCCACAACGAGACATCCACGGGTGTTACCAATCCTCTCGAGGCCATCAGTAAAGTGGTCAAGGGCGCCGGGAAGCTGTTACTGGTAGACGCTATCAGCAGCCTCTCATCCATAGATTTACCGGTTGGTAAATGGGCGTGTGATGTTGTTGTTACGGGTTCCCAGAAAGGCTGGATGATACCACCGGGACTGGCCATGGCCAGCATCAGCTCGGAGGGCTGGAAAGCTTTTGAAAAAGCTACCATGCCTCGTTTTTACTGGGACTTCGGGAAAGCCAGGAGCTACCTGGAAAGAGGCGAGAATCCCTGGACGCCGGCCATTTCGGTAGTGTTCGCTCTCTCGGTAGCCCTGGATATACTCTTGAAAGAAGGTATCCAGAGTATTTTCGATAAGCAAAAACGCATCGGGCAAATGACGCGGGACGGCGTTAAAGCCCTCGGTCTCTCCATGTTCGCCGATGAAAAATACGCTTCTAATACCGTCAGCGCGGTGGCGGCATCTCACGGACTCGACGTGAGCAAATTGCGTGAGTTAATGCAATCGGAATACGGTATAGTCCTGGCCGGCGGACAGCAGACCCTGGGCGGCAAGATATTCCGCATCGGGCATCTGGGCTTGGTGACGGAACAGGATATAAAAGAGCTCCTGGCGGCATTGAAGGATATTTTACCCAAGGCGGGTTTTTCACCATAAAAATCGAGGGATAGCGTATGGCTGATAAAAAGAAAGTTCTGATTACCGATGAGATATCCGAGGAAGGTATTGCCATCCTCCGGGAGGTAGCTCAGGTTGATATCAAGACGCAACTCAATCCCGAGGAAATCATATCAATCATCGGCGACTACGACGCCCTGATAGTACGCAGCCAGACACATGTCACCGCCGAAATAATCAAAGCCGGTCATAAACTACAGGTCATCGCCCGCGCCGGGGTAGGTATAGACACTGTAGATGTCGAAGCGGCTACACAACGCGGTGTCCTGGTAATAAACGCCCCCACCGGCAACACCGTATCGGCAGCGGAACATGCTATCGCCTTACTGCTGTCATCCGCCCGGAATATCCCCCAGGCTAACAACTCGCTGCGCTCGGGTGAGTGGCGCCGTAATGAATTCATGGGTACGGAGTTACGGGGTAAGACCCTGGGTATTATCGGACTGGGAAATGTCGGCTCCGAAGTAGCCAAACGCGCCCGGAGTTTCGAGATGAAACTCATCGGCTGCGACCCCATGGTTTCCGAGGAATATGCCCAGAAAATCCAAGTAGAACTGGTTGATCTCGAGCGCATTTTTAAAGAATCGGATTTCATCACGCTGCACCTACCCCTGAACGCCAAGACCAGGAAAATGATCGGCATCAAAGAGTTAACCAAGTTAAAACCGAATACCCGCATCATCAATTGCGCCCGCGGTGGACTTATCGACGAGGAAGCGTTGGTAAAAGCTATCAAGGCCGGGGAAATCGCCGGCGCGGCTATCGATGTCTTCGAGCAGGAGCCGATTACCGAAAGCATCCTCTTTAATGTCGATAACATCATCGTAACTCCCCACCTCGGTGCTTCGACGGCTGAAGCCCAGGTACTGGCCGCCAGGGATGTAGCCGAACAGATTGTCGATGTTTTCCAGGGGTTGCCCGCCAGGTCGGCGGTAAATGTCCCTTACATACCATCGGAAACCATGCAGGCACTGGCACCGTATATAAAACTTGCCAATACATTATCCAAACTCGTTTACCGGTTAGCTGAAGGCCAGACGAAGACCATCCGCATCCGGTACGAAGGTGATATCGCCGAATACGATACCAATATTATAAAAGCGGCGGTAATCGGCGGCTTGATGGAAGGCACCAGTGATGAAAGAGTAAATCTGGTCAATTATGGTCTGGTAGCCGCCAAACGGGGGCTTTCGGTAGTGGAAGAAAAAGACCCCGCCTGCGAGAACTACGCCAGCCTGGTTACCGTGGAGATAGTCACCGACCAGGCGTCTTTTGCCGTGGCCGGTACCGTCATGCACGGTCAGATGCATATTGTGCGGATTGATGACTACTGGCTGGATATCGTACCAACTCCCGGTTCCTGTTTCCTCTTCAGCGACCATCAGGACAGCCCCGGTCTTATCGGTGCGGTAGGTAAGATAACCGGAGACGCCGATATTAATATCAGCGCCATGCATCTGGGACGTCTCAAGAAACGGGGAAAGGCTTTACTGGTATTAACACTGGACGAACCATTGCAGGAAGACAAGCAGCAGCAGATACTGGCTATACCCAACGTTTATTCTGTGAAAATGGTAGAACTCTAATAGTCGTAAAGTCTACTGATACCCAGGGATATCTATTATGTTGAAAACAATCCGTAATTCGGCACTAATAGCGGCTATTTTCGTATTATTGATCACGTCTATAATCATGGGCGGTTGCGACCTGATTACCGGTGAAGAAGCCTGCACGGAGACTCCTGAGCAAGAACAGCAAATCTACGATATCAATGCTCAAAAAGCTCTCAACTTTATTCAGGACAACACCGGTAAACCGGATTTTATAATTATTGACGTCCGTAACCCTGAAGAATATGCCGGCGGGCACCTTGACGGGGCTTTCAACATCGATTTCAATTCCGGTGATTTATTAGTCCAACTGGAAGCGCTGGATAAAGAGAAGACTTATCTTGTCTACTGCCGCTCGGGCAGGCGCAGCGCCGGGGCCCGGGATACCATGGCTATGCTGGGCTTTCAGGCAATCTATAATATGTCCGGCGGTATAACGGAATGGGAATCATCGGGTTATCCTGTAGTACGTTAGGCATGGGTTGTCGATCTAGCTACGCCCGGTATTGAGACTGGAAGGCAATGATTGGACGTGTGTGGGTGCGTTGACTTGACCTACCGGCGATGTTATCATACCTCAGAGAGCAGGATATTTATATGTCATTATTGACTGAATTATATCAAGAGATAGAACTCTGTCATACGTGCGATATAGCTAAAGCCCGTACCCGGGTAGTGCCCGGTGAAGGGGCGGAAAACGCTGATATCATGTTTATCGGCGAAGCCCCCGGTTTCCATGAAGACCAGCAGGGACGCCCCTTCGTGGGACCGGCAGGGCAGTTCCTGGATAGATTGCTAGCGTTAATCAACCTGAACCGTGAGCAGGTATATATCGCTAACGTCATCAAGTGCCGCCCCACCGGCAATCGTGACCCCCTGCCTACGGAAATAACCAACTGCGAACACTGGCTGAACAGCCAGATAGATATTATCAAACCCAGGATGATTGTGACGCTGGGTCGTTATTCCATGGCCCGGTACTTTCCCGGCAAGACTATCAGCAAGATTCACGGCACGGCCCGTAAAGAGGCCGGCATCATTTATTTCGCTATGTATCATCCGGCGGCAGCCCTGCACCAGCAGAGTCTCAAACAGAGCATCGAAGCCGATATGCGAAAAATCCCGGAATTACTCGCTGAAACCGAAGCCATTCCCGAAACAGCACCGCAACCGCAGCAACTGAATATGTTTGAGGTTTAATTATATGGTCAAACCTAAATTGAAACTTATTCCTCTCGGCGGGTTGGGTGAAATCGGTAAAAACATGATGCTGCTCGAATACAGCGACGATATATTAATCATCGACTGCGGTCTCATGTTCCCCGAGGAAGACATGCTGGGAATCGACCTGGTTATTCCTGACCTCAGCTATGCTGTGGAAAACAGCGATAAAATCCGGGGTATCGTTATCACCCACGGCCACGAAGACCATATCGGCGCGCTGCCCTACCTCTTGCCACAATTGAATAATGCTCCCATCTATTCATCAAAACTCACCCAGGGTCTTATCAAGGTCAAGTTGAAGGAGAGAAGGGTTAAAGAGGGAGTAAATCTGAAGTTCCTTGATTTCGGTCAGCAGGAGACACTGGGAAATTTCAAGATAGAGTTATTCCCGGTCTGCCACAGCATCCCGGATGCCGCCGGGATAATAATTACCACCCCGGAAGGAACCGTCGTCCACAGCGGCGACTTCAAAATTGATTACACGCCCGTTAATGGCAACGGCACCGATTTATCCCGCCTGGCCCAGTTGGGCGCCGAAGGCGTGCTGCTATTGCTTTCCGATTCTACTTATGCGGAACTCCCCGGCTATACTCCCTCGGAGCAGATTGTCGGGGCTTCTCTGGAGAACGTCATCGCCAACGCCCCCGGCCGGGTTATCGTTACCACCTTTTCTTCGCTGATTTCCCGTATCCAGCAGGTTATCGATGCGGCCGTGAAACACGAACGACGGGTCTTTATTATCGGCCGCAGCATGTCCGATACGGTCCGCATGTCCCTGGATATGGGATATCTCAATGTCCCTGACGGTGTCTTGGGACGCATCGATGAATTAAAGGGAATGCCCAATGAGAAGATTGTTATGGTTACTACCGGCAGCCAGGGTGAGCCTACTTCAGCCCTGGTACGCATGGCCAACCGCGACCACCGTCACGTCAATATCCAGCGCGACGACACCATTGTTTTATCAGCCACTCCCGTTCCCGGCAACGAATCGCTGGTAAACCGGACGGTTGATAGTCTTTTCAAGCAGGGTGCCCGGGTTATGTATGACAAGCTGGGGCAGGTGCATGTCCACGGCCACGGCAGCCAGGAAGAGCTTAAATTGCTATTAAACCTGGTCAAACCCAAATACTTCGTGCCGATACACGGTGAATACCGCCACCTCAGCCTCCATGCCCGACTGGGAGAATCGATCGGAATTCCTAGTAATAATATCTTTGTCCTTGAGGACGGCGACGTCCTGGAACTCACCTCACATTCAGCTAAAAAGAACGGCAAGGTCGGTTCCGGTAATGTCTATGTCGACGGACTCAGCGTGGGCGATGCCGACGGCGTGGTCTTGCGTACCCGCCGGATGCTGTCTCGCGATGGCATTGTCGTGGTGATTATCGCCGTCAACCGGCAGACCGGCAAGCTGGTAGGACGCCCCGATATTGTTACCCGGGGGTTCGTGGACGCCCGTGTATTTAAGGAAATGATGGCGGAAAGCCGCGAGCTTTTAGTGAAAACACTCGACCACGGCAGCGGGCGCGTGGCGGAATGGGGTTTTATTAATACCAAGGTCAAGGATACCCTGGAAAAATTCTATTATCAGAAGACCAAACGCCGCCCGATGATACTGCCTTTCATGGTTAAGGTATAATAGAGAAGTAACAGGACCATTTTACGATTATGGCCAGAAAAGTAAAAAATAAAAGTACCAGGCCGAAAACAGCTAGGAAACCGATAAAATCCCCGGAAAACCGCAGTTTCTGGCGTATCCTGATATCTACGCCGGTACGCCAGCTGTGGATGACGGCTATTATCGTGGTTCTCCTGGCGGTATTCTGGGAAAGCATCGTCGACGGCTTTAATACCCTTGTAGAACTCTTCGGTATCGGCCTGGCATTTATCATAGCCGCTATCATCACTCTGATTGTGATTATCTGGAAGAAGAAACTGTCCACGCTTCTTTTCCGCTGGTACCGCTGGCTGGCGGGAGTGGTATTTGTTCTGGCGGTATGGGGTATGCTGGCTTTTTCACCGGTAAGTGATATGTTCCCTAACACCCTGGGAGGAAAATTCGGGCAAGAGATAATAGCCTTTCCCGCCGACGCTATCGGTATTTTACGCATAATTGGTCTTATCATCGTCGGCGTCGTTCTTATGGTGCCGCGGGAAAGCCTGCAGGTTGTTTCCGGATTTTTTACCTGGCTTTGGGAGTTATTTCAGAGAAAACCGGCGCCGATACGTAAAATACAGGACAGCCATCCGGTACCCCGGATTGTAAATCCCAGGACTCCGGATACCAAACCTCCTCTACCGAAAGAACTGGACGTACCGCTTATCGCCCCCGAGGTCTCGGCATCCCGCGCCAATCTGGAAGCTTTAGCCGAAAAAGCCTCGGCTTTAAAAGCGATCGCCGGTAAATCCGCCGTTTCATCATCTCCCCAGGGTACCCGGAGTGAATTAAAGCAGGTGGCTGAAGAAGTATGGCGGAAATATGGACAGGCCCCCAATCTGGAAATCGTGGACGGCTGGAAACTACCCCCGATTGATATCCTCGATATGGCCCCGGAGGTAGAATTCACCGATGCCGATAATGTGCAGCGGGCCAGGATGATAGAAGATGCTTTAGCCAGTTACGGGGTCGATGCCAAGGTCGTGCAGATAAACGCCGGCCCTACGGTTACCCAGTTTGGCGTCGAACCGGGCTGGGACCGGAAATATAAAGAGATTAAAGAAAAAGACAAGGACGGCAACGTGCAGGTCACCATGGCCGAGGTGTCCAAGACCAGGGTCAAGGTAGACAGAATCTCTTCTCTGGCCAATGACATGGCCCTGGCGCTGGCGGCGCCCAGCATCAGGATAGAAGCCCCGGTACCGGGTAAATCCATCGTCGGTATTGAAGTGCCTAATACTACCTCAGACATGGTTAGTCTGCGGGGTGTTGTAGAGACAAATCCCTTCCAGAAATCACTGGTGAAGTCCAGGCTGACTCTGGCACTTGGCAAGGGTGCCGGCGGTGAAACAATCGCCTCAGACCTGGCTAAAATGCCGCATCTTCTGATAGCCGGGGCCACCGGCAGCGGTAAAACGGTATGCCTTAATACCGTTATCTGCTGTTTGTTAATGCACAATACCCCCAATGACATCCGCTTCATTCTCATCGACCCCAAGAGGGTTGAATTAACGCAGTACAACAGCATCCCCCACCTGGCGACGCCGGTTATCGTTGATACCAATAAAGCCCTTAATGTCCTGCGCTGGCTGGTGCAGGAGATGGAGGAACGGTATAAGAAATTAGCGGCCGACGGGTCCCGTCACATCGAGGGTTATAATAAGAACCGGCATGGAGATGAAAAACTGCCCTACCTGATTCTGATTATCGATGAGCTAGCCGACCTCATGATGGCTGGCTTTGACGAGGTGGAGAGTAATCTCTGCCGGTTAGCCCAGCTGGCCCGTGCCACCGGTATTCATCTGGTCGTGGCTACCCAGCGTCCGTCGGTGGATGTGGTTACCGGCTTGATTAAAGCCAATTTCCCCACGCGTATGAGCTTTGCGGTCACTTCGCAGGTAGATTCACGCACCATCCTGGACGGAACCGGTGCGGAAAAACTGCTGGGCCGGGGCGATATGCTCTTCCTTCCCACCGAAGCCTCCAAGCCAAAACGACTTCAAGGCTGTTTTCTTTCCGACCCCGAGATTGAAAGACTTGTCTACTTCTGGAATAACCAGGAGAGAGAAGAACCCGACAAACTCAAACTGGAGACTCTCATCGCCGCCACGCCGCCCGGTACGGTCGGCGGACACCCGCGAGACCCGCTGCTGGAGCAGGCCAAAGAACTCGCCAAGAACAGCAATATGTCAACATCATTCCTGCAGCGACGACTCCACATCGGCTACCCGAGGGCCGCCCGTCTCATGGAACAGCTGGAAGCCGAACTTGCCCGGGAAGAGCCGGTCGCGGAACCGGAACACGAAATTGAAGAATAACGCCCCGTTTTTGATTAACGGAGACTCTGAATACGTTTTATTGACAAGATTATCAAGAATATATTCTGGACGATTATGATTCCCATAGACTTTCTTTTTAGTGACAGGTCAGGGCTACGAAAAGCCCAAGAAAAAGACTGGAGCAAACACAAGTATGATATAATCCGGCACCAGCGCTTTCGCTAAAAAGCTCCGGGCATTAATTCTCGAGTTGCTCCACAACATATCCAGCTTCTTCCAGCAGGTTTAATAGCCCCTCTTCACCAACAAGGTGCCCGGCACCCACGACGATAAAGTATATCTCGTCACCCTCTAGAAAACCTTCGATTTTTTCGAGCATCATATAATTACGATTGGTAAACAGGGCTTCAAAATAAGGCAACAGTTCCGGTTCCTCGTAAAGTCCTTCGAATAACAGCTCTTCCATAGCTGCCGAATCGCCGTTTTCCCAGATTTCCAGCAACTCTTCAATATCTTCACCAGTATCCGGTTCGTCCAGGTTCATTTCCATCATCTTTATCATGACATCATCGGGTACATCGGCAAGTAGTTTTATCTGAAACTCCTCTGTTTCCAATTCAACTATTTCCAGGTTTTTCACTTCACCGGCTTCCAGAAAATGCATGTCTATGCCGTAGTCCGCCGTATAACCCATTTCCTGCAATGAAGTAACGTCCAGAATATTAGCAATAAACCAGGGCCGGTAAGAATCCAGAATAGCCAGACTGATACCCCATTCTGCTAATCGTTCATCTAATTCTTCATAGAGGTCTTCCGGAAGAATTTCCTGAAGTCTTTCCCCCGACGGATAGGTAGCATACTCCAATATCAGTGCCGCCGATTCCAGTACATCAACTTCATTAATATTAACCTCGACGACGAGAATATCAGATTCGGCAAAAGCATTTTCTATAATCCCGGCCAGGGGATAAGTATCGGCATCGGCTACGTGAACTGAACCCAGCAGGTATACGTACGTGTCTGCCGATGTTATCTTCCAGATAAATGATTGCCCCGATTCATCTGCCGGAGTAGTCGGGAAAACGGTGGTTGTTTCCGGGGTGGTCGCTGTTGTTGGAACCGTCGTGGTTGTCGCTGGTGTAGGCTTAGCCGTTTCTGTAGCCGTATCATCCGGTGCGGAGCAGTCAATACATAAAAAACTCAGCAGTAATACCAGGGCCACCGGTAGAATGTGTTTTATAGGTTTACACCGGTACATATAATCGACTCCCGGTACGCTTTATTCTCTGGTTTTAAGACGTGAATATTATAACACAGGTCAACACCGCATTTAGGTATTTAGGGGATTCGTAAATAGTAAAAATGTTTAGAAAATGGTACGGGTGGTTTTCTACCAAATATACTCGTATATACCGAAGACAATTGTGACGATAGCACTGGCCAGCAACGCCCCGGTAAATACCTGGGCCGGGGTATGCAGCTTCATCTCTATCCTCGCCCAGGCTACCAGCGGAACCAGCAGTACCGTCCAGGCCGCCATTCCACCGTAGACGATGATTAACACCGTCACCGAGCCGGTGATAAAAGCGGTATGCAGGCTGATTTTCCAGAAAAGGTTGATAGCCATGAATACTATCACGGTCGCCAGCCCGGCGGCGAACGTAGCTACTAATAACTCCGGCGCATTCAGCACCACGAGAACGATATAGCCGAGAACGGCACAACAGATGGCTAATATATAAATTCTGTGTCTTTGCTGACGGGGATGTATAAATATACCGTCGAGTTTTTTCTTGGAAACCAGGTATATCACCACTGCAAAGACAGGAAATACGCTCAGGGCCAGGCCAATTAACGACCATTTAACAGCTTCATCCGTAGAGGTTGTCGATTCCATGGCGAGGAGAACGAGAATTATCAGACTCAACAGAAAAGGATTGAGAATATTGGTGGCTATCCTGGCTAGTCTTCGTTTCATAAGCGTATCAGTACACGACATTTTACCACATGATATAATAGGAATTGAATTTACCGGGTAATCTAATACCGGAGAATAAGAATATGACAACGATAATTAACGACGAAGACATCCGTATCGATAAGCTTCAGCTGGGACCTTACGGTACCAATTGCTATACCGTAGTCTGTAACCAGACCCGGGAAAGCCTGGTGATAGATGCTCCCGCCGAAAGTGAAATAATAATGGGTAATTTGAAGGGCACTAATCCAAAGTACATCTTCCTCACTCACGACCATATGGACCATACCGGGGCGCTGGAGGCATTAAGGGGCGGACTGGGCGTACCCCTGGCTGCCCACACTCTGGATTCCAGGAGTATCTCTCCCCCGCCCGAGATATTTCTGAATGACGGCGACGCTTTGGCGGTGGGGAATCTCGATTTCAAGGTATTGCATACCCCCGGTCATACGCCGGGCGGGCTGTGTTTACTTTGGGGATTGCACCTGTTCTCCGGTGATACGCTTTTCCCGGGGGGTCCAGGCCGGACATGGTCACCGGACGCATTCCACCAGATTATCGATTCGTTAAACAATAAAGTATTCGTCCTGCCTGAAGAAACCCGGATATATCCCGGGCATGGTGAAATAACGGTTCTCAAGAAAGAAAAAGGAGAGTTCTCTGTTTTCACTTCCCGTGAGCATAGTCCCGATTTATGCGGCGACATTCTCTGGCTGACTTCCTAGTCTATTAGACTGTTAGTATCTCATCTGGATACGGTGAAAGGCTTCCCCCAGTTCATAATCCTGGTCTTCGGCCATCATCTTAGCCCAGTCCCGTAACCGGTCTCTCATTTCCAGGGGTATATCACCTACCTGGCTGATATGGCAGCCCAGGGCTTTTATCTTGATATCGAATGTATCGGTAACATCAGAGTAATGATTGGCGTCATCGGCACCCCACAGCCACACCTCCCTGACCTTATGCGGCTCCAGTCCTTCTTCCAGCAGGTCCGGGTATGATAAATGGTCGCGGGCATAGGGAAAGACCGCATCCATCACCACCTGGCCGGTAACACGGTGGTCGCGGTGCCACATGTATTTCCGGTACGGATTGGCCGTCACCACTACCTCCGGCCGGTACTGCCGTATCAAACGCACCAGGGCTTTACGAAACTCCGGTGTATCTTCCAGTCCCTGGTCCGGTAAACGCATAAACTCTACTTTGGTTACTCCCAATAGCCTGGCCGCATTCAACTGCTCTTTTTCCCTGATTTTAGCCAGTTCTTCCGGCTTCATATTACGGTCGCTGGTCCCCTTATCTCCGTTGGTACAAACTACATATACTACTTTTTTACCCTCCCGCGTCAGCTTGACGACCGTACCGGCTACACCGAATTCGGCGTCATCCGGGTGCGGTGTAACGACCATCATATAAATGTCATTCTCCATTACAGGCATAACTCCTCGATATATCGGTGGACACATAAATTGTATAAAATTGCACACGTAGAATTCAAGCAAAAATGTATGAATTATGACAAGATAATCCAGGGTCGCAAAAAGTTAGCTCAGGGAGAACTCAAGGGTGAGCTATCGTTGGCAGGAATTACAGCATGAGGAGATTCGACCCCATCAATGACGATATGCCCGGTCAGGAAGACGATGACGAAGATGAACCATGGTATTACTCGATAACTAAAACATCGCATATTTCCATCTGAGGAGCAGCAAAAATAGTCCCTGAATATATATTGACAAAGAGCAAGTGTCATAGGTAAAATTAAGAGAATAGACGCAAGACATTAAAAAAATAATAAGCGACCCACTTCTAAGTCCGGTAGCCGATGGCAAAGCTACCGGATTTTTTTATTAGGGAGGAATAATGCAGAATACGCAGAATATCAGGTCAGGAAGCAGAAGGGCAATCAAAAATGGCACTGGCATCATAGTTTGTCTACCGCAGAAGTTCGTGAAAATGGCTGGTATCCAGCGGGGTGACCGGCTGGGCATTGTCTATGATGCCAGGAGCATCACGTTCGTAAGTCGGCCTAAACCAGAGGGGAATTAGCATGGCTAAAAAATATGGAAACGGCGGATATCTCTACGAGGGGGATGAGCTAATGAAAATGCAATCTGACCAGGAATGGGTCTGTAGAAACTGGATACCAAGAACCGGTAGGACATTGCTGATAGCGCAATCCAAGGTTGGCAAAACCAAGTTGGCGGTGTTTATCGCCGATAAGGTAGCCAGGGGTGAGGACGTTTTTAACTTTGATACGGAAAAGGGTGTTGTCCTGTACGCAGCGTTGGAGCGGTGGAACGACTTCAGGGAGAAGCTACGTGACGCAACCGGTGGTAAAGTGCCGTCTAATCTCAAGACTCTTGAATACACCGAACCCCTAGTACTAGACAGTGATGATGATAAGGGATTTAACATTCTAAAACAAGTGATTTTTGATGTAAAGCCGGTGTTGGTTATCCTCGACTCGAAATTCCGAACTACAGCCAAAGGCGATAACGATGAGCCAGCTACGATTATCTGGACTAATCGTATCAATAAGCTCATCAAAGATTGTGACTGCGCCTTCCTTATCCTGCACCACGTGCCCAAAACGAAATATAAGCAACTCGTGGACCGGGCAGCAGGTACGTCTTATCTATCCCGGTGGGCTGATGTTATTATCGGCATGAAAAGGGCTGACGAAAAAGACAAAAGGAACCCTGACCGCATATTGGAATTCGTCAGCAATTCCGGATATGAACCAGACGATATCACGGTTGAAATCACCGACGTCGGAATTGTTGAAACCATCATCGACCCACTGCAATTACTGCAGACGGCTAAGGTGTTAGATGCAGTGGATTTACTGAAAAATGCCCTGCAAAAAGACTGCAAACTCAAGCCAAGTAAAACCATCAGGGAGCTATCAAAACTGCACAAGATAAGCGAAAGGACGTTCTGGGAGGCGTGGAAGTATGTTAAACCTTAATATATATATATATATATATTATATATTTGCAGTATGCAGTGATGCAGTGTTTACAGTAGTGCAGTAGTGATTACTGCAACACTGCAATGGTTTAAGGGGGGTAAAGGTATGATTGAAAACTGGACAATAATTGGAATGATATTTTTACAGATTTTCTTAAAACTAGGGGGTGTAACATGAGTGGATTAAAGGTAGGTGCAAATTGTTTTTTCAAATACCAGGTGAATGACGGCACCCGAATTTTGGATTGTAGCGGAACAATCAACAAAGACCTGGAAGACCGCTATATTTTGCGGGATAGCAACAAGAAATCAAAGGTGCTCTGGAAAGATAAAATTGTGGAGGTAGTTATATTATGAAGCTATTTAAGCGGAAGAAGAAAGAGAGAGGAAGCTACAGGACAGCTGCTGACAAACTGAAGGAAGAACGAGCAAAAATCGACATTACCCTGGCTAGGGCATTTCAAGAGGATTTGCGAACCCACCCATCTTTCACTCGCGAAATCGCCAGGAGGAAATTTGGTTTAGCTGGGCTGGAACAGGACAATGATCACTATGACGCTACACCGGTACAGCCGGACATCATGGAACTTATCCAACAATTCAGAGAAATCAAAACTGCTTTCCAGGAGGAATTCCCGGAAAAATCTGGCTCTTGGTTACAGGAAATAGCTGCCATTGCCCCAGCCATCATTGGAGCGTTAAAAGAAATGCGCCCACAGCAATCGCCACAACAACCGGAATATTACCCGGCACCATCACAGCGACTCACTTCTACACAACCCAAGCGTATTGAGAGAACACAGGAGCCACCACCGGAACCACCACAATCGACACCGGAACAGCCCGAACAACCCGGCACACCACAGCAAACAGAACTTGATACCACTGTTTATCAGCCAGACATCGAAGAAGCCTCTTTGGATGAGGTGAAAAATTTCGTGGAGAATATATTAGCGTTGACCCCTGAGGAAGCTACCGCCGAATTATACCTGGGCAGTAATATTGAGGGTGATTTTAGGGCTACCATCTGGCAATACCTTAGCGAAAACGACATTGACTCGCTCTGGAAACAATTACCACTGTTGGAATCGCTACCAGAGGTCGAGAAATTCAGCCCCATTATCGCTAAATTAACCAACGACAAGACTAAAATCTGGCTATCGTTGGTTATCGATGAAATAAATCTGGTTAATTCTGGTGAAAAGACTATTGAAATTAGCGAAAATCAACCTGGAAATGATGTTAATAACGCGTGAAAGTGGTTACAGGCGTGTTTTAAGCAAATCCACAATATATAATGAGGATTACGGAGTGCCGGAGGCACGGAGTAATCCGATTATCGAAAATAGGAGGTACCATGCCAAATTGTCCATATTGTAAGGAATGGCTACTGACTGAAGATACGCTGGAGGCTCATATTCGGGAAAAGCATTCTGACCTGATACCAGATGCCGAAAGACTGATGTCGGCCTACGCCGGTACACTCACCAAGCCAATCGTGTCAGCCATTTTACTGGGCATTAGCTTGAAATATAAAGCTGAGCCCAGCGAGGTTATTTTCCAATATTTGGAGATGTTAGGAATGCTCGACCACCTTGGGGCTGATGTGGACGATGTCCTTGAGGATGAGGGGGAGTCAGAAGAATAACATTGGTTGCGGGGACATGCATAAATTGCCCCTGAGGGTGGGCTTGAGGTAAAAATTGTCAATGTGATGAGTAAATAAAATGTCCGGGGCTTCCAGTCCAACCCCGGACACAGCTACAATGTGGCTTAGTCTGGACTACGAGCCAGGAGCGGTGCCACCCTCGCAGGCTATCAGTGTGATAACCAAACCTTCGACGTCACCACCGATAGCATCGGCGTCAATAGCCAGGGTGACTTCTTTATCTTGGGCACCATCCGGAGCAAAGGAAGAAATCAGAAGTTTATCGATAGTTGGGTCTTCGAAGTCTCCAAGGTCTGGCCCCCACATCCAAGCGGACACGACATTCTCAGGGTCAGTTAATCGCGCGTACAAACTGACGTTGGCGTTCCCAGTGTTCGTGACTGAAATTGTTACCATGGCAGTTTCACCACCGGGGTCGGCATCACCGAAATCAATCACAGCTGGAATGACCTCGATACTTCCGATTGTATTAATGTGTAAACTACTTGGAACCTCGGTAGAAAACAATGTGGCGGCTAATACTCCACCGCCAATCAGTAATGCCCCAATGATGGCGAAGATGAATATTTGCCTGAAAATAGACTTGAACATATTTGACCTCCCGTTTTGATTTATCGATTGAGCTGACTGGCGCACAATCATTTTATATTATGGTAACCAGTCTCAAAAATCAAGCCAATTGGCGAAAATAGTGCGCACAATGAGCCATTTGTCCTTGACAATGGGTATTATTCTGTGATAATTTATTATATGGCAGACACACATTCAAACAGCGGAGGTCAAGATATGGAGTCCAAATTGCGCACTTTTGTAACAGTGGAACAAGCATCAAGAATCTTGGATGTGCATCCACAGACAGTGAGAAATTGGTACCGCCTAGGGTTAATCAGGAAGCTACAGCCAAATCCAAATGGCGGTAAAGTTTTTCTCCGATATAGCGATGTTCTTGAGCTTGTGGGGGGAGAATACGAAGATGAATAAACTCGGAGGAAGCCTTCAGCAACGGTCAACAACATCGACTGTAAGCGCATACAAAGGGCGCGGTGGCTTATATTCCCATACGCGTCGCCTCCAAGTGGGCAACAAAAAATTCGTGCGTACGGTCGATTGCGCACGGAGCTCTTATGCATTTTCAGTTGCCTTAAATTTAGTTGGTGAAGGGGCGGAGTTTTTGCCTCCTCCGCCCCAACCACCAGGGAGTAAAGATGAAGTTAGATAAACTACTTACATTATTAATAGTAATAGCAGTTGGCTATTTGCTATATCGAGAAATCCAGCGCAATAAAAGTAATACCACGCAGATAGCCGGCACAGGAAGCGAAGGGAACCCAGTAAAGCTGGAATTGGAAATGGGTAGCTCACCATTCGCTCAGACATTCACAGTAAAGTCTGTGCCGAAACGATTCCCGGTTGCCAAGCCTACCAACGGTGAGTTAATGATTTCGACAGCCATAACCAATGCTGGCGACGTTTATATCGCTGATAGCTACGGAAGTGCTGAAGCTGGCATTCATCGATTTATGATTGAAGCTGGGAATCTCATAAATCTGGGCGTCACCAACCTTGCCGACTGGTATTATTACGGAACTGCTGACGATATCTTCTCCATAGCTGGAGAAGTGGAAAATTTCGCCTAAAGGAGGGACAACATGGAAGGATATTTAGACAATCCATACGAGGGATATTTAGACAATCCATACTATGATGAGGAATTGATATTGGATGAACCAAAGCCGAAGCGGAGACGCAAAAGCGCTCCCACAACGGAGATTAGCCTCTCTGCATTGGTGTTGGTGGGCTTAGTTGGTTTATTAATCTGGTTCAAGCACACCCGGGGCATCTACCCCTGGCAAACGGAAATCGCCAGACGGTCTATCAGACCGGCTCTCGGCCCGGCTAGCAAAATGGGAATCAGACCAAACACCAGTGGCCACCCGATGAAATCACCAACTCAGGTTGGCATGGTAACTAACGTTCCCACTGACGTTAGGCCGGGTCATGGTGAGACTGATATATATCCAATCTCACCTTGGTAACTAAAATTGATAACTAAAATTAACCAGGAGCAATTTATCATAATGGAGGAAAAAAAATGAAAGCACCAACCAAAACACACCAAGATTTCGATGTGGAAACACCATCCACCCTCAGACAATTCCTGGTCGAAGAACTAAGCACCAACAACCAGGAACGCGTAAGGCGTAATCTGCCAATCGAACACTACAATGACGAAGACATCAACCAGCTAATGCCGAAGGTGTTCGCTCACATTGAATCCAAAGCTTTGGAGCTATACAAATCTAACGAACCCTGGGCAATCAGGGAATATATCGTCCAACACATCTTGAGAGAACCCGTTGCCAGCGAAGACAATATCAGGGTAGCCGGTGAAATATCCAAGCCCGTCGAACGGTGGCAAAGTGATACATTCGACCCGCTACAGCAAATGCGCCTCAAGCTGGAAGTCAGTCGCAAATCACGTGGATACATCAGGGAGCTAATGCGTCCGGCGAAATGGTTCGTTTCCGATGCTGGTCGCAAGAGGCGCTACACTGAGAATGAGATACTGCAATTTGTCAGGAAGCTGGCAAATAGATATGACAAGAGGGATGCGAAAGGCCACATCATAACTGAGGGCAGAGACACTAGTTCATTCGTCACCAAAATTTCTCAATTCAAACGATTCCTGGACTTACTACCGGAAGATGAGCTAACTGGCAGAAAGCAGGTTATCCCCTTTGAATTACCCAAGCTCCCCGATAAATTCAATCAGCCAATATTCTCGCATGAAGATATCGAGCTAATCATCTACAAGGCCATCATGGATTTTAAGCCAGAGACGGTTTTACGCATGGCGTTAGCTACTGTCTATGGCTGTCGAGTTGGTGAAATTGCATACATGGATTCCAGCAATATTGACTTGAAAACCATGACAGTGAATATCCCCACTGAAAAGAAGGGAGTGCGCAAGCCTCAGCCAATCCCGCCATCACTAAAGCCCCTATTCATGGTGCCACTGCATAAAACCAGAGACGCAAACATCAATAACCAACTGAAAGCCATCTGTAAGAAAGCCCGGATACCCTGGCTAAAAGGAATGGGCTGTCACGCCATCCGGCGAGCAGTCGTGACCATATTATATGGTGAAACTGGACTGAAAGAACTGCACATCAAACGCTTCATGCGATGGTCTCAAGGCAGAGGTATGGGCGTCATGCCTCGATATATCAGGATACCAACTGAAACGACAGATGCTGAAGTGCTTGAAGTCCACCCATTCCGGAAAATGTGGGAGCAGATGATACCCTTCATTGAATACATGCCACAATGGGCTGACGCACGTTACCTTCCGGAGTGGAAGGATATAAGCTCACGTGTGCAATTGTATAACATTACCCAAATTGATACAATGTGAACGGGAGACTACAACCACCTGCCATGTCAGATACCGGATACAGCATCAGGAATTACAGGCCGGAAGATTTTGATGGATATGTCCTTCTCTGCCAGGAATCTAATGAACTGGGACCTTCCGGACACCCGGCTTCGCCGGAAATAGCCCGAAAATGGCTGTCCTGGCCTTATTACTCACCGGAAAAGGACCTGTTCCTCCTGAAGAAGGACGGCGAATTAATCGGGAGCCTCGATCTACGCCCCGAACCGGATATCAATCGCGTCATTATCAGGTGCTGGGTACACCCCGAGTACCGGCGACAGGGCCTTGGGAATCAACTCTTCGAACGCGCCTTCCAGCGTGCCGTTGAACTCGGGGTTGAATATATTAACATCAATGTACCCGGCAACAACAACGTTGCCAGAATCGTCCTGTCCCGATACGGATTCAAACCCATTCGTCGTTATCTTGATTTGAAACTCGATATACTCAAGATAAACAGTAAAGATATCGATAATGCATCCCGTGAATGCCGATGCCTGGAAAGCGGCGAGGAAAATGAACTGTCGCGTGTGCAAAACCTGGCCTTTGACGGACACTGGGGCTATCATCCCAATACCCCGGAAACAATAGCTTTCTATACTCAGTTAGGTACACCGACGACGGATAATATCATCCTCTCCTGCGAAGAAGACAAGATAGTCGGCTACTGCTGGGTGGAAATACTACCCGGTGATGAACCTGCCGGGGAAATCCACATGATAGGTGCCGACCCGGCATACCAGGGCCAAGGAATCGGCCGGAAGGTCCTGCTGGCCGGATTGGCCTATCTCCGGGAAAAGGGGATATCAACGGCTTATCTAAGCGTGGACAGCGAGAATAAATCGGCACTCAACCTGTATGATTCGCTGGGATTTGAGCTACACCGTAAAACCCTCTGGTACGAAAAGAAGGTATCTTAAGCTACCGGGGTCATCTTCTTATTAACTTCCCGGAATAATTCCCGGCTTATCGCGGCGGCGATATTTGCCCAGTTATATTCCCTGACGGATTCTCTTATTATATCTGCCGATACACCGTTATTATCTATCTTGTACAGCATGCGGCCTATCTTCCCGGCAAGTTCTGCGGGATTATTATCTTCAACGACATAACCGGTTTCATTCTGTTGGATAATTCTACTCATATCCCCGACATCGGTAGCGATTACCGGGGTGCCGCAAGCTAATGATTCCAGGGCTACCAGGCCGAAGCTCTCGTAATGCGATGGCACTACACAGATATCCGCGGCGCGGTAATAGGCCGGTAGGTCACGATGTTGCACGATTCCGAGAAAAGAAACCTTATCTTTCAGTCCCAGTTGTTTCGTCATCGACTGCAATCGGATTATGGCGTCCTGGCTGTCCTCATCCCCACCGATCACCACCAGTTTCACCCGGCCCCCGTATTCAAGATACGTTAACGCCTCAATTAACTGCTCGATACCCTTCAGCGGGTCTATTCGTCCGACAAATAGCAGTGTTTTTTCATCGCTGAGGTTGAGTTTTTGCCTGGCGGCTGTTTTTTCTCCAGGTTTGAACAGGTCCATATTTACACCGCAGGGAACCACGCCTATTTTACCGGGTTCCGTGCCGTATAGCCGGACGATTTCTTCTTTTTCCTTTTCCGTGGAGGTAATAACCCGGTGTAAATCTCGCATCGCTTCCGTCTCGGTGACAATGCGCAGTTCCGGTTCTTCCTCACCGATACCAATATTGTTTTTGATAGCTCCCAGCGTATGAAACATCCCCACATGGGGTACCTGCCACCAGAGCTGGATGTATTTTCCCACCCAGCAGGAAAGCCAGTAGTGACTGAAGACCACATCGTACTGTAGGTTATTCAGTTTACGGTAATTCTCCAGGTTGCAGGCAAAATTGGGGAGATAAGAATACAGGGCCAGCTTGTGGATATCTTCTACCTGACCGGCCTTGATATGTATCAACCGGGCCCCCTCTCCCAGGTCAACAATCGGCGGGTCGGCGGGATCGTGCATACGGGTAAAAACATCGACCGTATGCCCCTGGGTACACAGTTCACGGGCCAGTTCCCGGATATAAACGCTCATACCACCGGTATCTTTTGCTCCCAGGTTACCCACCGGGCAACTGTGGACACTCAGCATGGCTATTTTCAGTTTCTTCGTTTCAATATTCAAAAATATCGCTCCTGGTATCACGTAATACTTACCTGGCACCGGTACAGCGGGATTTCCTGTCCGCCCAGATGAAATTTATACGGTTCGTCTCCCTTTAAAAAGTCGAATATCTTTTTCCCCGACTCAATATTCTCTTTGATACAGAGGACCTTACTCAGTAACCCAACGCTTAAATAATTAAATTCGGGGTCGTAACCGCTGTTATAAAGATATATATTATCATTATAATCAAAGCAGATAATCGATGCCATATCACGCCCGTCCAGTCGGAGGACGCCCAGCTTTAAAACGCACGCCACCGCCATTACCTCTATCAATAACCTGAAAAAAGACTCCATCTTCGCCGTTAGAAACTCAGCCTTGTCGTCACGACTCTCAGTAAACATCTTAAAAAAGTTATCGATAAATCCCGGCACATCAGCGGCGTTTTCAGACCAGATATATTCGATATTCCCCGCCTCCGAAAGCCTCCTGAGTTTTCGCCGTACCTCGTGGCGCTGCCTGGAATTCAGCATACCCAGGTAGGCTTCCCAGTTGTCCGGCAGGTCCATCTCTACGGAAATATCCTGTTGAAAGCAATTAACTTCAAGATTACGCTTTTCTGCTATATCCTTTAATTTTGTGTATACCGTAGAGTCGTGTCGGACATGTTTCAGGTCCATCGATTTAACGCCGTTTTCCCTTAAATCATCTAGCAGAGTCTCGAAGAAAGCGTTTTCGGAACCGGGTTCGATGATAAAATCCTGGTAATCACAGACGTCGGTATCCCCGATGAAGGCGGCGGCATCATTATCCAATCTCAGCGGCGCTATCCCGATTACCCGGTCACCGTCACGAACGACGCGGATAAATGGCTCCTGATCACCGCCGAACACCTGCCACCACACCTGCAGCCAGGCCGTGGTAATAAAAACAGAACTCCAATTGAGCTTCAATTGCGGGTCAGACCGGTAGGCTTCCAGGCTGTCTAAGCTTGCTTCAGTGACAGAATAACTCATATGCTTTCATTTTAGTCTAGCACTTTAGCTATGGGAGGGTAAAAGGACTAATATCACATTATGCGTATTTTTTTTAGAAAAGGATGCCCTCGGTTAGATTGGCGGTATAGGTGAATATCTCGATACTCGGTTCTCCTTCACAGATATCCAGGACGGTGGTCTTGTATTCCACCGATTTCAGGTAGTCTTCAAATTGTTCCTGTTTTTCCCATATCAGCATAGCCCCCTGCGCGTAAGTAGCCGGGTCCATGATGAAGTG
The DNA here is from genome assembly GCA_034430375.1 of Dehalococcoidales bacterium. Classification (GTDB taxonomy): domain Bacteria; phylum Chloroflexota; class Dehalococcoidia; order Dehalococcoidales; family RBG-16-60-22; genus W425. Next base: position 57,779 of record DAOUER010000038.1, read on the forward strand.
TTTCTCCCTCAGTCCCGGTATTTTCCGGCAGCCCTCCACTACCTTCCCGATGTGTTCCCGGGCTACCGCCGTATCGCCCAGGGCTTTCTTGACCTCGTCTTTAACCTGAAATTTCACTATTGTCGCTATCATCGCTACCTCCAAAAGACTATACAGCCATCGACTCTTTTCTTTATCAAATTAATCTTTCTGCGGAAGAAGGTGCTGGAGACTTGGGAATTTATCCCTGGCATGAGGAAATATCAAGGCATCGGTAAAACTTTGATTGAAATCTGGTTCGACGGTTAGTTCGACGTATTCCACCTGTCTGGCCATGACATCCGCTTCTTTTCTCTTGCCTGCATTCAAGAGGGCTATACGGGCGCCGTCACCGGCGGCATTACCAACAGCGGTCACATTTTCCGGGCTACAATCTGGGAAAAGACCGATGACCGCCGCCGATTCTTTATCGATATAACTGCCGAAAGCACCGGCCAGCACCACCCGATCGATTTTCTTTATCCCTAGTCGGTTCATCATTATCCTGGCCCCGGAATACATGGCGCCTTTGGCCAGCTGTATGGCCCGGATATCCCGCTGGATGACAACGATATCCTGCCCTATACCGGTTTCTTTGGCCCAGGCTATCACGAATTCCCCGGAATTATCTCCATTACGGAAACGTTTTGACTTCAAGCTAGTGTTGAATCTTCCGCCTTTATCGATAATCCCGGCTAAAAACATCTGAGCGGCTACATCGAATATACCGGAACCGCATATCCCCAGGGCTTTGATATCCTTGTCTTCGGTATTCCACTTTTCGTTGCCGATGACCTTGAATCGTACTTCTTTCGTTTTCGGGTCAATCTCAAGTTTTTCTATCGCGCCGGGAGCAGCCCTCATGCCGTGGCTTATCTCCGCCCCCTCGAAAGCCGGTCCGGTAGCGCAGGATGTAGAAAGCAGCTTTTTCCGATTTCCCAGGATCAATTCGCCGTTGGTGCCGATATCGATGATAAGCACCATCTCGCCCTGGTTATAAGGCTCCTCGGTGATAAGTACGCCTACGTTGTCCGCCCCGACAAAACCTGCTTCGATGGGAAGCACGTGAACGTAGGCTCCGGATGCTATACTCAAGCCAATGTCGCGGGCTTTGATATCTACAGAATGATGTATAGCGGGGGCAAACGGCGTTTTACCCAGGTACTGGGGATCTACGTTCAGGAACAAATGGTGCATGCAGGTATTACCCACCAATACCATATCGATGATTTCCGAGCGATTGATACCGGACTTATTCGCTACTTCTCCAGCTATTTTATTCAGGCACTGGATAATCACCCGGTTCATTTGTTTCAGCTCTTTTTTACCCTTAGACGCGTAGCCGATACGGGACATCACATCTTCACCGTAGGCTACCTGGGGATTCATCATGGCACCGGTAGCCAGGACTTCACCGGTAGCCAGATCGCAGAGATAGCCGGCTACGGTCGTGGTACCGACATCTACGGCCAGTCCGTACGAATTGGTAGCTTGTCCCGCCGCCACATCGATGATTTCTTTACCGTGCCATACCGATACAGCGACTTGCCAGTTGCCGTCGCGTACGGTGTTTTGCAGTTTCTGGAGAACGGTATAATCTATGGTAAGATTCTTGAGTTTATGAGTATTCGATAACTCGTTTTGCAGTCGTTCGAAATCACCCAGGGCATCATGCAGGGAAGCCGGTTTGAGTCCGACGGCGTATTTCTTCACCACGGGCTTTATCTTGATATCTCTTGGCGTGGCTTCTTTACGAATTACCTGCTGTCCCTTCCGGCTTTGTTCTGGAATAAAGATAACGACGTCACCATAAATACGTGTCTGGCAGGAAAGCCTGTATCCCTGTTTAAGTTGACGTGGTTTGATCAATTTACGGTTGGCCTGACCTTTATTTTTCACCGAAGCTATCGACGAGTTTATCCCGTACTTGGCGAAGAAACCTTCTTCTATCCTGACCTTGCATTTGCCGCAGATACCCTTCCCGCCGCATACAGATTCTATGCCGGCCCCGAGTTTTTGCGATGCTTCCAGTATCGTTACGCCATCGTCTATCTTCCCCCTTAATCCCGAGGGCTGAAAAACTACGGCATGTTTTATATTCATCATCTCACCCATCATAGCATCAATCAGGCTGAAATTCCAAGTTGATTTGTACCTGTGCAAGCAGGCTTACCTGCAGGGATACGTTCGGCCGCCATCTCCTAGTACAGCTTTAAAATCTGTTCGAGTTGAAAATCCGTATCGCCGAAACCGGTCTCGGCGACCCGGGCTTTCTTGGTGTAGTAATGAAGGATATGGTCTTCTGAAAAGCCGATAGCGCCGTGGACCTGGTGGGCCGATTTCATGACGCGCCGGCTGGCCTGACTCACCCAGGCCTTGGCAACGGCCGCTCCACGAGCCGCCGGTAAACATTCGGATATTTCCCAGGCGGCCTGGTAGGTAATAAACCGGGCGCCGTCGGTATCAATCAACATATCCGCACAGCGGTGCTGGATACTCTGGAATGCGCCGATGGGGTGTCCGAAAGCTATTCTCTCCTTGGCGTATTCTAGTGCAAGATTCAAAGCCTGCCGTGACAATCCTACCATCTCGGCGCACCGGGCCACGTTGGCCTTTTGCAGCACTTTTTCCAAATAAGACCAACCGTTTCCTTTTTCACCCAGGATTGAGTCGTCGCCGACGCTAACGTTATTAAAAACGACTTCGCCCATCTTATCGCCGGAAACGGTCGGCAAAGGCTTTATACTCAAACCATTTGTATTTATGTCAAGTATGAAAAGGGTGATGCCCCGTTTTTTATCTTCGCTATCCTCTGTCCTGGCTGCGTATATCAGGTAATCGGCCGCTTGAGCATCGGTGACGAATAATTTCCGCCCGTTGATAACATAATCGCTGCCCTGCTGTTCCGCTTTTACGGTAATCGCTTCGGGTATATAATTCCCTGATTCTTCGGTAACTGCCAGGGTGACGATATACTGGCCCTCGGCAATAGCGGGTAAATACTGCTGTTTTTGCTCCTCGCTGCCGGCTTCGAGTATGGTAGACGCTCCCAGCACAACACTGGAGAAAAACGGACTGATAAAGCAGACGCGTCCCATTTCCTCGAGGACGACCACCAGGTCG
>DAOUER010000039.1:0-53348 GCA_034430375.1 Dehalococcoidales bacterium
CTAAGGCCTTGATAGAGCAATGGCGAAGGGAATATAATCAGATACGTCCCCATAGCTCTCTGGGATATCAGCCCCCAGCTCCTGAGGCTATACTAACTGTGACTTAAGAAGTGGTATCACTACTGGGGGCAGGTCAGGATGGTGATGGATGGAAAAGAAAGAAGGCAAAGTAAAAGATTTAGTAGAGGAACTACAAAGAGGAGAAATCACCTCTAAGGGAGTGCTTAAAAAGCTCGAAGAAAGAAAGCTCACGGAAGGAACAGTAGGGGGATCTTGGGAGTTTATCCTGGGGTTTATTCCATGGGTTGTCTACTTTATATTCTGGCTTCTTCCCACGTCGGCGAGGCATTTTAAATTGGATTTCTTGGAGTGGTTCGCCCAGCTGCGAACCATCACTATTCCATCGGTTGCAATCTATATTTCGATAGTCTTCATAGTGGTCGGAACCTTTTTTTTCGTTTGGGGAATTCTTTCACATCGTAAAAAAGGAGGGCTCAAAAAAACCGACGAAGCCATTATTCTATACAAAGAAGGCCCATACAGTATTATGAGACATCCCCAGGTTGCAGGTGGGATGATATGGCCTTTTTTATTACCCATAATCTTAAGTGGATATGTTTCATTCACCGTCCTTTCAATTGTTGCAATCGTTATAATGATTATTTACTTTTACTATGGAATCCATATGGAGGAGAAGAAGCTTGATATAGAGAAATGGGGTGACGAGTATCAACGGTACATGAAAGAAGTCCCAGGATTTAACTTCACCTTGGGTTTATGGCGACTGAGAAAAAGAAGAGGGTGTTGAAAAAGGCGGACTTTTTACCTTGCCATACCTCGCTCGGTCACTAACAGTGGGTAGAAGGCACACTTTGCTTGCATAATTACTTTGATTTCAGACTAACAATAGCTTGTTTCGTTATTTTTAGAGAAAGAATATCTTGTCAGCCCATCAGGTAACAAAGAAGTAAAAGGTAAAATATCAAGAATTCAAGCTTGTATCACTTGAAATCATGGTTGAAAGACGATAAAATCAGGGTGTCGGTTGACCTAGTGTCTTGACACCCTGATTCTTTTCAAATCATCCCCAGCAGGGACGGTCTTCTAGGCTTGGCAGGTCGTACATGTCTCGAACCTGTGACACTCTGATTAATAATCAGACGCTGAGATATTACCTCTTAAACTGGGTTTTAAAACCAAAGTAGCCAGGAAACCACTAGAATAGAAGTAATACTCAACTCTTCCAAGTAACTGAGACCTCTAAGTAAGCTTGTGTTTTTTCATATTCACGTGGAATAATTAGTATCGGCGATGCCATGATGATTCTATAGCTGGAGGTTATATCCAGCCGACTCAGAATGGATTGAGGAGCCTCCGGTATCTTAACCGGGTGTAAATCGCCGATACGCCGTAAATAACCACGAATCCTATCACCGTCATGATTAAAGCCAGTATCAGCAGGCCGTACATTATGCTGAGGGAATAAGCGGTGAATGGAAAGAAACCGTCGCGACTCAGACCGGTCAGTAGCCCGATGATGTTTATCAACAACAGCAGCACGATAACGTACAGGAAGCCGGATAAAGAGTTCCGGATATCCGCCCAGCTTAATCTTATGTTAGCGGCTACGCAGATGGATAGATAGCAGAATACCCAGAACTGCCAGGTGGCTATATTGGCGGCGGTGAACAGGTACCGGATAAAGCTAAACAGGGAGTCCTTGAGGACCATAAAATAATCGCCGAGAGAACTATCGTCGCCGATGGAGTTGACTCCGGCGATAATGGAGTCCCAGGCCTCGGCGCCGTTGGGTACCATCAGGTAAAATATACCAAAAAGCACCAGGCACCCGAGTATTACCGGGCCGAGGCCGATGAAGAAATTTCCCAGTACCTGCCAGGGATTGCCCTTGTTCCACTGGTGGTTGACATAACCCAGCGTCCCCGTTGAAGGCTCTGGTTTGAAGAAGGCTATACCGGTTATTTTGTGTCCGAAGATGATACAGAACAGGGTGTGACCCAGCTCGTGGATGGGCGTGCCCAGCCAGGCGATGAAATACGTCCCCGCCGTCCCGAAGGCTTTCCCCAGCGAGTTGAAGGTCAGGTGGGATATGAAATGTATCAGCAGACCGAAAATGAAAATACCGGCGAATACCGAAATAACCTGACTTAGCGTTAGAGTAAAAAGGTCTTTAAAAAATTCGGCGGCGGACATGTTGCTTGCATCATAGCCACACCATCTCAAGCTGTCAAGATTTAGAGACATCTTTTCCCACCCGGCCGCCCTCGCGGAATCCTGCGCATGTCCGTGAATAATCCCTCCTTTTCCCGCCCTGGATGTGGGAGGTAAAGGAGGTGGCCGTCTCTTAATATCATGCGTCCCACTGGCCTTTGATAAAGATATATCCCAATTGAGCCAGATTCCCTTTGTGAAAATTCCCCCTTCCTTTATTATTTATTAAAGGAAGGGGGTTAGGGGGGTGGATTTATACCCTCCCTGGTGGGAGGATAACCCTAAGAAACTAACGGAGAAGTATTAATCAATTCTTTCCTGGAGGAGTCGGGAAGCAGTAATGGCCGCCATGGCCCCGTCACCGACGGCGGCGACAACCTGTCGCGGGGAGTTACTCCGGATATCCCCGACGGCGAATATACGGGGTATTTCCGACTGCATAGTTTCATCGACGATTACCTGGCCGTTGTCATCCAGGGGGACAATACCTTCGAGATATTCTGTATTGGGGTCGAGTCCTATGTGCACCAGGACGCCATCCACCCTGAAGGTTTCAATTTTATCTGTATTGGTATCGCGGCATTCCAGGGATTCAACCTTTTCGCTGCCGTTGATGGCCTTAACCCGGACGCCGCATCGGATTTCCAGCCTGGGATTGTTTTCAGCCCTCTCCCGGAGAATCGCCGTGGCCGTCAGTTCCGGCATGGCCTCTATCAGGATAACACTGGAGGCTATCTTGGCCATGTAAAGGGCTTCCGTAAGGCCGGAGTCGCCCCCGCCGCATACCGCCACTACCTGGTCGGCGTAATGACCCCCGTCGCAGAAAGCGCAGCTGAAGACACCCTTTCCCTCCAGCTCTTCTTCGCCGGGTACTCCCAGTTTCTTGTGGCGTGAGCCGCCGGCAATTATCACGATATCGGTGGTGTAGCCCTGCCCCCGGGAGCAGGTTACCCATCTGGTATCGGAAAAAAGCTCCAGGCCGGTCACCTCGGCGGTTTCCATTTGCAGGCCGTATTTTTCAGCCTGTTTTACCATCTGGGATGCCAGCTGCGCCCCGGCAATGCCATCGGCAAATCCGGGGTAATTCTCTATCAGTTCAATATTACGGATGTATCCGCCGAAACTGTCTTTATCCAGCAGCAGGGTTCTCCACCCGGCCCGGCCTAGATACAAGCCGGCTGTTAGTCCCGCCGGACCGCCACCGATGATAACGGTATCCCAGTCAAACATGTCGCGTCTCCTTTCAAGCTTGGTGGGGAACCATATATGAGCTTACTACATTTTCGGCTTCGTATTCCAGCTTTAGGGGTGAGAATACCCATTCTTTCTATGCCCGGATTGGTTTGACCCTAATCCGGGGCGGTGGTAAAATGCTGGCGATTGGGATAATGCGCATAGAAAAGGAGATATTCATGATCAAAGGTTATATGGGGAAATTCCTATGGGTTGATCTCAATACTGGAAAGATTGAGGTAGAAATACCGGATGAAAATTTGTACCGTGATTTCATCGGCGGTTACGGTATCGGTTCCAGGATTCTCTACAACCGGATGAAAGCCGGCGCGGAGCCCTTGGGACCGGAAAATATCCTCGGAATTCTTACCGGCCCACTTACCGGTACTCCAACCATCAGCGGTGCCCGTTATGCAGCTGTTGCTAAGTCGCCGGTGACTGGTGGCTGGGGAGATGCAAATTCCGGGGGATATTTCGGACCTCATCTTAAATTTGCCGGATATGATGCCGTGTTTTTTACCGGTATCTCGGAAAAGCCGGTTTATTTATTGATTGATAATGGCAAAGCCGAACTGAAAAACGCCGACCACCTGTGGGGGATGAATGCCTATGATACCGAAGAAACCCTGGAAGCCGAGTACAGTCCCATGGCTAAGGTTATTTGCATCGGTCCCGCCGGAGAGAAACTCGCCTATATTGCCTGTATCCTAACTCACAAAGGCGATGCCGCCGGGCGCGCCGGGATGGGGGCGGTGATGGGTTCCAAAAGACTCAAAGCTATTGTTGCCCGAGGTGACATGGAAGTACCGGTTGCGGATATTGAAAGAGCTAACGAATTACGGAAAGAGCATACCGAAGGTCTGAGGTCGACGGGTTTTTTAGAGAGATTTCACAAGTACGGTACGGGAGGCCATGGAGATATGTCGGCACACAGCGGAGATACTCCGGTGAAGAACTGGGGTGGTGTCGGTGTTATTGATACGCCGGATGTTTCCGGTCTGCACCGGGATAAGGTAATCGCTAATCTAGATAAGAGAACCGGCTGCTGGCATTGCCCGGCTGCCTGTAAAGGTCTCTTGAAGGAAGGGAAGGGACTGTATAAATATCCGGCAGGTAATCACCGTCTGGAATACGAAACAATCGGAGCTTTCGGGGCGAACTGCGCCAACACAAATCTGGAATCGATTGAAATGGCCAGTCACCTGTGCAATTACTATGGAATGGATACGATATCGACTGGCACCATCATCGCTTTCGCCATGGAATGTTATGAAAACGGCATTATCGATAAAACGGATACCGACGGTATTGAACTTACCTGGGGAAATCACACGGCTCTGGTGGCCATGATCGAGAAGATGGGTAAACGTGAAGGATTCGGAGATATCTTGGTAGACGGTGTGAAAATCGCCGCCGGGAAAATAGGCAAGGGTGCGGAGCAATATGCGGTCCATATCGGCGGTCAGGAAGTGGGGATGCATGATCCCAGAATCGCTAGCCATCAGTTTGCCGGTATGCCGTCCCCGGCGATGTATTGGCTTAGTCCCACACCCGGACGACACACTCAGTCTTTCGGACCCCCCAGTTTTATAAATAACCTTAATAACGCCATGGGTGTCTGCATAATAATATTCGATCAGCCTTTACCCAAAGGTCCTGTTGCCCCCAAGATGATGGCTGCCGTAACCGGCTTGGACCGCTCCATGGAAGAGCTTCTTCAGGCAGGCGAGAGAATCGGAAATATGAGACATGCCTTTAATCTACGCGAAGGCTTAAATCCCTTGAAGCACTATATCCACGGCAGGATAGTAGGTCGGCCACCGTTGAAGGAAGGTCCTTTGGCGGATGTATCTCCAGATCTGGAGGCCGAGGGGTGGTGGTATCTCGGAGCTCTGGACTGGGACCGGGTGACCGCAATTCCGAGTAAGAAGAAGCTATTGGCACTTGGTTTAAATGATATCGCCGATGAATTGTATCCCCGGGGGGAAAAGCCCTGAGCAAGATCCGGTAACCAAGAAAATACACGTGTACGAGAATATTGTTAAATGGAAACACCAAATACATTTAGATGTGTTATCCCGCTCTACGGTCTGCCCCGCGAGGTGACCACGTTACGGCAGTTGGAGGTTGAGATAAGCGACGGCGCCGATATGGCCGAGGTGATTGCCGCCATCAAGGAAAAGGTGCCGACAATGGACGGCCCGGTATTCAGGGCCGGTGAGAACCGGCTCGAGGAGCTCTATAAATTCAATATCAACGGGCAGTTCTACTTCGACGGTATGGACTTTCACCTCCGTCAGGGGGACCGTATAGCGTTGCTCGTTCCCATGACCGGGGGATAGGCTCAGGCGCGAAAACGTATTATTCATATATACAAATAATCTGAAAATATCACGGTTATTTAATAAAATTCGGTTGAAAACCAGATCCCGCCTTATTATCGGAATAATAAGATTTCAACCCAAAATGTGATTATATTCCAGATTATTGCCACTGAATTTTACTTAAGAAGTATATGTAGAGATTACAGGTCTAGAACTGGATTTATACCCTGATGCAGGATACGTAATGACCTCCACCCACATCCTTTAACGGTGGTCTTGCTACGCTGCACTCGTCAATAGCGCGCTGGCATCTCGTGTGGAAGTGACATCCAGGAGGAGGAGCCGCAGGATTGGGCATTTCACCCCTTAAGATAATACACTGGCGTATTCTCTCGGCAATGGGATCGGGAACCGGTATCGCCGAGAGTAAGGCTTGCGTATAGGGGTGCAGGGGGTTTTCGTAGAGTTCTTCAGAAGAAGCTAATTCAATAATACGGCCCAGATACATCACCGCTACGCGGTGGCTAATGTGTAGAACAACTGGCAGATCCTGAGAAATGAATAAGTAAGTTAATCCTAAGGTTTCCTGTAATTCCTCGAGGAGATTTATTATCTGGGCTTGAATGGACACATCCAGAGCGGAAATCGGTTCGTCACAGATAACCAGCGATGGCTGGCAGGCAAGGGCTCGGGCAATACGAATACGTTGCCGTTGATCCCCGCTGAATTCACCCGAGACTCGGTCTAACAAATCGGGGTCGAGTCCCACCAGGCGGAAAAGTTCAGCTACCCGGTCGTTAAGTTCGGTTTTGGTGGCCATATGGTGTACTTTTAAAGGTTCACTAATGATATTTCCGGCTCTTTGCCTGGGATTAAGCGACCCGTAAGGGTCCTGGAAGATGGCGCCCATATGGCGACGTAGCGGTTTTAGTTTTCGTTCCGGTATAGCCGAGATATCTGTTCCGTCAAAATTTATAGTACCGGATGTAGGGTTATATAGCCGTAAGATACAGCGTCCGGTGGTAGTCTTCCCGCAGCCGCTTTCACCTACAAGACCGAGAGTCTCGTTTTTCCTGATGACAAAATCGATATCGTCAACGGCCTTGATTTCACCGACCTTACGCCGCAGTAATCCCCGGGTGATGGGAAAATACATCTTGAGATTGCTTACTTCAATCATCGTGTTATTGTCTGATGTGTTCATGATGTCTCCCGTATATCAACATAACATGATATATAATGGTTCTCATCCACCTGTCTCAATGCCGGCCAGGGATCCTGTTCACACTTCTTGGTTTTATAGGTGCATCGGGGTAAAAAGGCACAGGTTTCCGGCATATTTATCAGCGCCGGCGGTAGCCCGTAAATCGGTATCAATTTCCTAGTGCCGCGTTTTTCACCTAAAACGGGTACGCTGTGTAATAGACCTATTGTATAAGGATGGCGTGGGTTGGCAAAAATAGATTCTGATGAACCGGACTCCACGATCCGACCGGCGTACATCACGTAGACCCGCTGAGCATAACGGGCGACCACGCCCAGGTTATGCGTCACGATGACAAGCGCCGTATTCAGTCTGGTTACCAGGTCCTTCATTAGTTCCAGCAGCTGGGCCTGAGTAGTAACATCCACGGCGGTGGTCGGTTCGTCAGCGATGATAATCTTAGGATTACAGGACAAAGCCATGGCGATCATAATCCTCTGGCGCATACTGCTACTGAATTGGTGAGGGTAATCGTCTATCCGTTCTTCCGCAGCCGGTACCCCAACCATTTTCAGCAGCTCGATAGACCTTTCCCGGGCCGCTTCTTTATCCATGTCAAGGTGCAATTCCAGAATCTCGGTCATCTGACGGTTGACTCTCAACATTGGATTTGGTGATTTCATGGGGTTCTGAAATATGAAAGATATCTTCCCACCGCGGATAGCTCTCATCTGGGGACTGTTAGCTTGATATTGAAGTATATTTTTACCGTTGAATATTACCTCTCCACTCACAATTTCTCCCGGCGTTTGTATAAGTTGTACTACAGAAAGCATTGTCTCTGATTTCCCGCAGCTGCTTTCTCCTACCACCCCGATAATTTCACCTTCATCTATATAAAAGGAAACACCGTCTACGGCCTTAACTAATCCGTTTTTGGTGTGGAAATGGGTGTGTAAATCGTGTATATCCAATACCGCTGTCATAAATTCTTCCTTAGTATATACCTTGTTATTTTATTCTACCACCCATGAGTCTGGGATATTATACAGTGCCATGTAGTGATTTGTCGAAAATCAGCACTACTGGGACTATTATTATCAACCGTCTTTAATATTCCCCCCACCTGAGATATTTACTTGATTATTTTACCAAAGAAATTCAACAGTGAGGTAGGATGGATTTAAAGGACACCAAAGTCAGGTAGAATAGAAAGACGGAGGTGTCAGATTGAAAAGGGGTCCACAAGGAAGGTACACGAAGGAGTTTCGGGAGGAAGCGGTAAAGCTGATAATAGAAGAGAAGCTGTCACTACCGGAAGCAGCTCGCCGGGTATCCTTGCCGCCATCGACTATAGGAAACTGGGTTAAGGCGTTCAAGGAAGGCAGGCTTGGAGAGGTGGGCAAGACGTACCGGCCTCTGACCGAGGTTGAGATGGAGCTGGCCCGGACGAAGGAAGAGAATGCCGAACTCAGGATGGAGCGGGACATACTAAAAAAAGCAGCCGCGTACTTTGCCAGGGAGTCGCTGCCCGGTACGCGTCGATGAAGGAACTGCGGCTTCACTATCCGTTACCGCGTATTTGCCAGGTATTGAGCGTATCGGCCAGCGGGTATTATGCTTGGCGGGACAGGCCCCTATTAAAATGGGCCAGGGAGGAAGGCCGGCTTGAGGTCGAGATCAGAGCGGCACACAAGCGTACCAGGCAGGTGTACGGCGCTGAGAAACTGCAGCGTGACCTGGCCCGGAACACGATATCCGGGTGGGCATCTGCCGGATCAAGCGCATCCGGAGAAAGCTCGGCATACGATGCAAGCAGAAGCGGAAATTCAAGGCTACCACCGATTCGAAGCATACCCTTCCCGTGGCTGAGAATGTCCTGGGACAGCAGTTTGCGGTCACCGAACCGAACAAGGTGTGGGTGAGCGATATAACCTATGTGCCTCGATGGCTGGTTGTATGTCGCCGGCCACAAGGACCTTTATGCCGGTGATATCGTGTGCTACGCGATGGGAGAGCGGTTGACCAGAAACCTGGTCAGCCAGTCATTGTGCAAGGCCGTAGCCGCCAAACGCCCCGCTAAGGGGCTTATTCACCACTCTGACCGTGGCAGCCAGTACTGCTCTCATGAGTATCTAAACCTTCTGGACCGGTTCGGTCTAACAGCATCGATGAGCCGAAAAGGGAACTGTTTCGACAATGCACCGATGGGGAGTTTCTGGGGGACGCTCAAGCAGGAGCTTATCCATCATCGCCGTTACAGAACCAGGCAAGAGGCGATACGGGATATTACCGAGTATATCGAGATCTTCTATAACCGGCAGCGCCGGCAGGCAAGACTCGGGTTCCTGTCACCGGTGGCCTATGAGCAAAGATACTATGCGGGACTGCTGGCAGCATGAAAGGTTTGGTGTCCACTATTGACATCCGACGTCACAGGTTATCAATTCAAATTGACAGAGGTTAGAAATGGTGTTAAACTCAGCCAAAATTATCCAAAATCGAACGTCATTTCCTCAATTTAACGTTTGATTATTTGTGTGAAAATTATCCTTGATATGGTGTTTTCAGGAATATCTTAAGCTATTTAGAAAGGAGAATGACATATGGAAAATAGCCAATATGAAGTATTAAGTCCTTGGTCGGAGGCCGACCCCGTACCGCTACAGGGGCTTTCACCCCGGCTGGACGACTTGGCCGGGAAGAAAATAGGCCTGTTATGCAATAACAAGCGGGCGGCGCCAATTATCCTGGAGGTGGCGGAAAGGCTGCTAAAGGAAAAGTATCCTACCGCCGAAACGAGTTATTTTTACGCCCGGAGCTTCTCGGTATCGTCGCTGGAACGCGACCGCAAGGAGGAGTTTGACGACTGGCTGAAAGGGCTGGATGCCGTTATCGCCTCGGTCGGCGACTGAGGGGCCTGCACCAAGTATCTTGTATACGACGCTATTTACATAGAACAGGCAGGGATACCGACGGTCACTTTCGTTTTCGAATACTTCTTCAACGACGCCATGTCGGCAGCCTCCAGCAAGGGGATGCCCGTCGTAAGGGTCGTTCCCGAAACGATTATCTCCGAATCTACCGTTGTTGCCGATATCGAAAAAGCCGTTACGGCGGTATTCGATGGTGTCATCGACGCCCTGACCCGACCGCTTACCGCCGATGAAAAATCCCCCAAACCCCGGGAACCGGAGAGTTCCCCGCGGATTATCTTTAAGGGCAGCCTTGAGGACGTCAACCGCTTCTTCTACCAGCGCGGCTGGACCGACGGCCTACCGGTTATCCCGCCGACGGAGGATGCCGTGGTGGAAATGCTGACCGGGACGGACCTTCCTGCCGATCATATCGTGGCGGAGCTGGAGCCGCGGCGGGGCAAGGTCACCGTGGAGAAAATGGCTATCAATGCTGTCATGGCGGGCTGCCTGCCGACTTATATGCCGCTGTTGATCGCCGGCGTGGAATGTCTCTCGGATAATCCTGTTTCCGGTATGATGGCGGCCAGTACCGGCTCGTTCTCGCCGTTCTGGCTGATTAACGGGCCCATCGCCAAAGATATCAATGCCCGGGCCACCTACGGAGCTACCAGTCCGGGTGATATCGCCAACGCCACCATCGGACGGGCGCTGGGACTGCTGACCAAGAACATGCGTGGTGTCCGCAAGCAGATAGAGGACATGGGCGTTCTGGGCAATCCTGGGAAATATACCTGGGTGGCCGCCGAGAACGAAGAAAACAGCCCCTGGGAACCTTTTCACATCGACCGCGGTTTCAAAAAGGAGGATAGTGCCATCACCCTGATGTTCCCACAGTCCTTCCAACAGATGATGCCCTTTGGTACCGATGACAAGGGCATACTGGCTACCGTGGTCGGAAGTCTCGTTCCCGCCCGCCAGGGCAGCTTTGCGCTGGTCCTCACCCCCACCAATGCCACGTCGCTGGCGAACGCTGGCTGGACCAAACAGGCCGTCAAGGATTATATCGTCAAGAACGCAATCGTTCCTCAGGGCTATTTTACCCGCCTTGGATTACCGGAAGGCGTCAGTTTTGACCGCGGCGACGTTACCGGTCCGGGCTCCGGACCCAAGATATTCACTCCCGGTCCCCGCAACCCGGAACCCGTTCAGGTCTATGTCTTCGGCGGCTTCGGTTCCTGGATGGGATTTGCCCAGGGAGGTCCGCCGCCGGTTACCCGGAAAGCGGAATTACCGAAAGATTGGGTACAACTGGTAGCGAAGTACAGGAATATCGTGCCGAATTATATCAGGTATTAAGTCAAAAGGATTAGATAAAAAGGCAGGAAGCCCTTGAGAAAAAGAACTCGATTGGCTTCCTGCCTTTTTATACTTTTTATATCTTTAATGCTCGGTGACTATGATGTCGGTGCCCAGCGTCTCTCCGGTGATTTCCGGCTGATAGTAGGAGTAGGCCTGGGAGCTGACGCCCTTGGCTTTGACCGGGTACACCGCTATAGCTTTGAAGCTGAAGTCCAGCGTGTCGCCGGGAAGCAGGTTTTCGATGTAGAAGATGACCTTCCGGCCGGCTATCTCGTAGCGTTTGAAGTTTTCGTTCTGTTCCACCAGTTCGGTAATGGTCTCGGTGACCGGCTCAAAACCGGTGGGGATGGAGATATCCAGTACCGTCATGCCGGCTTCCATGGGCATCGGGGGATTGAAGCTGAGATGTACCGAGACGGTAATCAGGTCATTCACGGCTACCTCGGTAGCGTCATAGCTGACGTCTATCGTCAGGATATCTTGCTCGGTGGTGCCGGCTTCGGGCAGGTTGAACCTCTTCACTACCTGGGCGATGGCTTCACCCTTGCCTTCGGTCTTGATGGTTACGATATCATTGACCGGGATTTCGACTATCTGGAGAACATCGAAATTTTCCTGGTTGAGCGTAAGCTCCGTCGTCCCCTGGGAAGTCTGGACCGCTATATCCAGGTCGATATCCGCCCGGGCGCCGGTGCCGAAGGAGGTCAGGGCTTCCAGGGCCACCACGGTATCCTGGGTGGAACCGTATCCGCCGAGGGCATTCCGCTTTGATACAAGCCATTTAGCGGCCCGGCTGGCGTTCATGGCGTCGCCGTGTTCCACCAGGGCCAGGGTGGCGTAGCCGGTAGCCTCGATGGCGGCGGTGTTGGTCATATGGGGAGACCTTCGCGGCATGATTTCTTCCTCTTCGAGGGGCAACGGTTCGAATTCATCGCCCCAGTAAAGTCCGTTTTCGTCTTCGCTGGCCATGACCATCATCTTCTCGTAAGCCCGGGCGCTCAGGGGGCTGTTACCCTTCTCCAGGGCGTAAGTCACCAGCGCCATCGTGTAAGCCCGGTCGATATTGTCCAGCTGGGTTTCCAGGTAAGATACCGCTTTCGCGGAGGCGGTGTTATCTCCGGCTTCCATCAGGGCTATAGCTACGTATGCTGTGAGGGCGGTCTCTCCGGTCAACCCGCCGAATATCTCTTGGTGATGGATGAACCCGACAGGCTCGAAGGAGCCGTCCGCTTTCTGGTAACCGGTAATCCAATCCCTGGCTTCATCCAGTATATTGCTGTCGATATATATCAGGTCCTCGGCCTGCGAGAAGCTCTTAAGAACGAAAGCGGTCAGGAAGAGACTGCCGATTTCGTCGCTTTCCCCGAAGGCGGAGAAGCTGCCGTCGTTGTGCCGGTAGGTCAGCTGCCGCTGGTAACCGGTAAGCATCAGCATTTCGGCTTTAGCCATGATTTCCGGCTTCAACTGGCCGCTGGCCTGGAGGTATTTCGTAATGAAAACATCGGGAGCGAAGACAATCATGTTCTGCTCACCGCAGCCGAAGGGCATCTGGATAAGCCCTTCCAGTCCTTCGATGGTCTGGGTCAGGTAGCTGGAGGTGATGGTCAGGTAGGCCCGGCCCGAGCCGTCGATAGCTACTAGAGGTATATCGGTATTCGCTTCCAGGGTGGCCCCCGCGCTGAGAATGAGGTTCTCCACCATTTCGCGGGAAACGCCTTCCGGCTCGATGATGATGTTCTTGATGACGGCGTCGGCCGCCACGGTGCTACGGGCGGTTATTTTAACGCCGTTCTGTCCGAGTTGCGTGGGACTTATCATAAATTGCGTACCGCCGATATCGTTGGGGCCGATTTCGATGGTCTTGGTACCGACGTCCAACAGGTCGAACCAGTCGGCGCTTTCTATATCCACCTGCACGCTCTGCGGTTCGTCGAGGTAATTGTAGATAGCTACTTTCACCGGGAATTCCTCGCCCCGTATCGCCGCATAGGGCAGGTCGATGGTGAGGAAGAAAGGCTGGAAGGTTACCAGCTGGCTTTCCGCCACACCGAGTCCCTTTTCCTTGGAGATGGCCACGGCGCGCAGCATCCAGGTGGTTATCGTATCCGGCACGTCCACTTTCAGGGTAGCGTGGCCGTTATTATCGGTATAAACATCCTGCCAGAGCCAGGTCTCCGGGAAGAACTGGCGGACTCTCTGCACCTCGGCGAGGCCGTGTTCTTCGGGGGCCTGGGGCGAAGGTACCGGTGTCGTAGTCGGCGCCACCGTCTTGCCGTCAGCCGCTTCAAGAAACACAACATCCCCGTCCCAGCCATTTCGTCCTCCCATGAAAGATTCGTTTTCGTACTCTTTACCCTCGGGCAGTTTCTTATTGGTCAGTAATATCACCCCGGCATCCTGGAAAACGTCTTCAGCGCCGGGATTGGTTATGTTCTGGTATATGGTAACTTCATGGAGTTCCACCTGGGGTTCCATGTAAAGTCTTTCCAGTTCAGCAAAGACCTGCTGGAGGTTGAGGCGGTTTTCCGCCAGGATGAATACGGAGCGGTCCACGGCGGCAATACCGACCCGTGACGGTCCCTCGGTATTTATATTGATATCCACTTCGTCGCCGGGACCGGCTTCATCGGTGCTGAACTCCACGTTAACTTCGTGGGGGTAATCGGCATTAACGTTAAAGGGCAGGTAATCGGCGGCCACCTCGCTGTTGGGCAGTATCTGGTAGACCAGCAGCTTGGAGACGGGCGCCATCAGGGGGGCGGTGGTGAAAGAAATCTCGTTATCGGTGGTGTAGCTGGTAAACACCATCTTGCCCCGCGAGACTACTTCATAATAGAAATTGGCGGCTTCCTCGGTGGAATATACCCTGAATTTAATCTCCGCCCCGAGCTCCGGGGTGCCCTGGCTGATTTGCTCGACGTGAATGAAATTACCCGAAGGCGAGTAACTCGCTTCCAGCGCTCTCTCGGCGTAGGCTTCGGGCGTGGTAACGACAATCGAGAGGGCGACGCTGTCCTCGGGCGGTAGTATCCCGGGCATAACTTTGCCGTTGACGGTATTTACCGTAAGTTCTTCGTTATCAAAGACCTCAAAATCTTTGTTGAAGTATTTCACATTTATATCGATTTCAGTATCGATGAGCTGGTTGTCCGGCGTTTCTGTCACAATCAGGATGTTAAAGGGCAGTCCCGGTTTAAAAGTGCTGCCGGAGGGGATTATCTGGATATTGACGGGTGAATCGGCCACGGTCAGCAGGGAACTGGTCTTTTCTTCATAACCGGTGGATTTTTCTATCACCTTAACGTCCAGCATGACGTTTCCCTGTCCGCCGGCTGCCGGGACACCGGCCAGATAACCGGGACCCGGTATGGTAAATTCAGCTTCGCCGTCGATGGCTACATTATAGGTGGCGTATTCTTCCCAGATGCCCACGTAGCGGGAGGCGGTTATTTCCAGGTCGCCGACCACTGGCTTACCGAAGCTGTATTCCGAGGTGATGATGCCGGTAATATCTTCATTGACCATGTACCATTGCTTCGGCAGGTCGATGAGTACTTCGTACTTGGGCAGGACATATTCCTCTACCCGTACGTCCAGTTCGGTCTTGCCCTGGGGTGATTCTGCCGTTATTTTCCACGTCCCCAGGTTCGGCTCGGTGGATATCGGCAGGTCGAGTGTGGCTACGCCATAATCGTCCGTCTGGGTCTCTCGGCGGAATATCTTGATTCCCTTGGCGTCCTGTACTTCTATCGTCAGACTTTCACTGAGGGGCTTCAGTTCGGCGTCTAGGGTGAAGGCACGCATGCGGATGGTCTGGCCGGGCTTATAAATGGGCTTGTCCGATTCTACAAAGATAAGGAAATTACGTTCTATCTTGATGACGGCTTCGTCTTCGAAGTTATCTCCCTTGATACGAATGCCGTATTCGCCTTCGGGGACGTCAGGGACGGCGAAGGCTATGGTTCCCTTGCCGGGGATAACTTTTTCTACATTGATGATTTCTTCATCCCCGTTAAAAACGGTTAGCTCAACCTTACCGGAGACCGTCCGGTCTCCCTGGAAAAGCGTCACCGCGATTGCCTGCGGACTACCCGCCTGGAAAGTGTCCGGGATGACTATCGCGTAGCCGTCGGCAGGTTCCTTGGGCCCGCAGGCGGGGAGCATGGTAAGCAACATGATTATTGCCAGTAGACCTGATATTACTATTTTCTTTCGCATGATACCTCCTCGTTCAACCGGGGAAACTGTCTTTTTTACATATTATATAACGGAGGTAAACGGAAAAAGTTAGTAAACCCGTACTTTTCTCCCCGGAACTATTCGGTTCCTCTATGGAAATAATAGCACTTGCTACAAGCGACCGATAGCAGGTATACTGGTGTGGTTTGGAAACGCCGATGAAATATCGTGTAATGGTATTAACGGACGCATTTTCCGGGCTGTCCCATTATTTTCTCTAAACAGGAGTAGCACTGCATGGCGGAAACAGGCGGGAAAAGGCAGGGATTTTACGGCTGGCTGGCCGATTTCATCGAGCGGCGTTCGCGGTGGCTTATCCTGGGCACCCTTATTATTACCTTATTGCTGTTATATCCCATGCTGTTCATGCCGCCGACGGAAATGGCCAGTGACAACCCCACCGTCAGCGACGTGGTGAAGTGGAGCGAAGAAATCGAGGACACCTTTCCCTCAGAGGTCTACGTAATGCCCTTTATCATCGAGGCCCGGGATGGGGATATGCTTACTCAGGCCAACCTCTACGAGCTATACCACAACGAAGAGGAATTACGCAGCGGTGATTTAGCCCCTTTCCTGCACAACCGCTACAGCGAAGTGGCCGATATTACTATAGAAGGCGTTTATTCGCTGGCGGATTCGGTTAATACCGCTCTGAATATAGCCAGCCAGGGTTTTGTGAGTTTTGCCAACGCCACTGATGACCAGGTGAAACAGGCGGTGGACTATGTCCTGGCAAATCCACTCACCGGGGGCATGGAGATTGAGCTGTCTATCGATGCCACCTATGAAGAGGGGCCGGGAGGTATAAAGCTCTGGAAGTCGCCGGCGCTGTTGTTCGTGGTAATGACCGACCGGGAAAAGGTCCAGCAAGACTATCCGGCCATTGTTGGTGAGGAATATACGAAGCAGCTGGCGCTGGAACACTACGGCCGGGAAGTCCAGCGCGTCCTTAGAGGTGAACAGGAGGGCTATCAGCTCTGGGGCGTCTTTATTGATATGAACCTGGAAATCGCCGATGAGAGTCAAATAAGCGGCGTGATGCTGGTGGTTTCTATCATCCTGATGCTGTTGCTGATTACTTTTATCTTCCGGTCATGGCTCATAACACTTCTATCCGGCCTGGGACTGGGTATGCTCATTATCTGGTTGAAGGGTTTTTCTAATCTTATCGGGCTCAAGAGTTCGCTGATTCTGGACCTTATCGTACCCATCGCTATCCTGGTGCTGGGGATAGATTATGCCATCCACGCCCTCTTCCGCTATCGCGAAGAGAAAGAGAAGGGTAATGACCCGCAGCAGGCGCTGGGGTTATCCACCTATGGGGTGGGCAACGCGCTGGTGCTGGCCATGCTGACGACTATCATTGCTTTCGGGGCCAATGCTTCATCGGGAATAGAGTCGGTGGTCGGCTTCGGTATCGCCGCCTCGATAGCCATTTTTGCTTCGTTTATTATCCTGGGCCTTTTCGTCCCGGCGCTGGTGATGCGATATGAAGCCTGGCGGGGCCAGAAGACTACTGCTGCCGCTAAAGCAAGTCCTTCCCGCGGACTGTGGATAGCCAATGCGGTAGCCTTTACCAGCCGCAAATGGTACGTTACTCTCCCGTTGATATTCGTCGTCACGGTGGTGGCCGCTCTGGGCTGGCTCAACCTGGATACCAAGATGGACCCCAAAGAGGCCTTTGACGCGCGGTCGGACTTAATAGTTGGACTGGACAAACTGGACGAACACGTTGCCCAGAAGGCCGGTGAACCGGCCTACCTCTATATCCGGGGCGATTTTACGCAACCGCAGGCCCTCGAAGCCATCAAGGCGACGATTGATGAAATGGAAGATAACCGGCACGTCGCCCGGCGTTTGAGCGACGGTAAGCCGGATGCCTACGCCTATTTGTTCGACTTCCTGGCGGAGGTGGTTACCAACGACTACGCCCGTCAGCAAATCGAGGCTACCGGGGGCGTAAATATTACCGATAACGACAGCGACCTTATCCCCGATACCCCGGAGCAGCTCTTGGAGGTTTATGACTATATCACCGAAAACGGTATTCCCCGGGACGAAACGACCGTGTTCTATACCACACAGCGTATCCGGGAATCGTTTATACATAATGTCAACGGCGAAATTGATGACGCTACTCTCATCGGTATCGGCGTGCCCGGCACCCGCGAACAGGCCATCACCAGAGAGTCGGCTGAAGAGCTCCAGAACGATATGGATACGGCTATGCAGGATGTAGCGGGTATTTCCTTCTACGGCCTTACCGGTGAGGCCTACATACGCAACGCCCAGTTTGACGCCATCACCGATTCTCTGAACCGTTCCCTGATTATCGCTGTAGCGGCCTGCCTGATACTGCTGGTGATAATTTTCCGCTCTTTCCGGTACGCCGTCGTGACGCTGATACCGGTATTACTGGTGGCCTGCTGGCTCTACGGTTTCATGTTTATTATCGGTTATAACCTGAACATGATGACGGCTACTATCGCCGCGATATCAATCGGGGTGGGCATTGATTTCTCGATTCACTACACGGCGCGTTACCGGCAGGAACTGGCGAAAATCGGCGATAAAACACAGGCGCTATTTACTACCAGCCGCAGCACTGGTATGGCTCTCTTCGGGACAGCAGTATCGACGGCGCTTGGTTTTGCCATTATCGCCTTCGCGCCCATGCCGATGTTCTCGGCTTTCGGTATATTGACGGCAGTAATGATAGTACTCTCGTTCCTGATGGCGCTGTTCGCTCTCCCGGGACTGTTGCTGCTGTTCACTCAATCCAGCTCGCCCCGAAAGAACCGATAGGGAAGATGTTGTAGGGGTAATGTTCCATTTCGGTGAAAGTACCGTCCCGGTAGGTATACAGACTCTGGGTTATACTCATCGGGTCAATCTGGCTTTTATCCGCGGCCGTGTCCGAACCTATCTGCCGGAGGAATAATATGCCCCGGCTCTTCCACTCCGGCAGCATGTTAGCATACTGTGTATCGATGATTTCTTCCTGCCCGGTTTCAACATTAATAATAACCAGTTCCCATATCCCGAACGGCACATTTTTCTGTCCGGTCTTTAATCTTGAAAATACGATTTGACGGTTGTCCGGGCTCAAATCGGGGTCGGCGTCGATGCTGATGGGAAAGGCTCCCAGGTTCTCTTCGCCGTCCGGATTAGCGCCGCCGTCGGTGATTTTTACGGCGTTGGTGCCGTCCGCATCAATAATCCATATCTGCGAGGGGATAGTCCAGGGGAATTCCTGACTGGGCAACCGACTGAACGCTATTCTGGTGGCGTCTTCGGACCAGGCGCAGTCGAAATCCGCATATTCCTCATCATCGGTCAACTGTTCCAGGTTTTTCCCGGCATCGATGGTATACAGCTTATTGCTTCCCCAGCCTTCCCGCGCCCCGCTGAAAACAGTCTTTCCGGTAACCGGTGAGTAATCGGGATTGTTGATATCGTTGAAGTCGTAAGTGCCGGTAAGGCAGTCCATATCACCGCTGGCCAGGTCGAGGTAATATAATTCTTTTTCGTCACCGTCACCGATAGTACCGTCGCTATCGGTATCGGCGCAGGCGGCGCTGACCATCAACGTTGTCGGGTCTACCACCTGTCCGCTGGTGAAAAAGAAGTCCAGGTTGGTCAACTGCACGGTTTCGCCGGTCTCGATATCCATCGTGAAAAGCTGCCGCGGCGCCGCGAGGCCGGTACCCAACTCATTATAGATGAGCTTATTACATTCGGGGTCATTGATAAAAACCCCCTTCACCTCATAGTTATCATCCAGGCAATCGATATCATTTAAAACATAGCGTATCGACGTGAAGATGATATCGGCGTTCTCCGGCACCCTGTCAACGAGCACTCCTTCAGGAAGTTCGGAAGGCGGCGCATTTTCGGCAGTGGTGGGGGTATCGGTGTCGCCGCATCCTGTTAAAATCAAAACAGCGACTACTAATATACTAACTATCAATCTGGCCATAACTACCTCTTAGCCTGAAAGCCGGCCTATTTCCTGTATATTACGTAGATATCCGCTTCCAGCATCACCCCGTCTTTATAAAAGTGATGGGTGAAGTAAACATTACCGTCATTGTCTATCGATGATTCGCCGGCAAACTGCGAGACGATTAACTCCGGCTCCTGCCATTCTCCGTCGACTCTCTTGGAGCGGAAGATAGCTGGCGAACCCTGGTAGAACCGGGTGAACCACAGCTCGTTGCCGTCCTGCGTCAGGGAAGGCCAGCCGTCTACCTCGGGACTGTTGACCACCGCGACGTTCTCCGGCGGGAGCCATTGTCCCTTATCGTTCCGGGATACCCATATATCGTATTCACCTTTACCTCCGTCCCGGGGCGAGTGAAAATAAAGTTCCCGGCCGTCGGCAGTAATGTGTAGTTCGCCAACCTCGTACTCGGGTGGGAAATCGGCTATCTGCCAGTTTCCCCAGTGGCCGTCGCCGGTGCATTCCGCTTTAAACCAGTGCAGGTCGGTATAGCCCGTTCGGGCGGTGCAGAACCACATGACGCAGTCCTGGATGAATTCGCAGCCGTCCAGCGACTGCTTATCGGGGTCCTGGAGCCATACTCTCTCCGGCGGCTGCCACTCGCCATCGGCCAGCTTGAATTCGTAGATGCCGGTAACACCGTCCTCCAGCTGTTGCGATAACGGGGCGTTGGGGTCCGGGGTAAACCATACGTAGAAGGTCTCTCCGCCCGGCATGATAAATCCCGAGTCTTCGGCGCCGGTGGTATTAACGGGGTAGGGCACCGGCACCGGCGGGTGATATTCATCCGAATGCAGAATCGGGGGCAGGAGATCCGTTTCCGGGGTAATCTTCACCTGTTCCGGGGGGATTTTGCTTTCCCGGTCGATTACCTCTCTTGTCGGAGATGTTTCTCGTGTAGTCGGTTCCGGGCTGATATTCTCCGCGGTACAGCCAGTCAGCAATAATACCGAAACAAGTAGAGATACCAGGATTTTTATCAATCGTGCTCCCCGGGAAGGTTGTCGTACCGGACCGCATGAGGCCGATTATACCTATTGTATAGGTTGGAATTGTGTTTGTACAGACTAAAAAGAGAGGAAGGCTCCCGGTTTTGTTCCGAGAGCCTTCCTCTCCGGCTGCTGATAAGGGGGTGTCTAATATCTACGTCGATAGCGTATTATCATTATGGCCGTGATGGCACCGATGATGATGACGGCGGCGATTATACCTCCGATGAGCCACCAGTTGACAGCTCCACCGGTCGGCGTCGGCGTAGGAGTCGGTGTCGGCGTAGGAGTCGGCGTCGGTGTAGGAGTCGGCGTCGGTGCAGGTGTCGGCGTCGGTGTCGGTGTAGGAGTCGGCGTCGGTGTAGGAGTCGGCGTAGGAGTCGGCGTCGGCGTAGGAGTCGGCGTCGGCGTTGGTGTCGGCGTTGGCGTAGGAGTCGGTGTCGGGGTGGTAACCGAGAGAACGGCGAACGGAGTGAAGTGGGCTATCTCTACGGTAATGGTTCCGCTAGCCATGTTGACAATGCAGTCCGGCAGTTCGACCCAGGCGCCTTCACCTTCATTAGCATCCGGGTTGCAGTAGTATATTGCCGGTACTTCACCTTCGGTTAATCCATCAGGATTAAAGTGGACGGTTAGGGTTATCGGCGGGTCAAAAGTAGCGCCATCCGGGCCGATGTTATAAACCTGGCCGAGGACGTTAATACTACTTGTGGAACACGTTGGGGTGTCCGTCGGCTGTATGGATATCCATGATAGCGGTACACCTTTCGAGGTTTTAACGATAGTTCCTTTACTGATTGTCAGAGTAACCTGTTTATCCAGGGATTTAGCAACGACATCCCTGGTTAATTTGCCTGAAGGATCAACATAATCAGAAATAAATGTTACTCCTGCTGCTGCACCGCCGCCACCACCGCCACCGGTGGCCCAAGTGAGTGCGAAGTTGTTGCTGCTCTGGCTGAACGTCTTGGTAAGTGACGGTCCGCTGGCGGTAAGATTGGCATCTATTCGATAATTACCAGCTGGCCAGGTTGCCGGTGAAGTCCATTGGACGTTATAGGTTATCGAACTCACTCCTCCGCCATAGCCGTAACCATACGTGTACCCGAATGAGTAGCCCTGGTTTATCCAGTAGGCATATCCCGTGCCGTAAGCGTAACCATTCGTCCAGCCACCGGTTACACTGGCCGAGACCATAGCTGAACCGCTGGAAGTTCCTTCAACTATGGCGTGAGATTGTAACGGACTGGTGGTTAACGGCAGATTCTGGAGGGTTGCCTTTTTAGTGGGGTCGGCTACATTATAGATTTCCAGGTTTACACTTTGTATGGGTACCAGGTCGTTTTGATTAATATCTATGGTAACGGTGAAGGTATGGGTGCCTCCGATAATACCGGCCGATGGTGGCGTTATAATTATCTCCAGTGCCTGGGTAGGTGAAGCGTACCAGAGAGAGGCTGCGATGATTATAACCAGGATTACCGGCAGCGCTAGGCGGTAGAAGTGTTTAAAAGATGGGAATATTGCCGGAATTCTGACTTTCGGTTTGGATATTCCCGGCAGCGAAAAATGCGAGTCTTTCTCAGCTGAAGTGTTTGTAGGGTCAAATTTTGAACGTAACAGTTGAATAGCCCGGTAATCCTTGATTTTTTCGGTGATATCAGGGGGTAATATCCCCGCTAACAGGAGTAAATCATCTTTATCGGTACTTAGCACCCCGGCCAGTTGGAGGATAGCTTTTTCACTGGGGGGTGGCAGGACACCGTTTTCTATCTTGCTGAGGTAGGTATAATTAATATCAGCTCTAGCCCCGAGTTCTTTTAGTGTCATACCGGATTGCAGGCGTAATTCTCTTAGTCTTTGCCCGAATGACCGAGGTGTCCGGTTTTCTATCTTGGAGATACGGCCGGTGCGGAGATACTGCAAAGTTTCCGGATTTTTTAATAATTCAATAATATCTAAAGGGATTTTACCGGCGGTTATCAGCAACTCATCTCTGTCAGCATCCAGGGCTTCGGCCAGTTGGAGAATAACCTTCTCGCTGGGAGGCGGCAGGGCGCCATTCTCTATTTTACTCAGGTAAGTAAGGTCGACATTACACCTATAGGCAAGTTGAGCCAGTGTAAAACCAGCCTGGGTGCGTAGGTCTCTTAATCTCACTCCGAATATTTTTGAATCTTCCATATCATTATTACCTTTTCACGAAGATTATTCATGCCAGGACATTATAGCCGATTTTGAGTCAAAAGTCAAGTACAAATGTCCAAAAAAAGGACTACAAGGCATTTTTATGAAAATCCACATTTATCCCGTTAGTATTGTTGATATTATTGTCAAACCGGTATTATTAAGCGTAAATACGTTAAATAATGTAGGACATCCGTCTTTATGTGATTGACTAAATGAGGGAAAAGGTTTATTGTTATGATTATGTAATTGTCGGTATAATGGCAAAAATAGTACTAATGTATGATATCCTTTGGATTTACTCGCTCTCTAATCTTGGAAGGGATTATAAAGTGCCTTGATATGGTTTACGAACCAAGAATATGCCTGATAAATCCTCCCCCGCAGCATCATATCGAGAGGTGGGATACAGCAGATTATCCCCACATAGGATTGGGGTACCTGGTGGAATATTTAAAGAGTTGGAAATACGAGGCGCGAATAATTGACGGGAAATTCGAGCGGATCGACATCCCCGATATAAAACACAGATTATTACTATGGAAGCCGGACATCATTGGTATTACCGCTATGACCCATGAAATCCACCGGGCAGCCCGGGTTGCCGGTAACCCGAAAGGAAGTGTTCCCTGAATCTTTACTTGGTGTTGGGGGAGCCCACGCAACTGCAATACACGCCCCAACCCTTGCCGAGTTCACCGTGTTGGATGTGGCTGAATATGATTTACCGAAGAAAATGAAATAGACCTGCTGTGAATGGATAGGGTGTTGTCGATCAGCGAAATGGGACACTTTTCAAACCGAACAATTTGGTATGATCAGGTGGCATTAGCAAACTCCCTAAGGTTCTGGTTGTAGTCTTTACGACGATTAATTGTTAGTATTTGCATCTCCTTTCTGCGTTGCAAGATTTCCTCTCTCCTACCATGCAAGACATCATAAAACGGCTGGGCCGCAGCTTCCTGAAGGCCGGGAACGGTGTGTACACCTTTTTTACCATTTATCCACCCCCCTTTACGTAATATTGCTGGTATCGTTTCCGGAGGGCAGATCAAGTTAGCAAAAAACGTGATAAATATCACAAGCCGTACACGGCCTATTGGCAATATAATGGTGTAAAAATTGACAAAAGTCTCTTTTCATATTATAATATAGCACAAAGCACACTAATAACCACCGTATATAGTGCAGTAAAGCCTACTGTACATAGCGGTAGTACAGCTAATGGTAACGGTTGGAATCGATTGAGGTTGATATGGAAGATGGTGATACTGTTTGTACCGACCTGCCGGATGTAGTTGAAAAGATTGCCGTCAAAGTGTGACATGACCCGGAGGTAATCGTGAAAAAGGATTTGGTAGATATCCTAGCCTGCCCGGTATGCCAAGGCGACTTAGAGCTTAACGTAGCAGAGGAGAATGAGATTGAGATAGTAAGAGGTTCCCTGCACTGTCTTAAGTGTAAAGTGGACTATCCTATTGTGGATACTATCCCTAATCTTTTACCGCCGGAAGGGCATGATTAACCGGACGATTCTCAAACAAATGAGAATATATGGAGGCCTTGGAATATATGGAGAAGGTGGTATAAAACCAATTCAAGTTTACCAAGCTTGGCGACACTACACTTATTGATTCCTACAAATAATATAATGGTTGATGTCGGAGTGATTGCGGGAGCAGTTAAATTTTGTCAGTATTGATAACACTGATAACCAAACATGCTTATGGATTTTTTAGTGAGGTCGTTACTATAGCCACCTCCAAGCAGAAACTGAGGCAGCTTTTCAGTGTTCCCCTTTATTCCAACGCCATATATCTCATGACCGCCAATGTAATAGCCGCCATCTCCGGTTTTGCTTTCTGGATAATAGCCGCCAGGTTCTATCCCGCTGAGATTGTAGGTCTGGCTTCGGCCGTCCTGGCGGCCATAGGCCTTCTGGCCAATCTGGCTAACCTCGGGCTCGGTTATGGGTTAATCCGGTTTCTCCCTAACTCCGCTGGCAAAGAAAATAACCTGCTTAATTCCTCGTTCACCATCAGTATATTAGCCTCTATCCTTATTTCGGTTATCTTTCTGGGGGGGATTACCTTCTGGTCACCGGCCCTTATCTTCCTTCGCCACGAGCCGGTTCTCCTGGTGGCTTTTATTGTCTTTACCATCGCCTTCACACTGAGGATGGTTGGCGGTGAAGCCCTCATTGCCAAGCGCCGAACTGGCTTTCTGCTGGTAATGGGAGCTATCTTTAACGTGCTGAGACTACCCTTGGTTATTCTGATGGCAGGAGTATTCCATTCCTTCGGAATCTTCGGTTCCTGGAGTATTTCCCTATGGGTGGCGCTTCTGTTCAATTTTCTCCTGTTTCTCCCCCGAGTTCAAGCCGGCTACCGTCCTCGCCTTAACGTCTCCAGAGAAGTAAAAGGGATGTTGCGTTTCTCCTCCGGTAATTATATTTCTAATCTCCTCCGGGTGGCTCCTGTCATGATTCTTCCCATCATGGTAATAAACATCTTGGACCCGGAATCAACTGCCTATTTCTCTATTACCTGGGCAGTTGCCGGCACGGTAACCATGGTTGCCGAGAGTGCTTCCATGTCTCTCTTCGCCGAGGGCTCTCATGATGAGGACAAACTGGGGATTAATATCGGGCGAAGCCTGAAGATGGTCTTCCTTACCCTGGTGCCGGCTGTCATCCTCGTATTGGTCTTTGCCGATAAGCTTCTCCTCGCTTTCGGCAGCTCCTATTCGGAGAGCGCCACTACATTGCTCCGTATTTTAACCCTCTCCGCCGTTCCTCTAGCCATCAATACTATCTATTTATCCATAAAGAGGGTAGAGAAAAAATTATCTATACTCATAGGGATCACTGCCTTACTAGCCATAAGCATTTTAGCCCTAAGCTATATCCTCTTACCCGGGATGGGCATAACCGGGGTCGGCATCGCCTGGGTCATAAGCCAGGGAACTGTGGCTTTGGTGATTATAGCTAGTTTTATTAAAAGGCATATAAGCTCCACTAGGTTTTCTAAAGGAGAGAGATGAAATAGGGTTAAATGGCATCGTGTAATTTTGGAGAGAAGCGTGGAATTCTCCTTGGGCTTGCTCTATACTGCGTAAAGCTATGAAAAATTATAAAACTATAGACCCGGTGGTAAAAGACGGTCTTTGCACCGGTTGCGGCAGTTGTCTGGCAATCTGCCCACAAGATGCCATAGAGATGGTGATAAATAACTCAAAGGGTATTTATGTCCCCCAATTGGATAAAGAAAGGTGTAATGAGTGTGGCTTATGCTTAAAGGTTTGCCCGGGGCATGCCGTGGACTACAAACAATTATACTCTGAAATCTTCGGTAAGCAGCCTGAAGACATTCTCTTAGGCAATTACTTGGGTTGCTATGTTGGTCATGCCGAGGATTATGACATCAGGTACAACTCAACCTCCGGGGGTCTGGTGACCGCTTTGCTCATCTTTGCGCTTGAACAGGGCATAATAGACGGAGCCTTGGTAACCAGGATGAGTAATGATAACTCCCTGGAACCTCAGCCTTTCATCGCCAGAACCAGGGAGGAGATAATATCCTCTTCCAAGCCCAAATACTGCCCGGTGCCAGCAAATATAGCTCTGAAGGATATTCTTGAAGCCGAAGAGGGCGAAAAGTTCGCTGTTGTTGGGCTGTCCTGCCATATACATGGCATAAGGAAGGCCGAAGCAATCAATAAAAAGTTAAAAGAGAGGGTGGTTTTGCACCTAGGGCTTTTCTGCAACCACCCCCCTTCATTTCTGGCAACTGAATATATTCTTCACGAGTCAAAAAGAAGAAAGCAAGATATCAAGAGGTTGGATTATAGAGGCGAAGGATGGCCAGGTAAAATGAAAATTAGTCTTCAGGGTGGGGAAATTCTCTTCCCGTTTCCAGACTACTGGAAGCGTGGCTTCGGGATCTTTTTCTATCCCGGGCGGTGCCGGTTATGCTACGACCAGGGTAATGAACTAGCTGACATTTCTTTTGGCGACCCATGGGGGTTAGAATCGGAATACGATAATGTCGGTAAAACAATGCTCATTTCTCGAAGTGAAATAGGTGAAAGCTTTGTACGGGAAGTCGCAGCGAAGACAGATAACGAAATAAAGGCAATCAGCAGAAATGCGGTGCAGGGGGTGGGATTTAGGAAAACCGCAAAAGCAAGCCGCTCTTTACGAAAATTACTTGGTAAAGCAGTGCCCCTTGATAATAGAGTTGTGCTGAAACCAGGCCTAAATGCTTACTTAAGAGGTGTATCGTTCTATTTTCAGGTATTTCTGGGGTCGAGGCGGAGCCTCTGGCCCGCTCTCCCCCGCCTGGCATTAATTGCCACCCGTCTGACTTCATTTGCCAGAAGCCTTCGAAGGTTTATCTAACAACTCTTTAACCAGTTCAGCACTCACTAACGCCCTCTCTTTAACCTCTGGCATCTT
Source organism: Dehalococcoidales bacterium (assembly GCA_034430375.1). GTDB lineage: Bacteria > Chloroflexota > Dehalococcoidia > Dehalococcoidales > RBG-16-60-22 > W425. The sequence continues at coordinate 27,145 of DAOUER010000039.1, forward strand.
CTGCTTCAACTCTCGTGAAATCTGCTCTCTATTCTCCCACACATAATCAATTTTTAAACATGCTTCAGATAAAAGCTGTTCAAAGTCGGAACTGGTAATATCAACCATGAACCTCTCTTTATCGAAAGCAAAGCTGAGTGAGCCCCACTTATGGCTATACGACATGGCTAGAGCGGGAATATACATTGAAGCTGCGGCAATAGCCGGGTGCATCCGGCAACCGATGAACATTTGACATGTGCCAATAACCGTCTTCAGCTCATCGACTGTATATTCACCTCTAAGTAATTTAACCCTGTCTTGATTCCTTACCTGTTGACATATATCATCACTGACGAGCCGGTCATTAGTTTGCGGTGATATATTATGAGGAATGAAAATAACGCTGGCATCTAGCTGGTCCACAATATAATCTGCTATTTCTGCCATAAGCGTGACATACCTGTCATATTTGTCCTTATGACTCCTGATGCTGGGAAAAGCATATCTGTAAATTAGCGCGCTTGCTGCTATTCCTACCAGTGGCTTCCCGCCCTCGTTGATACCACTATTTGCCAATATTTCATGTACCCTTTCCCTGGGACACTGGCTGATAAAGAGATAGGCTGGGTCTGGGGTTACATGCACATTTGGGTTACTAATACCCAGTTCTTGCAAATGACCCATACTGGCTTCTTCTCTCAGTGTTATTGCGCCGGCCCGGTTACAAATGAATCGCATCAGAGCTCTCTCTAGTTTGTCGTTGTAAGGACCCAGGGTTTCAGCGAAGAGCATAAATGGTTTTTTAATTATTATCCAGCAAAGCAGCGGAAGGGAATGGTAATAGAATCTGACCGGCCCATAGCCGCTACTGTGGACATCGGTGCCAATCTCGACGTAAATATCGTATTTCTGCAGACCTCCCATAATTGGTATATTTAGTGGCTTGAAGAGTCGGCGTAGAATGCAGTTGAGCAAGGTCAGTAATGCGAGCATTGCGGAGAAGATGTTGGCTATCTTTTTGAACTTGGGCGTCTTAGTCCTTCTATACCAGGGTGTTTTAGTCACGTTTATACCATACTGGCCGTATTCCGCCCGGTCAAGTTCAGGCAGAGCGGATAGCATCGTTATATCTGCGTCAGGAATGAAGCTCTTTAGGGATTCTATTGTGCCCCTTATCAGTGCCCTATCACCGTAATTATACAGGTCACCACCCGGTATGAGTATCTTCTTCATCAAATCCCTCCATATCCTACCAGTTGCGATGGGCTTAACTCCCATAATATACTCTAGATATTAGTTTTTCTGAGGGCTTTCCCTACTAACTCAAAGAAGCCCTTCACCATTCCTGTCGTCGTTATAACGCCGTCCAACAAGAAGTAGGGGATGAGGTTTGGCTTGCCCTTTATAAGGCAAAAACCAAACATATACACCGTATTCAACGGCATCCATGTTAACGGATTTAATTGTCTGTGCTTCCAGAGGCGCTGAGCCTTACCCCTCCCGTTCACGAATCTTTGTCTGGTAAAGCCTCTCAGGTCAGCTTTGTGATAGTGGTAAGCCAAAGCTGAGGAAATACCAAGTATATACCCATCTTTAGTCAGTCTGCGCCTAAGATCACCATCATCTTGTAATGGAAAACGAAAGTCAAATGGATATTTTAGAATAGTATCTCTTTTAAACAAGCTTGCCGCCAGACCAAGAATATTTCCCCGGGAGAAGATAATCTGGATATGTTCTTGCATAGCCTGCTCCCAATAAGTAGAAGGATTACCCACTATTTGCCGGGCAGAGATGCTGGCATACTCTGATGCTTGAAACTCGTTAAGCATTGTAGCTAAAGTGCCTGGCGGTAGAACAATATCGGCATCAATATAGCTTATATATTCCTGAGTTGCCTGCTCAGCACCAAGCTGGCGGGCATAGGTGAGCCCTCTTCCTTCATCAGAATATATTCGTTTGGTATATTTTCTGGCGATTTCCACTGTCCTGTCGCGGGAATTGCCATCTATCACAATGATTTCAGTTGGGTTATTATCCACAATTGATTTCAGGCAATCCCCAATAGTATCTTCGGCATTTCTGGCAACGGTGATAGTTGAAACAGGTAGAACTTCCATAGCTATCCTCTCTAACCGCCGGACAGTTATAAATCAAAATAGGCTAATCTCCCAAAATAGTTTCTTCCTGAAGCGGCCTTGGCTCCGCAGGTACATATATCTGGTAATCTCCGTTAGTATAGACCATGTTTGTATCTGACAGTTTATCTTTTAACTTAAGCCACTCAGGATGCGTAGGCTCAAAGCCAAATATATGCTGATACGACCCTGTTTGTCTCTTTGAATATACATACGCACTGTACTCCCTCTCCCCGTACCAGTTGAGGAAACGGTCTACTATTACATTCACCGTCGGCCACAGTTTTGCTGGATTACCTTCATAATAGATAGGGTCATCTTCTCTATCTACGTTGGCCTTCGGCAACCAATATCGATTTATTGGCCTATGGAATATACCGCAATATATGTCTAGTTCTTCACCTTCATCGTAGACAGACTTCAGGAATTTGCTGCCTGCCACTTCGCTGGGATAATATGTCTGAGTCATAATCATATTATTATAGGCCAAAAGAGTGGGAAGGGACAGAGCAAACAAGACAATGGTCAACGAAGCAATAGTGTACCTCTTCTTGAAGTCATTGAGATTCAAGATAAAAAGCAGTATAAATGGAATGGTAAAGAAGGAAGCATACTTCAGAAACCTGGCAAATTGGAAGCCGCCCATGCCTGCCAAAGTAACAACAACTGTTAATGCAATAATACCGGCCAGCCCCCCTATGTATTTTTTCTCCATAGGACTTAACTTCTTGAGCCTGAACAGGCTTTTAAGCCATAGAATAGAACCAAAGGCATATACAAAAATCCACCAGAAAACCCTGGTGCCTGTTGCCCACAAGGGTGATGTCCTGGCTCCCATAGCGACCTCTGCCGAAAGGAATATATTGTCAAACCGTATGCCCTCAAGAATTCGAGGAAAAAGCTTAAGTAACTCCGTGAAGCTAAAGGACGCCCAGGCCATTTCCCAAGTCAGGAAGATAACTATAGATAAGATGACTAAATTTACTGAAGTCAACGCAATTCTCTTATCTATCTTTTGCACCAGGTATATTGCTGCCAAGATAAAGACAAGAGCCAAAGACGTAATAAGATGCGTTATGGTAATCGCTATTAACACAATAATAACGAGGAATTTATCCTGCCAGGTCTCAAGGAAGGCGTGCTCATGCCTGTTTAGTAATATAAGGAAGAGAGGCAGAAACAATAACCCAAAAGTCTCTGGGTGGAAAGGTATCGCCTTGCCAAGCGTAATGGTCCCCAACAGGAGTAAGACCACACCGATTGCAGCCATAGAAGGATTCTTCAGAGACCTTAGCAATAAAACGTAAAACAGCATAGTCAGTAACAAAGCCTCAAATAAACTGAATAAAGTTCTCACTTCAAAGATGCCCAACCCGGTGATTTGGCATAACGTTGTCCCGGTGAGATGCAGGCCGGGAAACTGAAAGTAGTCAAGGAACCGGGGAGTTAGGTTGATTCTTCCATAGTCGAGAAGATACTGGACATGAGAGGCGTTATACCATTCATCCTGATGCCTGAAATAGGGAGTGATAATTACCCAGAAGCCCACAAATACAAGGGTGAAGATGCACACCAGCGCCAGCTTTTCCCATTTTGCCTCTCTTCTTGAGAAAATTAGCATCAGCAACACAAGCATCCAGATGCAATACAAAGCGCTAAAGAGGGGCAGATTATCGCCAAAAATGTAAAGGGACTGAATGGTATGATATTCGTATTTCAGGTGGACAGGGAACATCAATATCGCCATCGTTAATAAAAGCAGTAAAATCCAGAGAACCAGGCGATATTTCTCAGCCACTTGTGATAAATTATGCACTGCCTTTTTATACATCTTCAGCGATACTACCTACCCCACCTCAGCTTAATAAATGTGAAGCAATCTTTCCGTTATTTTGCTCCAGTCAAAATTATCTTCAGCCAGTTTCCTGCCATAAGCCCCCATTTTCTTTCTTTCATCCGGGTTATCTATGAGATACCTTATCTTCTCGGCGAGCTGCCTTTCATCCGCTGGCTCTATGAGGAAGCCGCTTTGACCGTCCTTAATCTGCGTGGGCATGCTGCCTACCCTAGTTCCAATGACTGGCTTACCGCTGGCCATCGCTTCCACTGGGGCCTGCGGCGCTGCCTCCGTTAAAGACGGCAAGACAAATATGTCGCAGGCGGCATACAGTTTCCTTAAGTCAGCGAGCGGTACGGCCCCCGTGAGTTTCATCTTCTGCTGTAAGCCATAATCTTCAATAAGGCGCATCACTCTATCCAGATAAGGAGTCCACCTGTCTTGTTGCGAGATGAATTCCCCAGTCGGGCCCACCAGCACAAACTGGATGTTTTCATATCCAAGGTCGTTTACTAATATGTTGGCTGCTTCTATCAGATAGACAATGCCCTTGTCTTCACGAATTCTACCTACGAAAAGGACGTTGGTCTTTCCTTCAAGCCCATACCTCTGCCCGATATCGCCGATATCAATGGCAGGATTGAACCTATCGGTATTTGTACCCATGGGAAGCACTGTCAGACTATCAGGATTTACTTTAGCCCTAGTGATGAGCTCCTCTCGAATCATTTCATTGAGGGCAACTGCCATTCGGACAGTATTGACCAGCCGGTTTTCCAGGGCAATGGCGCTTTTATCCAGCAAGTTTCGTGAATTCTTCCCGCGGCGGGTGGCGTGAGAGGTGTAATACAGCTTTTTTATAAGTATTGGCTCTGTTATCGCCAGGAAGAGGCCGACGATGGAGACATGCACATGGACAACGTCGCAATCGGTTTTTTTTAGATACTTTCGAACCTGTCTGGAGAAACTAATGTAGTTCAGAGTAAGCTTTATAGTGTCATTAGGAATAGGAAACTTTCTTGCCTTCAATCTAATGATTTTAACGCCATCAATATACTCAACATCCGGATCAGTGGGTGAATATTTTCTGTCCAGGATGATGGCATTATGTCCTACCTTGGCTAGACACCTCGAGATGTTAAGGATATACTCTTCCGAGCCCCCGCCCTTTTCCACTGGTATTCTCAATTCTCCTCCGGATACCTGGACTATGTTCATATTAGTACCCTTCAATACAAACGGCTAGGTTTTGATTGCCACTATTACTAAAGTTTGGGAGAGCGATAGCAGAAGATTGTCTCCCAGGTGCCGTTCCAGTTTGTTGCAAAACAGATTGCATAGACGAAAGCTATCGAATGGTGGTGGAATTATAAAGGCGCCTGTTTTCTTCACCAGATTAAATCCCGCTTGTCTAATGGTATCAGCCCATTCCTTAGGGTATCTGAATTGCAGGTGCATGTTTCCCTCCGGGACTGTCCCATAATAATGGTGATAAATTAAATATTCCGGCTCATAACTCCTGAAGGTGGGGAAGATGCGGGTCAGCTTAATCAACAAAGAGCCTAACCAACTCCTTTCAAGCCCGGAGTAATCCTTCAACTTATCAATCTCCCCCAGGTTTCTAAACAGGATTTTTAGGAGCCAGGGCGGTTTGCCGTTACGCTTAAAAGAAGAAAGAGTTCTCAGAGTTATAGCCGATAAGAGACGGTATATCTCATGCAGCCAGGGGACATCCACAACGATATACCCTCCTCTCCTGAGGACGCGATAGGCTTCTCTTAGAGCTCGTTCCGGGGTATTCAAGTGCTCCAGTACTTCGCATAAGAACAGAATATCAACAGATTCGTCAGCCAGGGGGATATTATTGACATCGCCAGCTAGTAAATAAGTATCATCGGCATTTGGGTTCTTCTTGGCAGCGATTAAATTATCTATGCTTATGTCCATCCTTATCGTTCTCAATCCCCTGGCGGCATATTCCCGGAAGTAATAGTCGCTGGCGCCGGAGCCGGCATCCAGTACGATTTTGCCGACAGGGGCAGCAATCTCGGCATCCAGAATATCCGTCTCCTTGCCCAGCCGGGACTTGATAATCAGTGTTTTATATTCATAGTCCGCTAGAGGCATTTAAGTCTTTTCCTTAATAATATAAAGAATCTACCTTGAAAAGAGCCTGGGATAATATTTCCACAAGGGGAGTTTAATGTCGTAGTATTCATCAAGCAAACCGTAATACTTTTCCACTTCTAATCCGAGCTGCTCTACCCAGAATGTAAAATCGGAAACAGTCCAGAACCGTAAGTGCTCGGAGGGGTGATAGACCCATTGCTTGGGTGATCTACCGAATAACAGTCTTAATCTTTCTCCCAGGAAACCGGTGTTAGGGATTGAAATAATTAAGTACTTATTGAATTTGCCCTTGACCTTCCTCATCAACTCTTCCGGTTTAGGCATATGTTCAATGACTTCCGAGGATATGATGTAATCATAATTACCTTTAATCTCCAGATTTTCATCACTTAGGTTAACTTGGTCTACCGACAGCCCCTTCTTTGCCGTGATTTCAACCCCGGTTTCCGAGAGTTCCAGCCCGTGCCCGCGGATGTTTTTTGTTTTGGTCAAGCGATAGAGCAGAGTCCCATCCCCGCAACCCATGTCCAGAACACTGCTGCCTTCATCAATCACACTCTCAATCAGCCTGAGTTTGTACTGTGATGCCGGGTGCTCTTCACTCTGGGAAAGCTGGTCCCAGTAACCAGTATAATCGAAGGGTGTATCTTCAAAGGGGAAACTACTAAATAAATAGGCATATACCCTTTTTACTTTTGCGGCAATACTTTTATCCATAACCAAATCTGCACCATAATATAAATATCCGCTACCCCACCTTCACCACTGAGCCTCGGCGACTGGATTCATAAATAGCGTGAGCCAGCCGCACCGCCTGAAAGCCGTCTTCGCCATTGCCCAGTGGTTCCCGGTCCTCTTTTATGGCCCCGGCCAGTTCCTTCCATTCCTCAACCCAGGAATGGTCACCGCCGCGAAAGTCGATTATTTCTTCTCGGAAAGGTTCCAGAAAAGCCCTTTTCCCCAGGATAGCTCGCTCTACCCCGTAGGCGCCTCCCAGGCCATCCACGACGATATAGCCATCCCGACCGGAGAGTTCAAGAGAGAAGAGGTTTTTCCACTGCGTCCAGCTGGCATGGATGGAACTGACCTGTCCTTTGGCCGTGCGCAGCAGGGCGAAAGCATTGTCTTCCAGGGGCGCTACATCCCAGAAGCTGGTGGAGAGGAATCCGAAGACCTCTTGGAAATCTCCCAGGAACCAGCGGGACAGGTCAAGGGCATGCACACCCTGGTCCATTAGTTGCCCGCCACCACTCACTTCTTTATCTGCCCTCCATTCCTTGTCGTAGCCAGGTCTACCACCAATTCCATATCGTATTCGGAGAAAATGCGGCTCTCCGATGATGCCTTCGTCAAACCATTCCCGTGCTTGGCGTATACCGGGATGGTGACGCAGGTTGAAACCGCCCTTGAGCTTCATCCCGTTTTCAGCCGCCAATTCGGCTATTTGCCGGGCTTCTTCGGGATTACGCGCTAGGGGTTTCTCACAGAGCACATGCTTTCCCTGCTTTAGAGCTTCCGTGCATATGGGTAAGTGCAGGTCAGGCGGGGTACATACCGCAATGATGTTTATATCATCCCTGCTGACAATATCCTCCCATCTTAGCTCAAACTCACATTCCAATTCGCTGGCTATAATCTTGGCCTCATCGGTGTGTATGGATGTCAATGCTATTAACTCGGCATTGTCAATCTGCTGTAAGGCCGTAGCCCGGCGTCTACCCTGCAAGCCGGCTCCGATAATACCTACTCTCAACTTCGTCTCCTTCTTTACCATTTGTAACCCCTGTCTGCGGGAATAATACGCCGCAGGGTATAAATATCCGATGTCATTATCTCATCCAAGTGCCCGGGATTACTTTTCCAATCGTCCCATATAAGGCTGATTAATCTGCCTGACAAACCGTCAGATTTGGGAGAGGCCAGGAACATGGCCAGTTCAGCTATCTTTTCTGGTGGCACACCACCTTCCTGTTTCTGTTTTATAGCCTTGGCTAAAAAATCCTTCCCGGCGGCTTCTCCGGCTGCCAGAGTCTGGTCCAGCAATCTGGTATTCACGGCGCCGGGAGCGATGGCATTTATATCGATATTATATTCCGCCATTTCATTAGCTATGGTCTCCGTTAGTCTAATTACCCCCGCCTTGGAAGCACCGTAAGCGCTAAACCTTGGTAAAGGAGAGGCACCACCGCCACCGGACATATTGACAATCTTGCCCTTTCTTCTTTTCATCATGGTTGGCAGGACAGCTTTCATGCATAAGAGCGTTCCGTAAAGATTGATATTGATCGCCTCTATCCAGTCTTTAACATCAATGTCGGTTACAAGTCCGATAGGGCCATAGATGCCAGCGCAGTTTACTAGAATATCGATGGTATTAAACTTGGACAGAGTGAAGTTCACAGCATTTTCTACGTCTTTTGGTTTGGAAACGTCAACTCGAAATGTTTCCACCTGCACCGAGGAGGAATTTTCGATCTCTCTTTTAACAATCTTGAGTTCTGATGTAGTTCTGGAAACCAGTACCAGATGTGAACCCTCACTGGCGAAAGCTGATGCTATTGCCTTGCCTATCCCCATGTTCCCACCACTGATTATAGAAACTTTGCCTTCTAAGATCACTTATTTACCTCTTCCCACGCCAAGGTAACTAAACCCTTGGTTTACTAATTCTCTATCATCCAGCATATTCTTAGTGTCAATCAGCACAGGCATATTCATTTTTGTCTTCAGTAGCCCGAAATCAAGGCCTGTATAATCTGGCCACTCGGTGACTATGACCAGGGCATCCGTTTTGTCAGCCATCTGGTAAGGGTCCGAGAAAAATTCGAATTCCCGGTGCTGCTTTATCTCGGTGAGGTCGGCTTTAGGGTCGTGTGCTCTGACCATGGACCCTTCCCGGAGCAGATCCCCGATAATCTCCAGGGCGGCTGAGCGGCGCAGGGTGCTCGTGCCCGGCTTGTAGGTCAAGCCCAGGATGCCAATGCGCAGACCCCGCAGCGAGCCGTAAACTTTTTTCAGCTTTCTGACTACCAGCTTGTTCTGCTGCTGGTTTACACTGAGAACAGCATTTATCAAATTGGCATCGTAGCTATGTTTCTCGGCGAGACCTTGAAGCACTTTCAGGTCCCTGGCCAGAGTGCCGCCGGCAAAACCCAGACCGGGCAGCAGGCGGGCCTTCGGCCCAATCCGGCTATCGGAGCGTAATGCTCCGGCTACCTTCAGGGCGTCGGCGCCAACCTCATCGCATAAATTAGCAATCTCATTAGCGAAGCTGATTGAGGTGGCCAAAAAGGCGTTGAGAGCGTGCTTGGTCATCTCGGCTGTTCTTAAGTTCATACTTAATGTCGGCGCTCCCACCGGGGCAAATAATTGCTTGGCTTTCTCCAGGGTGGACTGGCTATCGGAACCGATTACTATCCGTTCAGGATTCTTAAAAACATCAATTGCCTGTCCCAATCTCAGATTTTCCGGGCTATAGGCAATATCAAAATTCGCCGAGGGGTTGCTTCGCTTAATTACCGCCTTGATTTGTTCGCAGGTTCCTACCGGTACCTGGCTGCTGACGATGATAACAGCTCTATCTTCCAGATACCCGGCCAACTCCTCGGCGGTATAGAATATTTCGGATAGGTCCACATCGTCGTTGTCGTCTACGGGCGTATCAAAGGTTATCAGTACATAACCGGCGCCGGTAGCGCCGTTACCCAGGTTTGTAGTATAGCTTAACCTTCCCCGGCTGATATTGGCCTTGATTATCTCTTCCAGGCCCGGCTCGAACAGGGGTGGGGTGCCACCCATCAGGTTTCTTACCGTTTCAGGGTCTTTATCTACGCCGACAACCTGGTAGCCGAGATCAGCCAAACAGGCGGAAACTACCGAACCGAGATGCCAGATACCGATTACACATATCTTATCGTTGCCCTCTATCAACGCCTGTCTCCTTCTTTACCGAGAAGACGGCGGGCAGCAACCCGTACGGCATCCGCCGAGTTGTGCTTTTCCTTCCAGCCTAATCGTTTTATCTTGCTCAGATCAAACTTGACCACCGGCACATCTCCGGGCCAGCCGCGTTTGCCACCGGTATAGTTGAACCTGACATCTTTAAGCCCCATTTCCTCGACGACTATCTCGGCAATGGTAGTGACATTAACGGTAGACTCGCTGCCCAGGTTGAAGACATCGTACTGCTTGCCGGAATTATCAAAGGCGCAAAACATACCGTCAATGCAGTCCTCAACCACGAAATAATTTTTCTCCTGGGTGCCGTCGCCCAGTATTTCCATCTCCTCAGGATTATTCCTGAGCTTGTGGATGAAATCGTAAATTACGCCGTGCCCCATACCGAAGCCGACGACATTGCCGAAGCGGAACATCCAGGCCTGCATGTCAAACAGGTGGCAGTAGGCGCTGACGAAGCCTTCACAGGCCAGCTTACCGGCGCCGTACAGCGAGATGGGTAGTATCGGCCCGTCGCTTTCAGCAGTAGGCATCTTCTCTATGTCCCCATAAATCGCGGAACTCGAGGTAAAGAGGATTTTTTTCATGCCCAGTTGCCTCATTGTTTCCAGCACGTTGCAGGTAGCAATGACACAGTTGTTCAGGTCCATGCTGGTGTCGCTAATGCCGCTAGGGATGTCTGTATTGGCTCCCAGGTGCCAGACCAGGTCATGACCGGTCATCGCCTCTTTCAATGCTTTCGTATCCAGCAGGTCGGCTTTAATAAAAGTAAAACCCGTTTTACCCATATTATGCTGGATGTTCTCCATCTTTCCCGATGATAAATTATCATAGATGGTTACTTCCTTGCCCATCTCCAGTAACCTATCACCCAGGTGGCTGCCGATAAAGCCGGAGCCGCCGGAAAGAAAAATCCTCTTTTCTCGCATGTTATCCTCCAGTAAAATTATTCACGATTATTTCACCACTTAGTCTTCAGTACGTAGATAAAATCATGAAAGAGATTGGTACTGAAGGCATCCTTTTTAAGCTGCTTCCAGACAGTCCCGGGCCTCAGGTAGAATCTCCTGTAGAAAAGACCGTAGTAGTGGTTGATGGTCTCCCAGCTTAGATTGGGATGGTCGTACACCCCGGAGGGATCATGCTGGTTGTAAAGAGACCAGTCCTTTGATTTGATATAGCCTTCCCGTTCAAAGTCAGAGTATAATGGCGTCCCGGGGAGGGGTAACAGAATGCTGGCTTTGGTGTGATCCGGGTCAAGCTCCTTAGCGAATTCTATGGTCTTTTGCATCGTTGCCTCGGTTTCACCGGGCAGACCAAGCATAAAAAAGGCCAGGGTTTCTATGCCCAGTTCTTTTGTCCATTTAAAGGCCTGGCGTACTTGATCCAGGGTAATCCCTTTGTGAATATTATTGAGGATGGTCTGGTCTCCGGACTCTACACCGAAGGTAATGCCGTAGCATCCGGCATCACGCGCCTTCTCTAGAAACTCACGGTCCACCCTGCTAACCCTGATGCCGTTGTGCAGGTTCCAGGGAAACTTCAAACCCCTCGCCAAAATCAACTCGCAAATCTGTTTCGCCCGGTTAATGTCTGTCGTAAATCCGTCATCCATAATATGGATTTCCCTGAAGCCGACGTCCAGCATGTACTCCATTTCGTCAACGACCCTTTTAGCCGATTTCACCCTGAAAGTCCGTCCGAAGATATTTTTGTTGCAGTAAGTGCAGCCAAAGACACATCCCCGGCTGGTTTCCATCGTGCCCACCGGATTCTTGCGGCATACCAGTCGTGGCACCTTGTAGTTCTTGAGGTTAAAAAGACCCCAGGCAGGGAAGGAAAGCCGGTTCAGGTCGGTGATATATTCCTTCACTGGATTGACGATTATTTCCTCAGCCTTCCGGTAGCATATTCCGTTGATGGTTGACAAATCGGCGCCGGAGACAACCTCCTCAAGAGTGAAATCTCCCTCTCCAATGCAAATCATATCCAGGTCGGAATCCGCCAGGGTATCTTCCGGGAAAGAGGAAGGATGCGGGCCGCCGGCGATAACAATGGTATTGGGGTTATGCCGTTTTACCACCGAGGCGATATGATGTACCTTGTGGACCAGGGGGGTAGTGCAGGTCATACCCACGTAATCAGGCGAGAACTCGTTTAGTTTTCTCTCCAGTTCCTCGGCCGGGGCTTTCACCATATCCAGATCGAGGATTTCTACCTCGTGTTTGGCCTGTAGCAGGGGAGCTGCCAGAGTGGCGAACGTTAATGAAGGTCTCTCCGGGACGGCCACCTTTACCTTGGCCTTGGCGTATATTTCCTGAGATTGAGGTAATATAAATAATACTCTTTTCATGTTTAACGAGTTTCCATTAGCTTGCCACGGCGGAGGGTAGCCATAAAGTAACCCAGCGCTGTATAGAATAAAACTGTGGCCGTAACGACCAGCCTTCGCCAGGAAACGACAGGCTGCTTGAAAAAGCCCACCAATATTCCCGGTAAAAGTCTGAGCAGGATGCGCTTTAGAAGCTGGTACTCTCTGGCCAGCACGTCTTTATCATGACCATTGCTATAAAACCGTTTGATAAAGGCCTTGGAGTAGGCGTGCTGATAAGCATAACGCCGCATAAATTTCGGTGCCAGCCTGAATCGGTAGACTTTATGCCGGATCTTGACCCTGGGATTATAAAGTATACGCTTTCCAGTTTCCCGCCTCAGTCTCAGCGAAAATTCGGTATCATCACCTATCAGTCCTTGTTTCCCTTTGGTATTTGCTATCGAACTACCGAAGTCATTCTCGTTAAAGAGTCCGCACAAGGCAAAGGCTTCTTTGGCAAAAGACATATTGGCCCCCCAGGCGTTTCTCACTTCTTCTACCTCAGTTAATTTACTAAAGGCGGTACACCCGATCACCCAGTAAAACTCCTCGGGGAACCAGTTCATGGACTCTTCCTGCCATAGAGGCAGAGCCAGGCCGGTGACGCTGATGACGGAATCATCTCCGGCAAAGGTCTTCACTATCTCCTCCAGCCACTCGGGAAAGGGCAGCGCATCATCATCGGTAAAGGTGATAATATCCCCCTTGGCCTCTTTAATGCCCAGGTTTCGGGATGGAGAAAGTCCCTGTGGCCCGGTATTGAACAATACCCGTGTATTGAAATAGCCTTTCTCTTGGATATAGACTTTCAGCTTTTCAAATAGTTCGGATGATTTTTCCGTGACTAATACCGTCTCGAAATTACGGTAGGTCTGCTCCTGAAGGCTGTCGAGTAGTTCGGTAAGGTCGTTATACCGCTCCATAGTGTAGGAAGTTACCACAATAGAAACAGCCGGGCTCGTATTATCCATGGAACCTTTCTCTGAAGATGAGCTTCAGTATTCTCCAACCATCTTTAAAGCTCCTCAGATTGCCACTGCCGTAGATCCTTCTTGATTCAAAACTTGGCACCTCGGCTACTTTCAGGCCGGCTTTCTTTACCTTGAGATATAACTCCGTATCTATGGCAAAGCTGCCGCTTTCAATATCAACCGTTTCCAGAATATCTTTCCGGAAGGCGTGAAACCCGTAGACCAGGTCGGTATATTTGGTACCAAAGAGAACATTGGCCATGGTAGTAAACACCCAGTTCCCGATTCGTCGATGCAGGGGCATATCTATGGTGCCCCCGCCGGGAAGGAAGCGAGAGCCCTTGGTAAGGTGACAGCCGTTATAGAGTGGTTCAATTAGTTTGGGGATTTCCCGGGGACTTATCGAGCCGTCGGCATCCAGCGTTACCAGAATATCCCCCGTAGCACGTTTCCAGGCGTATTTAAGAGCGGCCCCTTTACCTTTCTCCGTCTGGATGATTATTTTTATCTGAGGCACGAGCTCTTGAGCGACTTTAATCGTGTCGTCCGTGGATAAACCGTCCACCAGTAGTAACTCTTTAATCTCCGGCAGATCCGGGATAACGGGAAGAACATGAGGCAGGTTTTTCATTTCGTTCAGCGTCGGGATGATAATACTGATAGTATCAGCTGGCATAGCTTACCCTCCTTTATCTCCTTTTTTACCATTCCACCACTTGCCCCTCCGCACCATCGAGCTGAACAGGGTTTTAACTCCGGGCCATAAGCCCTTTATCTGACTTAATGACCGTAATTTGAATAAGTACCCCAGCACACGGCGTGGATTTGCGTAAAATTTAAAATAGGCAGATTTCAGCAGACCGATCAATTCCGTATGGGTGAGATATTCAGTTTTGGGTATGTACTGCGGACCGGCGAATGTATCCCAGTTGACATCGTCCATGTTCAGGTAATCCTTCTGAAGATAATCTTGGAAAACCTCAGAACCCGGGAGAGGTACCATGAAGGTAACTGAGAACCGATCAAGGGGCATTTTCCGAGCTGTATTTATCGTGGCCAGGGTGTCCTCCCTCTTTTCTTGAGGATGCCCCATCATGAAGAAACCGTGAGTAATGAAACCCAGCTTCTCTGCCTGAGCGATGGTTTGTTTCGCATTATCCAGAGATAGCTGCTTTTTGGTAATCTTCAGCATCCTCTCGGAGCCAAATTCAATGCCAAACGCCATGTAGTAGCAACCGGCTTTCTTCATCAACTTCAACAAGGAATAGTCCACACTATCGACGCGTATGCCGTTAGGTAAAGACCAGGTAATATCTAGTCCTCTCTGTAAAATCTCCTCGCATACCTGAGCGGCATGTTCTTTATAAAAGGTGAAATTGTCATCAACAATGTGAATCTCCCTGATACCGAAGGTATCTACAAGGTATTCGATTTCATCGACGAATTTTTTAGGGTCTCTGAGCCTTAATTTTCGGCCTAGAACTAGAGACCCGGCACAGAAAGTGCATCTGTAGGGGCAGCCTCGAGAGCTTAGAACCGGTGCTACGGGTTGTCTCTTGGCCATAAATCCATGGCCCATCCCCCCGGCATAATCCAATGGGTTAACTACTTGCCATGGGTATTCCAAATCATTCAGGTCAGTGAGGAGAGACGGAGGATTTACCACAATTTGGCCGTTTTCCCTGAAGGCAAGCCCGCCTATCTGCTTGAAATCCTTGTCCCTGGCAGCCAGTTTTTCGATAAGGGCTGGGAAAGCGCTCTCACCCTCCCCCTTAATGGAGAAATCAATTTCGGGCGTCTCCTTCATGACATATTCCGGAAGCGCCGAGGCGTGTTGGCCGCCAAACACTGTAACGATACCAGGATTTATCTGTTTGGCCGCCCGGAAGATTTCCTTAGCGGCGAGGTATTGCAGTGTAAACCCGGTCACTCCAATGTAATCGGGGCATAAATCAGTCACCAGACGAATAATTTCTTTCTCGTTAATGTTTGAAAGTGAGCCATCGATAATCGTTACATCATGCCCCGCCTTTTTCAAGCTAGCCCCGA
The DNA here is from genome assembly GCA_034430375.1 of Dehalococcoidales bacterium. Classification (GTDB taxonomy): domain Bacteria; phylum Chloroflexota; class Dehalococcoidia; order Dehalococcoidales; family RBG-16-60-22; genus W425. The sequence continues at coordinate 42,580 of DAOUER010000039.1, forward strand.
CATAACCCATCCCCAAGCAAGGTGTCTTATACATGGAGCCTTTTACGGATGGGTTAATTAATAATATTCTCGTCATATATTATATTTTCCAGCTTATCGGGCTAAGCTCCCGGAAGTAATGCCAGTTGTCACGCATAGTGCCGATTACTGCCGGCAAGTTCTAGGCTATTTGACGAATAATTTACTTCAAGTAAACCAGCACTTAAAGCATACAATAGCATAATATGTGCCATTTGTCAACTTCTTTGTTTACTTTTATAATGTCAATAACGTAAACCAGCACATTTAGGTTCGGGAGAAATAATAGAAGAAAATTTTAATCAATGTAGGGTTCACGGTATAACTGGTAATATAGCCATCTTGGGGGGGGTAATACCACAGCGATGAGTAAGATACTCTGGTTGCTCCCGTTTACTGGCCTTGCCCGGTTTCTTCGACAAGGTAGACGTTCTTCCTAACCTCCACTAGGTCGGGATTAACGACGTCCCCCTGACTGTAAACGACAGAGATACCGTTTTCTATCAGGAAGGTGGTGTTGCTACTGCCACCCTGAAGAAACGCATAGGCTACGTTATCTTTGGCAAAGGGGGCCATGTGTATCCTGGAATAGACTGTTTTCTCAGTGATGGCGGTAAAAGCAGTGGCTTTCCACGGGTCCAGTATTGCCTTGTCATAATCCTTACCCACGTTATCTCTTATCCATACAAAGGCCTGGTAATCTTCCTGGGTGATCATATGATAATAAGGGGTACTCTGCCGCTGTGGAATACTTATCATGAAAGTCAGACCAATAAAGGCCAGACATAACATAATACCCAGAGCTTTAGTAATGAGATGCACTTTTGGCCGGGTGCCAAAACTGCCCGGTAACTTAAGGTTCTGTACACCCATTAAGCCAGCTCCGGCAACGATACTCATAATCAGCATCATGTAGATAAGCCCCCGCGAATACGTTTGCACTTCTCCGTAGCCAAATGTATAGAAGGTGGCCAGCATTACCAGCAGGGCCAGAAGGCCCAGTATCAAACCGTAGTTTTTCTTACCCCCTCTCATTGACAGCAGGAAAATACCCAGGAGACCGAACAGGATAGGAAGGTAACCATAGGTCTGCACCACCCGTGGAATATCGACATATAACGGAAGAGGATGTCGGTTGAACAGATTCCCAGCGGTAAGCAGTACCTTATCGAATACCCACGGGAAGGCAGCTATAAAAGGGACAATCAGGGCCAGGGTAACCCCCAGGCTATGCTTGAAGTTACCTTTAAGATTGAGCAGGATGAACGGCGCCAGGATAATGACTATACCCACCGCGGTGGCGGCATGCATGGAGGCTAAAAAGCAGATAAAGATGAATAGCACCACATAAGACCAGATGGTACTAAAATTGAAGGCGAGAAAGATGGCTAGGGGGATAAAGAGCAGTCCCATGGCTACCGGAACTAAGAAGGCAGGCCCCAGGATGCCTACGGTGGTTGGTACCAGGCAGGTGAAAAGAGCGGCTTGCCAGCCAAATCCCTGCCTCTGCGCCAGTATATAAACCGATAGGATGGTGATGATGAAAATGATGCCCGGGAAATACCTGACGATATCGAGCCAGGGGATATCACTGATCTGGCGGAAAACGGCAAAAAATACATGAAAGCCGAGTTCGAATTGCTGGTTCCACACCGGTTCTCCGCCGGAAAAGGGATTGGTAAGTCCTGATATACCGGCCTGGTTGATTATTTCGTCGGCGAAGGCCCAGTGGAACCATTCGTCAATATGTACCGGGTAGGGGAAGTTGCTGTGGGGGATAAAAGCAACGTAAAAAGCCAGTCCCATTATCGGCACCAGCTTTAAATAATCAGACCTGAGGATTCTAGAAATGTTTTGCCAATTCATATTACACGGTTGCTAAGATAAGTGTTCATTGGCTGTAATACATGACATTATATACGGGGTATGCACTAATGTCAAGTAATAGGACATTATAAGACAATTAGCACTACTAGCGTAACTCAGTTACGATACATTTTGCCATTATTATACTTTTTCTACGTGAGCAAGCAATCCTCAAGACTTGCCTTTACGTCTATGTTGAGTTATACTTTTCCATTGAAGGTTTGTGGATAATATAGAAAGCAAATATGCCAAAAATCAAGATAAAGAATGAGTTATTACCTCTGGTTCTATTAGTTATTGTACTAATTACAGCTATTACTCTTTTCCCCTCTAACATTCTGCGTATTATCCTGGGGCTACCATTTGTGCTTTTCTTTCCTGGTTATACATTGATGGCAGCCCTTTTCCCCAGAAGGGAGTCAGTGAGTGGCATTGAGAGGCTGGCGCTCAGCTTTGGTTTGAGCATTGCTGTAGTACCAATTATTGGACTTATTCTTAACTACACTCCATGGGGAATAAGGCTGGAGACTATACTGTGGTCTACAGCGGCTTTCATATTTATTATGGCAGCTATTGCCTGGCTCAGGCGAAAGAGACTACTCGAGGAGAGCTTTGGCATTGAATTTACCTTGGCATTGGTCAGCTGGGGAAAGGGTGTCCAGAATAAGGTATTGTCTATCGTCCTGGTGATTGTAATACTTGGTGCGTTGGGAATCACGGGCTATGTTATAGCTACGTCGGAGCTAGGCCAGGAGTTCACCGAGTTTTATATTCTGGGATTAGAAGGTAAGACTATAGACTATCCTGAGGAGTTAAAGGTGGGTGAGGAGGGCATAGTAACTATAGGAATTATTAACCATGAATATGAGACAGTGAGTTATCGAGTGGAGGTGGTTTTCGGTGACATGAAGGTCGATGAAATCGGGCCTTTGATGCTCCAGAACGACGAGGAGTGGACGCAGGAAGTAAGTTTTACCCCTGAGATAGCGGGTGAGATGCAAAAGGTGGAGTTTTTATTATATAAAAATGGTGAACTCAGGCCGTATTTGGAGGCGCTACGCTTGTGGATTGATGTCAGGGAGTAGCCGCGAGGTGAACAAATCATCGAAATGTGATGCAACTAATCTGCCACCTTCATGAAGTGTCCCTGCATATGCGGGTGTTTTGCCGGGTGATTCCCGATAAATCCCCCGCCGCTAGTTACCAGAATACGTCCTATAAGATATTACCTCCGATATGAATGATTTATATTCACCTCTTATGTTGGCTAGGTCCTTACGACTACCTTGGCTTTCTTCATCATCGTCATGGCCTTCTGCGCATCAGCCACGAATTGCCGGACAGTTTCACGCGTATATTTATGATCGGCCATTTTCGTTAGAAACGCCGGCGGGATGGTAATGATGTGGGCGCCCGCGATAGTGGCATTGAGGATGTCTCCGACCGACCTTATGCTGCCGATGATGAGTTTGCTCTTGAAATTCCACTGCGTCAGCCATTTGGCAGCATTCTCGATGACCTCGGAAGCATTCCCTCCTTCATCGGAAAGACGACCGGTGAAAATGCTGATATAGGTTGCCTGTGCCTTGGCGGCAAGTATTACCTGTCCCAGGGACAGGGCGGCGGTGGCATTGACCTTAATTCCCTGTGTTTCCAGGTGGTTAATAACACTGTAGCAGGGGATGCCGTCCTGGGTAATCTGGGGTATTTTAATGACGATATTCGGTGCCCAGGCGGCAAACTTCTCCCCCTGTGCCACCATTTCGTTCAGGTCATTAGTCGTAACTTCAACGCTTAAAGGACGGGGATAAATCAGTGTGGCGATGGTTTTTGCTCCTGTTTCGGAGTCATAAACACCATCGTTGTACATGATGCTGGGATTCGTGGTTACACCGTCAACAATCCCCGTCTCTAGCCATTTTTCGATATCGTTGACATCTGCCGAATCAATGAAGATTTCCATTTTCCATCTCCTTTCCCCAAGATATATTGAGCTGCCTATACAAGGTTTGGTGCAATAAAATCGGGTTTAACATCGTTATCCTGCATAAGCTGGCAGAGTTCACACTTCATTCTACCGATGAGTATCGTCCGGCAGCCGGCTCGCTGACCGGCCTGGATATCGGTAATACCATCACCAATCATCCAGGATTGAGATAAATCTATGTCATTTTCGCTGGCAGCTATATGCAAAAGCCCGGGTTTAGGCTTGCGGCATTCACAGACCTTCTTGAGTTTGGGTACCACAGCTTCCGGGTGATGTAAACAATAATACTCACCATCAAGCTTTACTCCGTTAACTTCCAGCATTGTCTTCATCCTGTTTCGGATTTCTTCAAAAACTTCGCGGGAGAGGTTTGCTTTAGCGATGCCGGGCTGGTTTGATACCAGAATTACCTTATAACCCGCATCTCGCAGCAATTTGATTGCATCACCGGTGCCGCTGATTAACGTAAACTGCTCAACGGTAAAAGGTGAATCGATGATGCCCTGTTCGTGGTGGTAAACCAGCTTATTGACCACACCGTCTCTATCGAGGAATACGGCTTTCAAACCGCCACACCCTCTTCTATTTTCTTCCTGAGATTGCTGCAAATCAGATGTTCTATAGCGAGGTGGAAAGACTCAACCTGCGGGGTTGAACTAGCCGGAATCGTGATACAGGCATCGGCGATATCTTTCATCGGACCGCCGTCAAAACCGCTGAACCCTATGGCTTTCCCACCGTTTTCCTGGGCATAATTCATGGCTTTCAGGAGGTTTTGCGACCAAATTTGTGCTTTATCCCGGCCGGCACCGCCATGGACGCTGATGCAGATGATAATATCACCTTCCCCGAACTTGGCTTTAAGTTGTTCTATGAAAAGATTGTCGAAGCCGTCATCGTTGACGAGAGCCAGCATCAGGGGAATATTATCGTTAAGGCACTCCACTTTGAATCTTTCTTTGCCGTTAACAATGGTGGTCTTGGCCAGGTCGCAGGCGAAGTGTGTAGCCGTGGATGCCGAACCGCCGTTACCGCACAGGAAAACCTGATTTCCGTCTTCCCAGGCTTCGTAAAGCAGTTCTATGGTTTTATCAATGTCTTCCACCGGCATATTGCCGGCAATCTCCTTTATATCCGCCAGGTAATTCTGGATATAATTTCCATTATTCATCGTTCCTCCGACTAGGTATTTACCAGTATCTTGGCGCCGTCAAAGTCGAAACGGAATCGTTCCCAGCGTAAACCTATCTTCTGCATAGCTTCTACAAGCCTTGGTTTGTCATGGTCGAAATTATTGCAGTAAAACATGAAGAACCCACCGCCCCCGGCTCCAACCAGCTTCCCGCCGATGGCGCCGTGCTTCCTGGCAAGTTCGTAACACTCATCTACATAGGGATCGGACATATTGCTGGAGCGTTTTTTCTTTATCTCCCAATGAACATGGAAGAGTTCCCCGAGCATATCTACCTGGCCTTTTTCCAGGTATCGGCGTGTATCCAAGGCGATCTGTTTTATCTGGTCCAGGTTCCGGGTCATATCCTTATCATCCTGGTGGCACTTCTGGTCTTGCTCGGCCAGTATGGAGGAAGCGCTTCTTTGTATACCGGTGTAGAACAGGAGAAGATTGCCTTCCAGTCTGTCCAGCGATTCGCGTGAGAAATGTAATGGTTCCACCAGGACATCTCCGTTTTTATCGAATGTAAAACAGGTAAGTCCGCCGAAAGAGGCGATATACTGATCCTGCTTGCCGATAGGCTCACCCAGAAGGTCTATCTCTACATGACACGCTTCCTCAGCAAGTTGCTTTTGCGTGATGAAGTCTCGTTGATAAGCATGAAGGGCGTTAAGCAGAGCTATCGTAAAAGTCGAGGATGTACCCAGACCGCAACTGGCGGGAATATCAGCCGTGGAGTGAAGCTCTATTCCATTATCAATTCCCATAAACTCCAATGCCGTCCGGAATATCCGGTGTTGCACATCGGCAGGGCTGGTAACGTCCTCTACCTGGGAGTAACTAAGGCGAATATCCTCCTGAAACCGTTTGTTTGCCAGTATCGTGCAGTATTTATCAACCGCTCCGGCGATTAAGAATCCGCCATGCTTGGAATAGTATGATTTTAAATCGGTCCCTCCGCCGCCGAGAGTGATCCTGGCGGGTGCTCTGGAGAGTATCATTCTACTCCTTCCGCTATGTATTGCTCGAATTCTCTAAATCCACTGGGAGAACCGATTTCAAAGAAACGGCCTTTTACCTCAAAAGCCAGCAGCTCTTCTCTTTCTACCAACCGGATAAACAAGTCCTCTAGTGAGAAAAAACGGTTTTTAGGGATTAATTTCAGGACATCCTTTTTAAAGGCGTTGACACCGTAATCAATATATATCGTGTTTGTTGTTCTTACGTTCTTACTGTACCGGGTTACTAGGTTGCCCCTGATTTCCGTATTACTTCTGTCGTACTTGTCGTGATTTTTAAAGACGGTCATCATTCCCAGCTTGTTATGTGTGTAAAAACTGGCTAGAAACTGAGAGAAATTAAGAGAAACAAATGAATCACCGTATAGGGAAATAAAAGGGTCGTCCAGTAATGGTCCGGCATTTTTCAGGGCTCCGGCAGTACCGAGGGGTGTTGCTTCATAACTGTATTGAATATTAACCCCGAATCTCTCTCCGTTGCCGATGTACTGCCAGATCTGCCTCCCCAGGTGACCGATACATAACACTATATCCACTACGCCTTCTCTCGCGAGAAAATCCAGCTGGTATTCAAGGAAGGTTTTTCCACGGATAGATAACATGGACTTTGGTAGATTTTTCGCTAAATCTCCAAGCCTGGTGGCCAGTCCCCCGGCTAGAATCGCAGCCTGCATATTAGAAATCCCTTTTTATCCAAATAGGATAATCCCTAACTATTCGGTTCAATTATCGTCACGACTAGTGGCAAGCTAGTAAATGGTTCAGGACAATTTTGTAGAACCTTCACTCAATAGCTATATCCGCCTCTTTAAACAGCCTGATTAATTCGCGACGAGCCAGGTAGGTTGGTCTACCCCCCCTTTTTTCCCAGCGTTGTACTGTAGAAAGACTAACGCCGATTTCCCGTGCCAGATACTCTTGCGCCCATCCTTTTTTCGTTCTCAATTCTCTTACTTTTTCACAGAGTTGTTGCATTTTTCCCACTTTACACAGACGATTATGTAAATGTTTACTGACTGTAATACGTACCATTATATACATGATAATGCCATTTGTCAAGTATTTGGACAAATAAAGTCATATGGTCCTGATAATATCACCCTTCTTGAGCAGTGATTAGCGCTTGAGGGTATTGTAAGGCGGCTGGAAGAATGACAATAGTCAGCATAATTTGACGGCTGCTGAGTATCTATGGAAAAATCTTCACGGGTGAACTATAATAGAGTAATTCTATCCAGGTATTTGATATGGAAAAGTCAATTTCTCAAAAAGTAATCGTCGCGACACCGGCCTATAACGAAGAAAGATATATCGGTACCATTGTTTTACAGGCTAGGCAACACGCCGACGAGGTAATCGTGGTCGACGATGGCAGTACCGACCAGACTTCCAGCGTGGCCGCATTGGCCGGGGCGACGGTCGTCCGCCACGAACATAACCGGGGCTACGGGAGCGCCATCCAGAGTATATTTACCGAAGCCCGGGCGCGTGACGCCGATATCCTGATTATCCTTGATGCCGATTCGCAGCATAATCCCAGCGAGATACCATTGCTTATAGAAGCCGTTTCCCGGGACTGCGATGTGGTTATCGGTTCGCGGGAAATGCAGAGCCACGAAATTCCCCGCTACCGTCGGGTAGGGCAGAAAATCCTTTCCGGCGTAACCGGATTTTTATCGCGGCAGAAATTGAGTGATACCGAATCGGGATTCCGGGCCTATTCCCGTAAGGCTATCGAGGAACTGGATTTAAAAGAAACCGGTATGGCTGTTTCTTCGGAGATAATCAAATCGGCGGCTTCGAAGAAGCTGCGTATTAAAGAAGTGCCGGTTTCAGCTATCTATACCGAAGATGGTTCTAGCCTTAACCCGGTGAGTCATGGTGTGGGCGTCTTGAGAAGGCTGATAGTGATGATATCCGAAGAGAGGCCGTTGTTCTTTTTCGGATTATTCGGGAGTATACTGGTCATTGCCGGTATTGTCATGGGTATCCTCGTGGTTAAGGCTATGTACGGTGACCAGGTATTGCAGGTGGGAACAGCCCTGGTATCCATATTACTGATTACGGTGGGGGTGTTGACCATTTCCACCGGGGTTATATTAAGTGTTCTGGTAAAGCGCATTACCGACCGCCTGTAGGGTTATAATATTATACAAGATCTTCGCGGCCAGACAGGATTTAGTATATGGATAATGAAAAGGTGATTTACCGGCGTCTGCAGCAGCATCAGGACAGGCTTCCAGGTGGCTTCCCCGAGGTGGCCTCCGGTCTGGATATCAAGATCTTGAAACATTTTTTTACCCCGGAAGAAGCTGAAGTAGCCATGCAGCTTTCCATGAAACCGGAACCGCTGGCCAGGGTATACCGTCGCCTGAAAAAAAGTGGCAGGACTGCCGAAGAACTGAAACAGTTACTGGAACACATGATGCGGAAAGGAATTATCCTGACCTGGGAAGAAGGCTATGGAGAAACGCATTACAGCAATGCGGAGTTCGGCATGGGAGGAATTTTTAATTTTCAGTTAAACAATCTTACCACGGACCTGCTGAACGATTATCATCAGTACCAGGCCGAGAGACGTGCCACCGCCGGACCGGGTACTGGCGGTGAACTTCCATTGCGTACCATCCCTGTCGCCGAAAGCATTCCCATTCCGGGAAGATACCAGGTGAGTGATTATGACAGTGTCAGGAAGCTTGTGGAAAATGCCAGAGGTAGACTGTCCGTGGCTAACTGTATCTGCCGGCTAACGTCTCAGATTCAGGGAGAGGGCTGTCAGAAGACAGACCTTATTGAAGCCTGTTTGATGATAGGTACTGACCATGCCAGGCGTCACGTCGATATGGGAATTGGGCGCTATATCACCAAGGAAGAGGCATTTGAACTTCTTAATAAAGCTCAGCAGGATGGCCTCGTCCTCCAGCCGGAGAACTCCCGCCGTCCCGATACCATCTGCATCTGTTGCGGCGACTGCTGTGTCCTTCTGAAGATGCTGAAGAACCACCCCCGCCCGGCGGACTTGTACGTTGCTAATTTCTACGTCGAATTCAACGCCGAGCTTTGTAACGGCTGCGGGGTCTGCGTAGATAAATGCCAGCTGGGTGCCCGTGAAATGGTGGACGGCGTAGCCGCGCTTAATCCTGACCGCTGTATAGGTTGTGGTAATTGCGTGGCTCTCTGCCCCCAAAATGCCAATACGCTTCGGAAAAAAGAACCGGAGAAGGTTCCCCCCAAAGACAAAGTTACCGTGAATATGAACACTCTATCCCGCAGAACCGGCCGATGGAATATGTTTAAAATCCGGACCAAGATGCTACTGGGCATGAAGGTGTAATAATATTTCACACGAACGATAATTTTCCCGATCATTTAAGGATAATGTCTTCCATCCCCAGCCTGGCTAATGTCTCCCTGGTGGGCAGCCCCGTATCCTTGTCCCATCCTCGCAGTTGATAATATTCCCGGAGCATGGTGGTGAATTTATCGCGGTCGAGTACATTTCCCGTCATATCTACCGGCTGAGCGCCGGGGCCGGGCATTATCATCTTGACGCCGTGCAGGTTCATACCCATGGGTGTGGAAAAATTGAAATCCGGGGGATAATCGTCCTCGGGTATGCGGTGTCCTTCCCTTACTCTGATAAGCCTTTGCATATTGAAGACGCGTTCGGCGTAGGTATCGAGCTCAGCGGCCGGTCGGCCGGTTACGGCGGTGTAAATTTTACCCTCCAGCTCGGGGTCGCCGACGCTGTCCTCGGTGGTCAAAGAGTAAGTAATCGGCCAGATAAAGTCGCAAAGTCCCAGGCAGTCGCGCAGGTAGGTTCGATTCTGGATATTTCTTGCCTGCAGGGCTTTACCCTCGTAGCTGGAAAAATCAGCGGCGGCTTCGCTGCCCCAGAACAGCCGGGCTATCGTGAGGAATACCTCCGGGGTCACCGGCGACGATTCCGGGTCGCGCTGGTGCATACTCCAGGGCATGTTGGCATAGCCCAGCTCATGTACGCTGATGGGGTGCATCCGGGTTTCGAACGGGTAGAGCAGGGCGTGGGCCAGGTAGGCCCGGGGTGGGATACCGTCATGCTGTCCGACGGGGGCGACATTGTTGGTAAATTCGGCGGCGGCTTCCGGCGATACCTTGTCGCGGACCCGCATCATCCCCTCGGCCAGGATATCCCCGAATCCTTCGCGGTGGGCTATTTTATACAGCAGCGTTTCCAGGAACTCGCGGGTACCTATCTTTGAAAGCGGCAGGCCGGTTTCCTCCTCGGTGAGGATGCCGGACTTATAGCAGGCGTAGAGCCACTCTACCATGTGCTCCAGTTCGAAGGTGCCGATGGAATAATCGTTGGCCAGGGTGGGTGCATCGAAGAGGGTTTTAAGCGGCTCATCTTCGCGACCGAACATCCAGGGGAGATAATATTCCATGGCCTGGCAGCCCCGCAGACCCTCCAGTTCGGGGTCGTTGCCGAACCGGTAGATGTATTTGGAGCAGGTCAGTCCACACTGGTAGCAGTGCCTCTGGCCTAATGGTTCCAGGACATGGTCGTGCTGGGTGCCGCCGATGCGCGGTGTTATCGCCAGGCTGACGGTATTTTGTATCTTGATAGTGTACCGGTTGAGTTCTTTCAGCAGAGCCGGGTCGGCTACGCTGGGACGCCCGGTGCCCTTGAGGGCGATAGCCTTGAGGTTTTTAGAGGCCATGACGG
>DAOUER010000040.1:0-9278 GCA_034430375.1 Dehalococcoidales bacterium
AGGAATTCAAAAGGGAGGCAAGGGGAGAAATAGTTGGTAAGAAGCGGATACCGCGAGGGTGGCCGGGTGGGAATAGATTAAGAAAGAACAGAAACAGATGAGGAGGGGGAGTGGGGGTAAAAAGAAAGGGGGGCTAAAAAGCCCCCCTTAATTGATTCTTTTCTATGTATCTCTACAGCAGCGACGGGATATCCTTGGAAACGTCTTCCAGCTCTCTCAGTTTGTCCTCAGTCTCCTCCTGCCGTTTCTTGAACTCCGGTATGAGGTCGGTGGAGCGCAGGTAGTAGTCCCTGATTTTCTCGACATCGCTGAGCTCGGATAAGATTACGGTTACATCCACCTGGCCTCTCTCGCGGGGGTAATCGCCGTTCCTGATGATGGCTTCGGGGGCGATATCCCTCATGTAGTCGCCGATTTCCTTGACCATGTCCATGTTCATTTCTTTGGCCGGACCGGATACCAGGTACATGGCACGCCGGGAATCGGCCGGATTACACTTCAGTGAAAGCTCGCTGATGGCTTCATCCATGGCCTGGATACCTTTCTGGATTTCGGTACCCTTCTTCCGGAAGTCACTCTTCCATTCGTGAGGCCATTTGAATATCGGCGCCTCGGTCTTACCGTACCCGACCACCGTGTAGCCTACCAGCGTCTGGATGATATCGCCGGCATCTACCAGCTTCGCCCCGATGTATTTGGACTTCTTTTCTTCGCCGGCACAGAGCAGGTTGTAGAACGGGGCGGCTATCATGCTGTTAATCTTGGATAGGTTGGTTTGAATTGAAGAGTCTTTCCTGACGTATCTCTGGTTATCCACCAGGAAAACGGCGTCGGCTACCGAATAGCAGGACTTAAGGCAGGTGGCGACATTGAAAACCGTTCTTTCCTCGGTGGTCTCTTCATGTTCGAAGGGGAGTACTATCAGGTTATAGATGGGTTTATCGATATAGCGTTCTTTAAGGTGCTGGGTGACGATGGAAATAGCGCCGGAACCGGTGCCGCCAGCCGAACCGGCAATGAGCAGGAAGGCATCCGTATCAAAGAATCTCTTGGTGGACCGGATGGCGTCAATTATCTTATCCGAATCTTCTTTGGCAACTTCGGCGCCCAGTTCGTTGATTTTACCCACGCCATGGCCGCCGGTCTTGCGGCTGCCGATAAGGATACGGTGCCGGTGGTCATTTTTGACAATGGATAAACCGCTTAAGTCCGCGGCATCGGTATTTACAGCAAAACAGCCGGTAACTATTGTCATTCCACGACGGCTCTTGGCTCTATTGTTGAGTCGTGCGAATTCATCTGCAATTCTGCCTCCGCACTGTCCAAGACCAACTACTACAAGTTTCATTTTACACCTCTTCTGAAATAGGGTTAAGTTATTTTTACACAAGTTTTAGGTCTTGTCAATCGGGGAAACCCTGAAAGTGGCATTACTATTGGCATGTATTTATATAGTAATATCGTCATTATTACCATGAAATCATTGAAAAACTAAGAAGTCTATATTAGAATAGTCTATACTGGTATTATTTAGATATTGATAACGGCGAGGTTTACATATGTCTCCCAAGGCAATAGAGGACATAGAAAATAACATATCCGACTTTGAGAAAGCGGTAGCCAGGGCGGAGCAGTTGAGCCGGGCTGCCCGGCAAGCGGCTGAAACCTCTACCAAGGTTGCCATGGATGGCACACGCCGGGCGGAGGAGATTGGTAAAGAGGCCCGGAATGCTGCCGAACTCGCAGCCAGAGCAGCCCAGGAAGCGGTAACCCGCGCCGAGAAAGTCGCCCGGGAAGCCAAAGAATCGGCGGAAAAAGCTATACGGGCTGCCAATGAAGCTATCGCCCGTGCCGAAGAGGTTGCCAAAAAGCCCAAGGAAACCACAGAATCTATGACAAGGGCGTTTGAAAGCGCCATTGAACGCGCCGAAAAGATAAGCTCGGAAGCCATGGAGCTGGTGGAAAGGGCTATCAGGTCCTCACAGGAACGGCTGAAGAATGTAGATGAGATAGGCCAGGAGGCCAAAAAGGCGGCCGAGTCCGCAATAGATACCTCTGAGAAAGCCGTCGGAAATGCTGAAATGCTTATAAAAGAAGTTAAACTAGCCACCGACGAATCAGTAAAAGCCGCCAGAGAAGCGGCTACCAGAGTTGAAAGGATGATTAAGCAAGCCCGGGAAGGGGTAGAGATAACCAATAAGAAAACAACGGATACCGTAGGCAGGGCTGAAAAGACCAGTGAATTAGCCCGTGAGATGGCTGAGGCTGCCTCCAAAGCTGCCGAGGAAACCGCCAGTCGGGCGGAAACAACCGGCAAAGTAGCCCAGGAAGTTGCCGATGCCGCTCAAAAATTAGCTCTGGAAGCGATGAGTAAAGTTGAGGAACTAAACGCGGAAATCAGGCTTACCCGGGAAGCCTCGCAGAAAGCTGCCCGGGAGACCATGCAGCAGGCGGATGATATCGCCCGGCAGACCAGTTTGCAGGTAGATGAAGCGATGAAAGCCGTCAAGGAAGCCTCCGATAATTCAATGAGAACATCAACCGAAGCCATTGCCCGGGCGGAGGAAATCGGTCATGATGCCAAGAATAGGGCGGAAGCCTCCGCCGAGACTTTTAAGGAAGCTCTAAACCGGGTTGAAGAGATAAATAACGAAACCCGTGAGGTTACCGAAACGTCGATAAAGGAAGTCCAGGAAGGACTAGTTAAGATAGAGGATGCCGGAGAAGAAGCCAAGAAGACGGTGTCGTTATTAGCCGATGAAGCCAGGCAATTCTCGGAGGCATCCATCCAGAAAGCCCTTGATTCAGCGCAGGAAATTGCCCGGGAAACCAGAGAAGCCGTTGAAGAGACTGCCTGGCAAGCCCACGAGAATATTGAGGTTGCATCCCGGGAAGCCCAGGAAGCGTCTCAGACAGTCGCCAGAGGAGTCCAGGAAGCCGCTGAAGAGGCGGTAAAAGTCGTTCGGGAGGCTTCGCAGGCTTCGGTGCAGATATCGCAGGATGCTGCGGCTCAGGCTGAAGAAATCGGACGGCAGGCCGAAGAGAAAACCGGAACCATGACCGCCAATTTCTATGAAGCTGTCGCCAGGATTGAAGAAAGAAACAACCGGGCCAAAGAAGTCGCCGAAGAATCGGAAAGGACCGCCCGGGAAGCTGTCGAAGCGACCAGAAAAATCTCCGAAGAAGCTATTGTCAAAGCCGGGGAGATAAACACCCAGGCTAAAGAAGTAGCTGAGGAATCTCTTAACACAGCCCGGGAAGTAATTGAAGCCGCTATTAAAGAAGCCGGGGAAATCGGCAAAGGATCGGAAAAAGAGGTAAGAGAACAGCTGGCCCGGGTTGAAGCTATCAGTAAAGAGACGAGAGAATCAGCCGAAGCGGCGGTAAAAATATCTAAAGAAATCACGGAAGGATTGATCAAGGCTGCCCGTGACTCTGCCTCCAGAACCGTTAAAGCCGTTAAAGAGGCCACCGAAGCATCCGCCCGGGTAGCCCGGGAAGCTGCGGATGTCTCCTTAGCGGCCTTCAGGGATGCCATCAGCCGGGCGGAAGCCACCGGGCAGGTAGCCCAGACTACGGCTGAGTCATCTCTCAAGACGTACGAAGCGGCGCTGGCTAAAACCGGGAAATTGGAAGAAATCCTTGAAACCGAATCCCCGAAAAAAGAGGCAACCAGGAAATCAGAGATAGCCAAAGATAAAGAGGTTACCGAAGAGAAAAAAATAACCCTGGATGAAGAAGAGGGCTCAGATGCCTATAGAGTTACCGAGGCGGCTATCAATGCCATGAGAAATACCGTCCGTAAAGTGGATAGCGATACCCCGCCAATTAGAGTAAGCAAGGAACAGGGAGAAAAAATAGAGGAACGATTAGAGTCCTTGGCCCGCATGTATGAGATGAAAAAGACTCGGAAACCAAAGGAGGATAAAGAAACTAAAGATACGGACGATAAAGGCAAGTAATCATACTTTTCCCGGGTGTATTATTAGCAGTTTAGTAATATGGACTATTACTAAGGTAACTCCCACCTGAGCACCGGGGCTGCTTGACTTTTTAAAAAGTGCGCCATATACTGGGCTCAAAGTGCTAGTTATAATATGTTCTGTATTACGTGAATCAAACCATATTTTTATTGTCAAGATGTATCCAAGGAGGTGTCTGTGGCCGAACAAAAAAAAGGTACCAAGAAGTCGTCTGCTGTAGTAAAATTAGAGAATCAAACTCAATCCGAGGAGGTTAAAACCGTGGTTGAAGAGACCCCAAAAGTGGTTGAAGAAGAACCGAAAGGTCCGCTCGATGAAGTAATGATGCAGGCAGAGAAAGCCTATGCAGCCTATATGGATGCAGAGCGGCAGGTAGCCAAGGCTTACCACGAAAATGAAACACAGGTTGCCAAAGCTTACAAACGCGCCGAAGCACAGGCCCAGAGAGGCTATGATGCCGGCATTGCTCAGGCAATAAAAGACCGGGATGATGCATTAACCAAGGCTTTACAGACTCGTGAAGCCGCGGTACGCCGGGCCGACGATGCCTTTAAAAACGCCGAAGAAGTAGCCCGGACTGCTTATGAAGCCGCCGTCCAACAGGCCCAGAAGTCACGCGACGACAACACCGAAAAAGCCTGGAAAGTACGCGACCAGACCATTGAACAGGCTTGGCAGATTTACTCCAAGATAGCCAAGTAAAAAAGAGAAAACAGAAAACTAACTACATGGAATAACCGGGATTCAACCGGTTTACCGATTTATAACAGCGAGGGAATGTCTTTTACCGTGATATCAATCCCTCGCTGTGTGCTTATCAAACCTGCCTGGCGCTTCTTAAGCTCGGCGATGACATTGATGGCTTTGGTAAAGTAATTCCTCACCTTTTCTATGTCACTCATCTCCGAGAGTATCACGGTAACGTCCAGCGCGCCTTTCTCCCGGGGGTAGTCTCCGCTTCTCAGGATGACCTCCGGAGCGACATTCTTGATGTAAGTCCCCAGTTCTTTTACCAGGTCGACGTTGATTTCCTTGGCTGCGGCTGATACCAGATAAAGGGCTCTTTTAGCGTCCAGTGGATTGCATTTGATGGATAGTC
Organism: Dehalococcoidales bacterium; assembly: GCA_034430375.1. Classification (GTDB taxonomy): domain Bacteria; phylum Chloroflexota; class Dehalococcoidia; order Dehalococcoidales; family RBG-16-60-22; genus W425. The sequence goes on from DAOUER010000040.1 coordinate 5,083, forward strand.
CGCTAAAGGCGGCATCGAGTGCCTGAAGGCCCCGTTGAGTTTCCGTGGCTTTATTCCTGAAATCACGTTTCATGCCAAGAAGCGACCGGAACAACGATGACTCTGACCGACCGTACCCCAGCGTTGTCCAGCCCACCAGCGTCTGAATGATATCACCGGCATCCAGAATCTTGGCGCCGATATATTTGGGTTTTTTCTCTTCGCCGGCACAGAGCAGATTGAAAAACGGCTGGACAATGGTGGTGTTTATTTTAGCCAGATTAACACTGATGGGTGAGTCTTTCATGGTGTATCTCTGGTTATCAACCAGGAAAATGGCATCAGCTACCAGGTAGCTGGATTTCAGGCAGGTAGCCACGTTGTAGATGGTCCTGTCTTCGGTCGTTTCTTCATGCTCAAAAGGCAGAACAATGAGATTATAGACGGGTTTATCTATGTAACGCTCTTTTATCTGCTGCGTCATCACCGATATGGCGCCGGAACCGGTACCGCCGGCCGCGCTGGCTATCAGTAAAAACGCATCCGTTTCCGGGAAATACTTGGAGTTCCGGATAGTCTCGATAACCTTATCGGCATCTTCCCGGGCTATCTCGGCGCCGAGTTCGTTGATTTTACCTACGCCGTGACCGCCGGTCTTACGGCTGCCGATAAGTATACGATTATCGTAATTGGCCTTGATGGTATGCAGACCACTGAGGTCGGCGATATCAGTGTTAACAGCATAGCAACCGGTTATTATATTAAGTCCGCGGGTACTCCGGGCCCTGGCGTTCAACCGAGCGAATTCATCGGCAACTCTGCCACCGCACTGCCCGAACCCGACAACCACTAATCTCATATTTCACCTAGTTTATTCAGGCGGTTGTATCATTTTACGCAATTCCGCAATAGTTGTCAATCAGTACTTAGGTACACCGGTACATTAATCATTAGGTGTTTATGCTGATTTTTACATTTTGGGGAGAGTATTGTTAGGTTAGAACGGTGATAAGTTCTGCTAGTTCCTGTATTTCGTAGTCGACCTGAACGTATTTGGTACCGGGCTTTTTGTGTTCCGGGTTAAACCAGCATACTTTCATCCCGGCGTTGTTAGCGCCGATAATGTCATTGGCGTACGAATCTCCCACGTAAAGGCATTCCGTCGGATGGACCTGGAGTAGTGAAGCGGCGTGAGTGAATATACCGGGTTCGGGCTTGCGTATTCCCAATTCATCGGAAAGCACGATGCAGGACAGCCCGTGGCGTAAGCCCAATACCTCCAGTTTCTGGTATTGGACGTCGGCGAAGCTGTTGGAAACTACGCCCACCTTGAAGGTTTTAGTCAGTTCCCTGATGGCGGCAACTGCCCCCGGTACTTCGGCTTTTACCTTCGGGTATTCGGTGACATAGATTTCTGTAATCGTACCGGCGTACTCTTCCGGTAATCCGAGTGCGCTCAGGAATATCCGACTCCGCCGGTCGCGTATACCTTCGCCGGGCGCGCCGGCATCGAATTCCAGGGTGGTGATTATGTCCGACTCCATAAATGCCGCGGTGGCACGTTCCTTGTCTATGCCTTTGAATATTTCAGGTAGTCTTTGTACGATAATATCCAGGGCCATATATTGCGCTGCATTCCGGTCGTACAGGGTATCATCTATGTCAAAAAGTACTGCCCCGATATCGTTTTTTGTCATGTTTTCATACAGGGCATTTCCTGAAGAACTCCAATTTCTCTATTATAACCCTTTTTCAGCCATGTAGACGCAGAGGTCGCCGAGGCGGCAGCTGTAGCCCCACTCGTTATCGTACCAGGCCAGAATCTTGACCATGTTACCGCCGATGACCATGGTGCCGGGGCTATCGATAATCGAGCTGTGGGGATTGCCCTTGAAGTCCATACTCACCAGCTCTTCCTCGCAGTACTGCATGATGCCTTTCATCGGGCCGGCGGCGGCTGCTTGGAAAGCGGCATTGACCGTATCTTTATCGACTTCTTTCTTCACGTCACATACGAAGTCGATTATCGAGACGGTAGGCGTGGGCACGCGTAAAGAGAAACCATCTATTTTCCCCTCCATACCCTCGACCAGGCGTCCGACCAGTTTGGCGGCGCCGGTGGTGGTGGGTATCATGTTCAGGGCGGAAGCCCGCGCCCGGCGGATGTCCTTGTGAAGGGTATCCAGCACCACCTGGTCGTTGGTGTAGGAGTGGATGGTGGTCATCAGTCCCTTGCTGATCCCGAAAGCGTCGTTAAGCACTTTTACCGGCGGTGCGATGCCGTTGGTGGTGCAGGAGGCGTTAGATATGACATTATGCCTGGCCGGATCGTAGTCTTTTTCATTGACGCCGAGGACAACGGTGATGTCCTCATTCTTGGCCGGAGCCGAGATGATTACTTTCTTGGCGCCGCCCTTACGGTGGGCCACAGCCTGGGTAGCGTCCTGGAAGAAACCGGTGGACTCGATGACGATATCCACACCGTAATCTTTCCAGGGGATAGCCCCGGGGTCGCGTTCCTGAATGACTTTTACTTCGTGTCCATCGACGATAATAGCTTTATCTTTGGCGGATACGTCGCCCTGATATGGCCCGAAAACACTGTCCCACTTGAACAGGTGGGCATTGGTCCTGGTATCAGCCAGGTCGTTGACCGCTATAACTTCGAGGTCGTTCCGGTGGTAGGCCATCATCGCCCTGAGGGTAAGCCGTCCGATACGCCCGAAACCATTGATGCCGATTTTAGTTGTCATTTTCTACCTCCTACGCACATATATCTTAACCGTTTTGAGCCTATTATTCAATATCATTTCTTCAAACCGGATCGGCTAGTCTTAGGCTTACTGTTACGCCTTCTTTCCAACATGTCCAGGAACGCTTCTATCCGGGTTTTCACATGGTTGTTCAGGGAGAAATCATCGTGTCCTTCCAGGGTGAGTATGGGGATTCCCAGGGCATCCCGAAAGATAATATCACCGATGCCGCGGTGACAGAAGGCCTGCGTGTAATGGATAACGCCGTTGATACGCCGTTTTTTTAATTGCGACCGGATATCTGCCAGGCGTTGTTGTATGGAGTAGGGGTAGGTATAGCGGGTATATTGCTCGGCCAGCGATTTTCCCGGTTCTGGCATAGCGAACTGCCGCTGGATTTCGTTGAAAACGACCCGGGCGTCGTGGCGTTCCAGGTAGCGGTAAAAGTCCCGGGCGTAAACCGCGGGTACGCCGATATAGGCCAGCCTTAACTGTTCGGCGGGATAGGGCTGGCGTTGCGAACACTCTTTGATCAGGTCGGAGAGTTCTTGCTCGTACCGCTGATAATCACCATTGAAGTCGGAGGAAGAGACCAGCCAGAGGTGATTTTCCCAGCCGCTGACCTTGTTGTCCTGCCAGGTCATTTCATCGAGTTTCTGGAGGGACTCGCGGCAGGAATGGAGCCGGGTTCCTACCACTACAGCAGCTTCAATTGTAGTTCCCAGAGTTGCGGCGAAATGCGCCAGCGCAGTCTGCATTGCATCGACATCGGACCGGTCGGGGTAGGCGAAATCGATGGTGTTGAATCCCTTCAACTTGAGGACTTCCATCAGCATGACGGTATTGGAGCAGTCGCCGCCGGTAACGCAGACCACGTCTCTGATGTCGGACTCTTTGCAGACGCCGTAAATGCCCTTTATCCAGCTGCAGCAGTTCAGGGGAAAGCCGTCTCTCTCGGCGATGGTCAGGAACCGGTTGGGGTCGGGATCGGTAACGAGGATATTATTCAAATCAAGCGGTCGATAACCGGCGGCTATCAGCACTTCTGATGGCACGGTAGTGGTGATGCCTATTTTTTTATTCATCCGGAATTATTATATCACCTCTGCCGGTAGTATTTAACACCTTTACCCGGTAATCTATCCAGGTTGCCTTCGGCGGTCATCATTTCCAGGTGCGCCAGCGTTTCGAAGACAGCCATGCGTTTATGAAAATCCGGTAAATCCTCGTATCTGGATTGAGTGCCCCAGGTCAATTCCTGGGCTATCTGGTAGGTATTCCGCGACTTCTGCTGCATGTAAATCAATATCTCCAGGTTTCTCTGGATGTGGTGGTCGATAATGGCATCAATGCGCTGCGTGGGGTCGTTGAAAGGTTCGTCGTGACCGGGCAGGGTCAGCTCTATATCCAGTCGCCGGATTTCCTTAAGGGCTTCGATGTATCTGCCGAGGGGATTCTCGATGG
>DAOUER010000041.1:0-21057 GCA_034430375.1 Dehalococcoidales bacterium
AGCCAGGAGGCTATCGGCAGGATGATATCGGCATAACGCGTGCCGGGTGTCTGGAAATACTCGGTGACGGAGATAAAGTCCAGCTTATTGAGGTTATCAACAAAGCGGGGCGTATTGGCGAAAAACTGGAGGTCGAGTCCGGCGGAGAAGAGCGCTTTGAGAGGATAGGGTTGACCGCTTTCAATCTGGTCGGCGATGGTGTTGGACTGCATTTCGCAGTAGCGTTCCGTCCAGATAGGGAATCGTTGTGCGCCTACCCCCGGCGGCATATCAGCGACCCGTTCGTGGAGGGTGATATCGTTAATTTTTGTCTCGGTTTGAACCTCGGGCCGGTTGCCCCCGGCGATATCGATATTACCGGTAATAGCCGCCAGCAGGATAATGGCGCGGTGGTTCTGGACGCCATTGGTGTGGTGGGTGGTGCTGTTAGCGCTCAGGTGGAGCTTAGAGGGTTTTTCAGTAGCGTACAGCCTGGCGGCTTTCCTGATTTTTTCGGCGGGTACGCCTGTAATATTTTCGACCCATTCCGGGCTGTAGGCCGTTACCATCTGTACCAGGTCTTCATAGCCCACCGTCCATTTTTCCAGGAATTTTCTATCATGGAGATTCTCCTGGAATATTACGTGCATCATCCCCAGCGCCAGGACGCCGTCGGTGCCGGGCCGCGGCTGCAGGTGGATATTTGCCTTCGAAGCGATGGCGGTACGCCGCGGGTCAACCACGATTTGCTTTACACCTTTCTCGCCGGCGTCCAGGTTTTCCGGCCAGACAGCACCGGCGGATACCACGGCAGCCCCCCAGATGAGCTTACACCTTGTTTCCGGCTCCACGCTGGCGCTGGTGCCGGCCATGTAGCTGTAATCGCCACCATAAGTGAGATTCGTGGCCAGCCAGGTAGCCGAAAAGCAGTTGCTGCTCTCGGTGCAGTAGTTCGGCGACCCGAAAGCGTGGGCGAGGCGGTGGAAATAAGGGCGGGGTTCTTTGGTATAGGCTATCCAGAATACCACCGACTCCGGACCGAAATTAGCTTTGACCGACTGTAAATTGTCAGCGATAGTATCCAGGGCTTCGTCCCAGGAAATCCGCGTCCATTTTCCTTCTCCCCTCTCGCCGCTTCTCTTTAGCGGGTATTGCAGGCGGTCGGGGTGATAAACGAAATCCAGCTGGGCCGTCCAGCGCGGGCAGTGGTTAAGCTTGGGGTCGGCTATTTCTACTTCCACCGCCCGTCCGTTTTTAACGTGCACCCGGGTAGGGCAGGTATGCGTACACATGTAGCATATGCCGTCTTTTACCGCTTCATTCTCAGCCATGATATCAGGGTCTCTCTTCTCACTAATGGATAGCGAATCCGACAGGGATTACTAAACTCACTATAGCAAATCTAACCGGTATGTGAAAAGCGGGGTATATACCGGCTGTGATATAATATCAGCAAGTAGCAATCCTGAGGTAAGCACCCTGGAAGGAATTGACATAGCCCGCCGCGCCGTGGATATCGCCAGCGATAAGCAGGCCAGTAATATCGTCCTGCTGGAGGTGCGTGATATCTGCACCTTTTGCGACTACTTCGTCATCTGTTCCGGTGATAACGAAAGACAGATGCGTACGATATATGATGATATTGAGTTGAACCTGAAAAAAGAAGGCCAGCTGCCCCATCATAATGAAGGCACCCTGGATTCGGGGTGGCTGTTACTCGACTACGGGGACGTAATCGTGCATGTCTTTTCCGCCTCGGAGCGTGAGTTTTACCGACTCGATGAGTTCTGGCATGACGCGCGGTCGGTTATCCGCATCCAGTAATTTACGGGTTGAATAACTCGTCCTCTGTGAAAAACAGGCTGATTTCCTTGACGGCGTTTTCCGGCGAATCCGAGGCATGAGTCGAGTTTCGCTGTACGTCCAGCCCGAAGTCTTTCCGTATCGTCCCGGCGTCGGCTTTGGCTGGGTCGGTGGCGCCCATCAGTTGTCGTATCCTGTTGACGGCATCTTCGCCTTCGAACACCGCGGCAACAATCGGGATGGATATAATATAATCGACCAGGTCCTTGAAAAACGGTTTCTCCCGGTGAATAGCGTAGTGGCGTTCGGCCAGGGCTTTATCCAGGTGAAGCATTCTTAAAGCGATGAGTTTCAATCCTGCTGCCTCCAGCCGACTCAATATAACCGTCGCCAGACCTCTTTCCATGGCATCGGGTTTTATCAACACCAATGACTTTTCCATTTCTATCTCTCTTTTTTTAAGGTATATCAACCAAACAGTATCACTAAATCGTTAACGTTGACATCTTCCAGGGACGTGACGACGATGTCGGCTTCCCTGAGACTATCACCGGCGTGGCTGTTGGTAACGGCCACGCATTTCATGCCGGCCCGCTTGGCTCCGGCAACCCCGGCAATGGCGTCTTCGATAACCACGCACCCGGCCGGGTCGGTCTTGATTTTTTCTGCCGCCAGGAGAAAAATCCGGGGACTCGGCTTGCCCTCGGTGACCTCACGGCCGCAGGCAATAGCAGTGAATAAATCCTCGATACCCAGTCCCTTGAGGATAATATCTACGTTCTCCGGCGGCGCCGAGGAGGCTATGGCCGACGGTATGCCGCCTTCCTGTAAAGCTGACAGTAATTCGACCGCTCCTGGTAAGGCCTGAATATTGCCGGTGACGAGACGGCGGTAGGCTTTTTCTTTCCTGTCGGCGATAGCGTCCAGGTCTTTCTGGGATATGGCCTGGCCGACGGTATCACGGATTATCGTATCGTTTCTCTGTCCGAAATGCTTTATAAAATGCTCTTCCGTGAAATCTATGCCCATCTTGGAGAAGATTTCCTGCCAGGCGAGGCAGTGATATTGACCGGTATCGGCGATAACGCCGTCGAGGTCCCAGAGTACCGCCTGTAGTTTATTTTCAGACATGGCTCTTTGTCTCCCTGACCTTATCTACCTTGCCGGATTCGTTCTCGGCGATGAACTGCTTGGCGGTACTTTCCGCGATAACGGTACCGTCTTTAAGGCATATCTTGCCCTCGGTCTCGATTATCTTCTTTCGATGCCGCACGATACGGGCGCTGATTACCAGCGGTACCTCAACCTGAACGGGTTGCTTGAGCCGGATATTAATACTGGCGGTCAGGCAGGTGTGTCCGGTGGCGTAGGCAACGTTGCTCATCACCTCGTCTAACAAAGCGCCGAGTATGCCGCCGTGAAGCAGTCCCGGCCATCCCTGGTGGGTCTTGCCCGGCGTGAATTCCGTGCTGAGGGTATCGCCGTCCCGGGTGAATTTAAGCTTCAGCCCGATGGGATTATTAATACCGCACCCGAAGCAGAGACCCTCATCCAGATCGGAATTCAGGGTTACTTTCGGTATGGCTACCATTAATTTATCTCCAATTTGTGTAATACGGATTACTTCTTACTAAAATGTTCCCAGCCGGATTCTTCTATACTCACCGGGTTTCCGGCACTATCGAAAAGACTGATTGTGCCGGGTTCGCCTTCGGTGATTTCCCCGACGATGGTTACCGGGCAGGCGGCTTCGCTTTTCACCTTCTCGATATCATCGGCAGGTCCGGCAAAAATTAGTTCGTAATCCTCACCCCCCGAAAGCGCCATGTGCCGGGCTCTTTCGCCGTAAACATGGACGGCGGGTGGGTAAACCGGCAGGGCGTCGATATTGACGCGGGCGCTAACGCCGCTCATTTCACAGATATGGCGGAGGTCGGCGATAAAGCCGTCGCTGATATCGATGGCGGTTCGGATATCGTGTTTGACCAGTAACTGCCCCTCGGCGATACGGGGGACCGGTTTATGAAAGGCCCACCTTAAAGATGCGGTCATTTCGGTGCCCGGATTGAGGTTATTCGTCAGCATATCCAGTCCGGCGGCGGCCCCTCCCAGGTGGCCGGTCACCGCGATGCTGTCACCGGGCGTGGCTGAGGAACGGCGCAGTATATTGCCCGGACTGCTGCCGAGGACGGCCACCGTAATCATGACCGCTGGAGACCGGCAGGTGTCCCCACCGGCAATATTTACCCGGTGGTGTCGGGCCAGGTCTGCCATTCCCCAGTAGAGTTCGGTAACGTCTTCAACCTCGGTGCTGTCCGGCAGTCCCAATGATACCAGGGCGTATTCGGGAAGACCGCCCATGGCGGCGATGTCGCTGAGGTTTACTGCCAGCGACTTCCATCCCAGCTCCCGCCAGGTGATGGTAGTTAAAGAAAAGTGGATGTCTTCAATCAGGGAATCGACGGTAGCCAGCTGCGTCCCGTCTTTGACCGGCCAGGCCGCCGCGTCATCGCCGATACCCACCGTTAACGGCGGGAGGTCCGGTGGTTGCCCCGTAGAACCGGCTACCTCTTTAGCCAGGAGGTCGATAAGCCCGAATTCGCCCAGCTCGGATATCTTCATACGCAAAAATTATACCATATCTGGAATCGGGCTTTAATAATGGAAACAAGGAGGGCTCCCTGGAGAGGTTTGCTTCGGTATAGCCAACCAATCCACTCAGGATTTACTGTCAGTTTTGACGGCAACGACCTCTTGTTTCGGTCTTGTAGTGGTCCGGTGTTTGCGGATCGGCATCCGGAGAATCGCCCCGAAAAGACCGGCGGAACCGATGACGGCGGCCGTTATCCTGTCCGAAGTATCGGTGGGGATGGTCCAGGCCAGTACCAGCAGGGTCAGGCCCATTACCCCGAAAATAACCGGGAAGAATTTACTCTTTGATTTTTCATCCATCATCGTTTTCCCCGTAAAGTGCGCTGATACTATTTATAACGATAGAAGGCTGATTTAGTTAGTGTCTTTACTACTAATATCGCTGGCTATGCTGCTTAAAACCTGTTATGATATTGCCAAATGAGATACGCCATACTTGCGGATATTCACGCGAACCTGGAAGCCTTCACCGCCGTGCTGGATGACATCGGGGAGAAGGGTGATATCGAGGAGATATGGTGTCTGGGCGACGTCGTCGGGTACGGGCCCGACCCGCATCGTTGTATCGAAATACTGAATCACTGCAAGCATATTTGCATTGCCGGCAACCATGACATGGCGGCTATCGGAAAAGTAGAAACTACTTATTTCAATCCTCTGGCGGCGGCGGCCATCCGTTGGACGGCGGAGCAGCTATCTCCCGATGATGTAAAATATCTGGAAGAATTACCTCTGACGAAGCAGCAGGGCGATTTTACATTAGTCCATGGCAGCCCGATGGAGCCGCTCTGGGAGTACGTGATTTCTACCGGCATCGCCGTGAGGAATTTCACCTATATCGAGACTACTTATTGCCTGGTGGGACATTCGCACGTACCGATGGCTTTCATGAAGGACAAGGAGACCGGCTGTAAACCGGTGCAACTGACCCCGGGAATCGGGCTGGCGCTGGGTGATAACAAGATGATTATCAATCCGGGTGGGGTGGGACAGCCCCGCGACGGCGACCCGCGAGCCAGCTACGCTATTTATGACAGCGAAAGGCAGATGGTGCAGCTTTACCGCGTTGCTTATAATATTGAGGCCACGCAGAAGAAAATCATGGCTTCTGGCCTGCCCATCCAGCTGATGACGCGACTAGAAACGGGACGGTAAAAAGCTAGGAAAGCAGGATTAGCTAGGTGGGGCAAATAATCCATATCTAGGATTATGGATGAGGGGCAATTAAAAAGATTGTAATTGTCCCCTTTGACAGTCCGTAATACCAAAAAATCCTATACGCTCCTGATGTCTTTTGTTGAGCGTATGCCTCAAAGACCTTTTCTCCGTTAGGACCTATAAGACTTTTAAACTCATGGGTTTGCAAACTACGATGCCGAGGATTACTTGCTAATAATTGGATAGATTTCTTGACTGCATAATATTGTTTCTTCTTGGAGACATCAATTTTAAGAGAGGTGTATATTTCTCTTGCAGCATCTGCCCAGTCTAACTCAAACAATAATTAATATTACAGAGTATCAAGATCAATTTTTGAAACCCTGCCCTCCGCTGCATCAGAAAGACCGCGTTGAACTAACTCAAGAATTTCAGGGTTTTGAAATACCCATGCTTCAGAAGCTGGTATAGGTACTAGCGGATTAAGCATAATTTGCCCATCGCTATTAGCATATATGTGGTATATAATATCTTCTCTTACAAGAGCAGATGGTAAAACTACTCGCCTTCTAGTATCTGGTTTAATCCCCCTGCCAATCCTTACAAAATCGTGGTTTTTAACTATGAAATCTTGCTTCTTTGCTAATGTTGCCATATGTCTACACTCCCATACATACGGTATAATATTGTGGGAAATTTGTCAAGTGGGTTAATCCCACTTTTTGCTATATTTTATATTAATATATTGATATTGATCCATAAACAAGAAAAATTTCTCCTTGACAACCACCACCCCCACCCTATACGATTTTGAGTGAGGTCGTGCTAGATGGGGAGCTAGCGGTGCCCTGAACCTGCAATCCGCTACAGCAGGGTTGAATTCCTGTTTGAGGCTGTTGTCTGGTGGGACTACCTGGATTAAGTGGTGTTGAAGGCCGGGTCCTGCGCGGCAGAAAACCATGAATCCCGTCAGGTCCGAGAGGAAGCAGCGGTAAATGGTCTCTTCTGGGTGCCGCAGGTATGCCTGGTTGGAGCCGGCTGGTACGGGCAAGCCGTTAGGTGGAGTCGAGGGCAGGTGCACGGCCTCATTGAATATCATGGACAAAAGCCGTACCAAAGGCAGTCCGGACTCATTGCTGGCTCAGACGAAGCAGCTGCTGCGTCGTTCCGGCCTCCGGGCCAGGAAAAACCTGGGCCAGCATTTCCTGGTGGACGAAAGTGTCCTCGAAACCATCCTCAATGCCGCCAATATTTCTCCGGATGATACCGTTATCGAGGTGGGGCCTGGACTCGGTGTACTCACCCGGGAACTGGCGGAAAAAGCAGGATGGGTAATCACCATCGAACTCGACGATAAGCTGGCCAAAGCCCTGGAAACCAACCTGGCCTCGTTCGAAAACATCGTCGTTATCAACGAGGATGTCCTCGGCACCGACCCCCAAAAGCTTTTACAGAGCCGGGCGGCTTTCCCGGCACGATTGCGTCCCTATAAGGTCGTGGCCAACCTGCCGTACTACATAACCTCTCCGGTGCTGCGCTATTTCCTGGAAGCATCGGTAAAGCCGGAAACCATGATTGTCATGGTGCAGAAAGAGGTGGCCAAAGCTATCGTGGCCGCCCCCGGACAGCGCAGTCTGCTGAGTATCAGCGTACAGTTCTACGGTAAGCCAAGTATAATTGAATACGTACCCGCCGCCGCTTTCTACCCCCCGCCGGAGGTAGATTCGGCGATATTAAAGATTGATGTCTACTCTAGACCGGCCGTCGATGTCGATGAAGAGGGATTTTTCCGGCTGGTTAAGGCCGGCTTTACGGCCACCCGTAAACAGGCAGTGAATTCCTTTATGCATGGGTTGGGAATAACGCGGGAGGAAGTACTGGAGTTGTTACGAAAGGCGGAAATCGACTCGAAGCGACGGGCGGAAACATTTACGCTTGAAGAGTGGGCCCGGCTGTGGCGGGTCTTCGCCGGGGAGGGAAATAGTTAGCATGCTGACCGTTGAAGCACCGGCCAAGATAAACCTGACTCTGGAAGTTTTAGGCAAACGACCCGACGGCTTTCACGAGATACGCACCGTTATGCAGTCGGTGGATTTATGCGATACAATCACTTTTACTCCCGCAGAAGAATCAGTAATTAAGTGCGATTTGCCGGATTGGTCGGCGGAGAAAAGCCTGGTAAGCCGGGCGGTATCTATACTCAGAGAGAAAACGGATTTTGCAGATGATGTACGAATAAATATCATTAAGAAAATCCCCCTGATGTCGGGGCTCGGTGGCGACAGCAGTGATGCCGCCGCGGTACTCAAGGGGATGAACGAATTCTGGGGACTCGGCATGACCACAGAAGGGCTGGCCATTTTGGCCGCTGAACTTGGATCCGACGTCACCTTCTTCCTGCGGGGAGGTACGGCGCTGGCCACAGGCCGGGGCGAGATAATTACACCATTACCATCGCTGCCGGAAATGTGGGTGGTGCTGGTGAGGCCGGAGATACCCGTCTATACTGGCAAGACAGCCCGTATGTATCAGAGCCTGGCGGCCTCCCACTATACCGACGGTAAAATAACGGATAAATTAGTCAGGACAATTAAACAGGGAAACAAGATTTCTGATTCTATGCTCTTCAACACCTTCGAGAATATTGCCTATGACGACTATATTATCCGCTACGTCTATGTCGAGCACCTCGAAAAGCTGGGAGCCCCCCGTGTCCACCTGGCCGGCTCCGGACTGATTTTGTTTATCCTGTACGATAGCGAGTCCCAAGCTGTTGACCTGTTCCAACGTTGTATGGACCAGGATATGGAAGCATATCTGGCGGAGACAATGTGAAAAATCTGAGAATATATGGTGAAAAGCCGTACTCTGTGGCGGTAATCCACGGCGGTCCGGGGGCACCCGGCGAAATGGCGCCAGTCGCCCGTGGACTTTCGACTGCCTGGGGAGTGTTGGAGCCGCTGCAGACCCGCGACTCGGTGGACGGTCAGGTAGAAGAATTACACGACGTGCTGAAAACTAACGCTGACCTGCCGGTGATATTAATCGGGTTTTCCTGGGGGGCCTGGCTTAGCTATATTTTTACGGCTCGTTATCCATCGCTCGTAAAAAAGCTTATCCTCATCGGTACTCCGCCGTTTCCCCCGGAAAAAGCGCTGGATATCATGACTGCCCGGATAGAGCGTTTATCTGATGAAGAACGGACAGAGTTCTTGGCTATCGTGGAGGATTTGAATAATCCCGATTATCCGGATAAGAACCGCCGTATGGCACGATTCGGAGAACTTGCCAACCGGGCGGATACCTACGAGGTCGTGCCGCACCGGGACGAATTACTCGAATACCATTTTGATATTAATCAGAAGGTCTGGGCCGAGGTCAACAGGTTAAGGAGCAGCGGCGAATTGCTGGCGCTGGGGAAAGACATATCTTGTCCGGTAGTGGCCGTTCACGGCGATTACGACCCTCATCCGGCGGAAGGCGTACGGGGGCCTCTTGAAAGCATCTTAAAAAACTTCCGGTTTATCTTACTGGAGAAATGCGGTCATGAACCCTGGATAGAGAAGTACGCCCGGGGTAAATTTTACGAGATATTGAAGAAGGAGATTAATAATGTCCTTGCTTGAAGTGAATAAAGAAACCTGCACCAAATGCGGTACCTGTGCTGCCGTTTGTCCCGGTGGTATTATATTGTTCCGCGAAAACCGGCACCCGCGATTATTGCCCGTTACCGAGGACTTCTGCGTAAGGTGCGGGCACTGCGTGGCGGTCTGTCCCACCGGCAGCCTGACCCACGCGGATATACCACTGGAGCAATGCGTGGAATTGAAAGACGCTCAACAAATCGACTTACAGCAGTGTGAACAACTGGTAAAGAGTCGGCGTTCCATTAGAAAGTACCGGGACAAAGAAGTGCCCCGTGAGCTTATGAAAAAGCTAATCGATATAGCCCGTTATGCGCCTACCGGGCACAACGACCAGAAGGTCAGGTGGCTGGTAATCGATGGTAAGGATAAGCTGAAGCAGATAGAAGCTGTTGGATTGGACTGGATGAGAGAAGCTACTAATAATAACCCGTTTATCGCCGAGCTGTTCTCCGGTGTCCTCAGGCGTATGGAAGCCGGTCGGCCGGACTTTATACGCGGCGCACCGGCACTGGCGGTTGTGTACGGTGATAAGGGTAATACTCTGGGATCTGTTGATTGCACGCTGGCGTTGGGATATTTCGACCTGGCAGCGAATGCGGCCGGACTCGGCTGCTGCTGGGCGGGATTTTTCATGATGGCTGCCAATACCTTCCCTGCCCTCAAAGAGGTTGTTGCTCTCCCGGAAGACCAGCAGGTTTACGGCGCCCTGATGGTAGGCTATCCCAAATATAAATATCAGCGTATACCGGTTCGTAAAACGCCGGATATTACCTGGCGCTCGTGAGAAGCGACCGGGCATCATTTATCCGGAGAAATATATACCGTGAATATCGTATACTAGGGAAAGGTTGAAAACGAGATTACTACAGGGGGTTATCATGGCTTACAAAACTGAAGAAAATATCCAGGAAGCTTTCGGCGGGGAGAGTAAAGCCAACCGGCGCTACATGTTCTACGCGGATAAGGCGGAAAAGGAAGGGTATGACCAGGTAGCCAGACTGTTTCGTGCCATCGCCGAAGCGGAAACCGTCCATGCCCGGAACCACCTGAACGCCGCCGACGCCATCGGCTCCACTAAGGATAACCTGTTTGCGGCCACCCTCGGTGAGCAGGAAGAATACAAGAGAATGTATCCCGTTTTCATCGAGGAAGCGATGCGGGAGAAAAACGACCGCGCCGAACAGACTTTCACCTGGGCTAACAAGGTGGAAGAAATCCACCACGGATACTTTGAAGAAGCCTTGGCGGCGGTCCGGGACGGAAAGCAGCCGGCGGAGGCAACCTACTACGTCTGCCAGGTCTGCGGTAATACGGTGACTGGCGAACCCCCGGATAAGTGCCCCATTTGTGGAGCTACCGCTAAAGCGTTCAAGAAGATGGAGTAGAAGTATGAGTTGGGAAAGCGACGCTAAGAAGATACTTAAATTAGCGAGGAGTCGGATAAAGGAATCATCACATGGGAATGGCGATGATTGGTTTAAAATAAATCGGTATGTTTATTCGCGTTTACTCCTTGATGAAAGAAAGAAAAAGCCTAAGAAAATTGACTTGTTTGATAGACAAAAAGGGATTTGTTGGATATGTAATGAACATATTGATAACATAAAGGATACAGATACCCACAGGGTGAACGAAAAAATGGGTTATGATGATATGAGCAACGTGGTGTTAGTTCACAGGAGTTGTCATCAAAGGATTCAGACAAAGAACGGATGACATAATTTGACAATTTTTCTCAATGTTCTGTAAATATTAAAATATTTCTCATGCAAAATATCTTTTCCCACCCGGCCGCCCTCGCGGCATCGGTGAACTGTCCCGATAAATAAATACCCATCCCCGCCAACAAAGGGGAGTAGCTTGCGAAGAGGGGCGCTAGCCCCTCTTAAAAACGTCTCCCCCTCCTTTTCTAAAGGAGGGGGACCAAGGGGGAGGATTAAAAATGGGGATATGGGGTGGAGTAATAATTACGAATTTAAGGGCTCTTAACTAATAACTCCCGCACCATCTCCTCCTCTTCCTTCCGGGAGTTTATCCGGCCGTCCAGCTTGGCCTCGCGGAGTATCAACAGGGCTTCTTTGATGCGAGGCCCCTCCGGAATGCCGAATCGTACCAGGTCTTTCCCCGAAAGTGAGGGCTGTATATTCTGCAGCACGTTCAGATAAAGGTCGATATTCTCTTCCGCAACCGACGAATCGGTGGCCAGCTGACCGGCGGTGATGGCTATCAGGCTGCGCCCGTGCAGCCGGTCGTAAATTTTACTCGGCGCCAGGCCGGGTGTAGATAACTTTTCCGTAACGGTCTTGATAACCTGGGCATCCGATAAGACCCGGGCAGATAGCTTCGGCAGTTTTAGATAAGTAATCAATTGCTCCGTCTCTTCGGGTGTCAGGCGGTAAGCCAGCAGGGTTAAAAAAAGCAACGGAGGCGGTGGTTCGAGGGAATATAGTTCACGGGCCAGGACAAAGGTTTCCTCGAGCCAGAAATCGCCATTTAAGGCCGGATGCAGTTGACGTAGTACACCGAGTTCATCGGCGCGCTGCAGAGTCTTCTCCGGGTATTCTTCCCCTAAAACATGCTCCAGTTCGTGACGGACACGCGTACCGCTGATAGTCGATAGCTTGCTGATGTTTCTCTTTAATAATTTCAGGGTATTTGGTTCTATCTGAAAATCGAGTCGTTGTTCGTAACGTAGGGCCCGCCAGATGCGGGTGGCATCATCTATAAAACTCTTATCGTGCAGTATTCTGACCAGCCCGGCCTTGAGGTCGCTGCGGCCGCAATGCGGGTCCAGCAGCTCACCGAAATGACGCGGATTAAGTTCTATGGCCATAGCATTAACGGTGAAGTCGCGACGGGCCAGGTCGTCTTGAATCGGACCGGGTTGCACCTTGGGTAAAGCCCCCGGGGCGGCATATGATTCGGTGCGCGCTGTGATAACATCGATACTACGGTTACGCCATAGCAGCGTGGCCGTGCCGAAGCGGGGGTGAGTCGTTAATACTGCCCGGTTGGCTCTGGCCAGCTTTTTCGCGAAGGCGATGGCATCCCCTTCGATCACCAGGTCGAGGTCGAGATTGACTCTTTCGAGAAGAATATCACGCACCACCCCACCGACCAGGTAGAGTCTTTGCTGCTCTTTTTGGGCCAGTTCGCCGGCTTTCCGGATAAAACTCACCACCGCCGCGGAGGCCTGTTCTTCGATGCGGTTGGCCAGGTTGATTTTAACGGAATATTCCATCTTACCAAGTAGTATAGCACAGCTTGTCCACAGATTTAGCCGCGGTGGTATTTTCAGGAATAAATCCTTATAATAGCGGTATGAAAGTAGTCGCTATTGTCGGGATGACCGGATCCGGCAAGTCTGAGGTAGCCCGTGTTTTCCAGGAACACGGTTTCAACCCCGTTAGGTTCGGCGATGTTACCGATATCGAGTTGAAAAAGCGGGGCCTGCCACTCACCGAGGAGAACGAACGCCCCGTCAGAGAGGATTTCCGGAAGCAGCACGGCATGGCCGCTTACGCCATCTTGAATTTGCCCCGGATTGACGAAGCTTTAAAAAATGCCAACGTGGTCGTGGACGGGCTTTATTCCTGGGAGGAGTATCTCCATATGAAAGAGTATTATGGTGATGACCTGGTGGTAGTGGCGGTGTATTCTTCACCCAGAACGCGTTATGCCCGGCTGGCCGGTCGCAAGATTCGGCCGCTCACAGCTCAGGAGGCCAGGAGTCGCGACCATGCGGAAGTAGAGAACATGAACAAGGGCGGGCCGATTGCCATCGCCGACCATACGCTAATCAACGAGGTGCCTTTTGCAGAGCTTAAGGCGGCCACGGAAGGGATAATCAGCGGGTTATGACAGAAGACAGGATAAAACGACCGGATTTTGACGAATACATGCTGAAAATAGCCTCGGTGGTCTCCGAACGCTCCACCTGCCGCCGGCACCACATGGGGGCGGTGGCCGTCAGGGATAAGCATATCCTCACCACCGGCTACAACGGGGCTCCGGCGGGGGGTAAGGACTGCCTGGAGCTGGGCTGCCTTCGCGATGAGTTGGGTATCGAGTCCGGCACTCGCCAGGAAATCTGCCGCGCCATCCACGCCGAGCAGAACGTGATTATCCAGGCGGGACTTCACGGGGTCAGCCTGGAGGGCAGCACCGTCTATTGCACGCATACTCCCTGCGTACTATGCGCCAAGATGCTGGTCAACGCCAAAATAGCCCGGTTCGTTACCTTCGGGAAATACAATGATAACCGGTTTATCGACTTGTTCCACGAGGCGGGAATAGAGGTTGAACTCAAGAGCAGACCGCCGTCAGAAATCACTTTTCTGGATTAAAACTGTTGCACAAATGAATCAATATACATTGGCTTATATAAATCTCTTGAATATATGAGTATGGGATAGGAGGTAGCTGATGATTATACCAAAAAGAGATTTAGTAAAAATGAAAAGGTTGGTGAGAGAAGGGAAACAAATAACCAAGGTGGTAAATGAAGATTTTCCTAAATATGATTATTGGGATGTCCTATATCAGCTTTATGATGCTGGGGCGCAAAGTGCTCAAGGGGTTAAGTGGATGATTACTAACCGACTAAACCAATTGCCTGAAGCGGATGCTAGTGTATCAAAAGTAGTTATCCAGGAGATAAATGATCTGATTTGGTATTTATACGATAACTATAAAAACAATCAAAGAAAATTAGAAATAATCCGTGACGCGTTAGGTGAATAAACAAATTAACTATTTTTCCTCTGGATAGCCTTGCCCACCGCCCGGGCGATATCTTTAGCGGTCAAGCCGTATCTCTCCAGCAGTTCCGCGGGTTTACCGGACTCGGCGTAGGTGTCCCTGACGGCGATTAATTCTAAGGGCGTAGGCCGGTTTTCTGCCAGTATGCGGGCGACGGTGCCGCCCAGGCCGCCGTGCTCCATGTGCTCCTCGGCGGTGACGATAGCGCCGGTCTCTTCAGCCGCCCGGATAACCGCCTTCTGGTCAATCGGCTTGATGGTGGACATGTTCAGCACGCGGCAGTTGATATTCTCCGCAGCCAGCATTTCGGCGGCTTCCAGCGCCGGAGCCACCATGATACCGATAGCGATAATAGTGGCGTCGGTGCCGGGTTTCATGGTGACTGCCTTGCCCATCTCGAATTTATAATCTTCATCGAGAATTACCGGCAGGTTGGGGCGTCCCAGTCGAACGTAGCAGGGGCCCTTATGCGTAGCCACCGCCCTTATGGCGGCGGCGGTCTCGATAGCGTCGGCGGGTACAATCACGGTGAAGCCGGGTAAAGAACAGATGATGGACAGGTCTTCGATAGCCTGGTGCGAGGTGCCGTCCTCACCGACACTCAGTCCGCCGTGGGTTACCACCAGCTTGACGTTAAGCTTGGATTGAGCAATCGACATGCGTATCTGGTCGAAGCAGCGCCCCGGGGCAAAGACGGCGAAGGTACTGGCAAAAGGTATCTTGCCGGAGGCCGCCAGGCCGGCGGCGATGCCGATCATATTCTGCTCGGCGATGCCCACGTCAAAGGAACGCCGGGGGAATTCCTGCATGAAATACTTGGTCATGGTGGAAGCGCAGAGGTCGGCGTCCAGCACAACGATGTCGGGGTTTTCTCTCCCCAGTTCCAGCAGGGTCCGGCCGTAGGCTTCCCGCATCGAGGCTTGCTCGGGCATGATTATTCAAGCTCCTTTAACGCTGTTTCCATCTGTTCCTGGCTGGGGGCCTTGCCGTGAAAGCCTGCTACGTTCTCCATAAAACTGACGCCCTTGCCCTTGATGGTATCGGCTATCAGTACGGTCGGTTGTCTCTTTACCATCCTGGCTTGGTTAAAAGCTTCGGTCAGTTTACCAAAATCGTGGCCGTCAATTTCGATGACGTGCCAGCCGAAAGCTTCCCATTTTTTCTCCATCGGGTCCGTGTTCATGATCTCGCGCGTGGGGCCGTCAATCTGCAGTCCGTTTTTATCTATTATGGCGACCAGGTTATCCAGGTGGAAATGGGGGGCGGCCATGGCGGCTTCCCAGACCTGGCCTTCATTGCATTCACCGTCGCCGAGGAGGACGTAGGTGCGGTAGTCACGGGAATCGAGTCGGGCGGCAAGCGCCACGCCGATACCGAAGGAAAGACCCTGCCCCAGGCTGCCCGATGACATCTCCACGCCGGGTGTCGCCGTGCGGTCGGCATGCCCCTGCAACCGGCTGTCTATTTGCCTTAGTGTGGGCAATTCTTCGACGGGGAAGTAGCCGCACTCGGCCAGCGCCGAATAGAGCATAGGGGCGGCATGCCCCTTGCTTAAAATGAACCGGTCGCGGTCCGGCCAGTAGGGGTCGGACGGATTATGGCGCAGGATTTTCCAGTAGAGCATGGTGACGATGTCTACCGCCGAAAGCGAGCCGCCGGGATGACCGCTGCCGGCCTTGCCTATCATCGTGACGATATGCCGGCGCAGTCGTTTGGCAACATTTTCGAGGGCTTCATGAGAATGAAAAACCCCGGCGTTATTGGCCGAGGTTTGAGATGATTTTTTATTGGAATCGGACGATGTCATCACAGTAACTATATTATACAATAACCGGAAACACAGCGTCTATATTGATTAATTGATTTTTACGACTGAATGTGCTTAAATTGACAGGGTGAAAGGAAAATAATATGGAAGAAATAACCTTAACCGTTGATCAAAGAAGTGTGTTGGGCAAGAAGAACCGCTTTTTAAGACGTCAGGGAATTACCCCGGTGCATGTTTTCGGACACGGTATTGAATCTGAGACATTGCAGTGCGGAACTGCCGAACTCAAGCAGATTATCGCCCATGCCGGCGAGACCCGGCTTATCAAGTTGCAGATAAAGGGTGAGAAAGATACCAAGAACGTATTCATCAAAGAAATACAAAAAGACCCCTTCGGGAAAGAACTTTTTCACGTGGATTTTTACCAGGTAAGAATGGGAGAAAAAATGGAAGTGGCCATTCCTATCGTCCTGGTAGGAGAACCCCCGGCTCTGAAGGAGAAAGGGTGTATGGTGGCTCATGGCATCACCGAGCTTAGTATTGAGTGTACCCCGGATAAAGTGCCTCCTCAGATAGAAGTTGACATAACCATACTGGAAGAGCTGGAGCAATCCATTTTCGTTAAGGATATCGTCCTTGACCCGGATATAACTGTCCATGACGACCCCGAGCAGTTGATAGTAAAAATCAGCGAGGTTCTGGTGATTGAGGAACCCGAGCCGGTAGCGGAAGAAGAGGAAGTTGAAGGAGAGGAAGCTGCTGAAGGCGAGGGCGAAGCCGGGGCTGCCGCCGGAGAAACCGCCGCCGAATCTTCAGCTGAAGCCAAACCGGAAGAATAACGGCCATACCATAACCGGCCTGTGGATGAACCATGATAATTGATTTCCACACGCATGTGCTGCCGCCGCAGATAAAAGCCGACCGCCGTCGCGGTGTGGAAAAAGACCCGGCTTTTGCCGCTATCTACTCCGGTGATAAAGTAAAGATTGCCACCGCCGACGACCTGTTAGAAGATATGGACCGAGACGGGGTGGATATCTCGCTTATCGTCAATTACAGCTGGACTACCCATGAACTGTGCGTAGAAACCAACGACTATATCCTGGAGTCGGTTGCCCGTTATCCCGGCAGGTTATACGGATTCTGCGCGGTCAGTTCCTGTCTTGATGATAACTCCCTCAGAGAAATAGAGCGCTGTGCCGCGGCCGGTGCCCGGGGCATCGGTGAGTTGCGACCGGACATGCCGTCATTCGGTTTCAACGGTCCGGATTCTATTAAGTTATTGGCCGGATTACTCCAGGAGCATGAATTGATGGTGCTGACGCATGCCTCGGAGCCGGTCGGACACCAGTATCCGGGAAAAGGTAAAGCCACCCCGGATGTGTTGTGCCGGTTTATCGAAAGCCTGGGCGACTTGGCGGTAATATGCGGACACTGGGGCGGCGGTTTGCCATTTTACACTCTCATGCCGGAGGTACGGCAGGCGCTGGAAAATGTTTACTACGATACCGCCGTGTCCCCTTTTCTCTACCGACCTGAAATATACCATCTTGTTACCGAATTAGTCGGCGCTGACAGGATTCTCTTCGGGAGTGATTATCCGGTCGTGTCGGCCGGTAGAATTATCCGGGAGATAGATACGTCCGGGCTGACTGAAGAAGACAGAACGGTAATATTATCCGGGAATGCTTGTCGCTTACTCGGTATATAGAAGTAGCCATGGAACAGATTCGCGCGTTTATCGCTATCGAACTACCCGGAGCCGTGAAAGCGGAAATAACGCGTCTTCAAGAACAACTTAAAGCTAAGAGTCGGGTACCGGTCCGGTGGGTCAATCCCGATAATATCCATCTCACTCTCAAGTTCCTCGGCGATATAGACATTGATAAAGTCGATGATATCATCAAGGCTGTCGGGGACGCTGCCCGTGGCTTTCTTTCATTCCGGCTGGGCGTGAAAGGCCTGGGGGTTTTCCCCAACCCGAATCGCATCCAGGTAATCTGGGTAGGACTATCCGGCAGCCTGGATAAACTGGGTGATTTACAACGGCGTATCGATAGCGCGTTAGCCCGGCTGGGCTTTCCCCCTGAAAAGCGTGACTTTTCACCGCATCTAACTATCGCCCGTATGCGCGACCGGGCTGCCCCCGCCGAACGGCAAAGACTGGGCCGGCTGATAGAAGCAACCGCTTTCACCAGTCAATTTGATATCGCCGTCGGAGCCGTTCACCTGATGAAAAGCCGGCTGACCCGGGAAGGCCCCATTTACAGTCGACTCGGTTCGGTAGTTCTTAGTTAGCTTTTCCCCCGTGCTTTTCACTGTTTCTCCTGACCTCTCGATATTCCTATATACAGGAACTAACGTATTTCTCCCGACGTTTATAAAATGTTTATTCCTTAATGCCTGGTATTCATTATTTGTTTAGCATACCGTGTATATAATAATCACGGTAATGAAGTAGTTCGTTGGGAGGAACACGTCGTGAGTGTACCAAAGGAAAAGATACTGCTGGTTGATGATGAAGAAGCTATCCGGCAGATATTAAACAAAGGTTTGAAGATGCATGGTTTTGATTGTGATGAAGCCGAGAATGCCGACCAGGCTATCAAGAAACTGGAGAAGAAACCGTCCGACCTGGTGATTATGGATATAAATATGCCGGGGAAACGGGGCAGCGAAGTCCTCCCGGATATAACCCAGCGTTTCCCGGAAACAGCCGTAATCATGGCCAGCGGCATTACCGATACCAAGATAATCGCTCAGTGTATCAAGAATGGTGCGCAGGACTACATCAGTAAGCCGTTCAGGTTCGATCAGGTGCTGCAAAGTGTTAACGGGACCCTGGATAAGAGGAGACTGGAAATGGAGATTCAGCACTATTTTGAGGATATGAAGGGCAAAGCCAAAGACAAGAACATGGATCCCCGTAAGCTCTTTTTAGGTGCCATCCAGACTCTGGTTAATACCCTCGAGTCCGGCGATAGATATACCAAGGGTCATTCGCAGGAAGTCTCCGAGATATCGGCATCAATCGGTGAACAACTCCGGCTGTCCTCTCGGGAATTGGAAGACCTTCACTGGGCATCGCTCCTTCATGATGTCGGTAAGATAGCGGTTGATCCCGAGATTCTAAACAAGCCCGGCGAGTTAACCCCCAGTGAATACCGCCATATCATGACTCATGCGGTTATCGGCCCCAATCTGGTCAAGCCGTTCGTCACCGAGAACGTGGTCGATATCATTTCCCACCATCACGACTATTTTGACGGCGGCCGGCATAACCAGATTATTAAGGGTGAGGATATACCCCTGGGCGCCAGGATAATCGCGGTCGCTGATGCCTACCAGGCCATGATTTCAGACCGACCCTACCGCCGCGCTTTATCGATAATGGATGCGCTGGAAGAACTGGACTGGTGCAGTGGCTCGCAGTTCGACCCCATGGTGGCTAACATCATGATACGCCTTATCCAGGAACGGCAGATTGAACAGAATATGGAAAGCCCGATATAGCTTGGCGAGAATATAACGGTAAAGCATCCCCTGGGGGCGGCAATTGCCGCCCTCTTTTTACGTTCTCTGGTGGACATATAGCAATATATTGGCCTAAAAAAGACTTGTCAATTATAGACTACATGCGGTATAATTTAATTAGATTATTCCAATATATCGGTTGGGAGGAGGACCCCCCATGGAACAGTTCAATTTTCCCAAATGTCAGAAATGTAATTCAGGTGATTTAGTGCCCCTGTCAGACTTCGGTAGTCAGGGGGCTTCTATCTGTTATAAGGCTTGGGTTTGCACCAATCCTGATTGCGGTTACAACCTGAAAATCAGAAATGGTGATGTTTATATTAACGAGCCTATCATGAGCGGTGTCAATCACAGCGCCCGCGCGCGATAAGATTAATAATTCATTCCTTTACTATTGATTTGCGGATGGCGAATGTGCTTCCTCAAGTAACCAAACTTAAGAGGATAGCGCTAGATCTGTTGTTTCCACAGTGGTGCGTCGGCTGTGGTAGCGAAGGTGAATACATCTGCCAGCATTGCCGGGAATCAATATCTTTTATTTTGCCCCCTATCTGCCCCCGATGCGGTAAACCACAGTCGGAATCAAGTCTTTGTCCTGCCTGTGTTAACTGGGAAACCGCCATAGACGGTATTCGTTCCCCGTTTATCTTTAGAGGTGTTATCCGGCGGGCTATTCATGAACTGAAGTACCGCAACCTCCGGGCGCTGGTACCTTTATTATCCCGGTTACTGCACGAATACCTGTCGGCTAATCCGTTGCCGGGCGACGTTTTATTACCGGTACCGTTACACGGTAAACGTTTGCGTGAGCGCGGTTATAATCAATCAGCTCTACTGGCCCGGGAACTGGGCAAGCTTACCGGAATCCCCGTTGACGTTAATTCTCTCGTCAGAAGAAGTCACACCACGCCGCAGGCCAGAACGACCAGCGTTGAAGAAAGAAGAGAGAATGTAGCCGGGGCATTTGCCGGTACCGCGGAAAAGATAAAGGGAAAAGGCGTTATCTTGATCGACGATGTTACTACTTCTGGCGCCACGTTGAATGCCTGTGCCGCCACCCTTAAATCCGCCGGCGCTGCCTCGGTCTGGGGACTGGTATTGGCCATAGAGCCATAGGTGTTTTCGGGAACATGGAAAATCTAATGTCTGGAGCGTGACGAGATGGAATTACAGATAGCGGGTACCAATGTCGAGTTATCATCTAGTGTACAGAGTTACATAGAACGTAAACTGGGTAAACTCGACCGGCATTCACCGGGTATTATCGAAGCCAAGGTGGAAATATCCGAGGAAGGGACAAAATCCCCCGGCGAAAGATATCTTATCAGGGTGACCCTGACCAGCGGTGCCGGCGGCGCTGTGTTCCACGGTGAAGAACGCGGTGAAGACCTGCTCAAGGCTGTAGACAGAGTCAATGCGGTAATGAAACGCCAGCTGGAGCGCCATAAAGGTAAACTCTACGAGAAGGGGAGAGGCAATCCCCTGGCCAGGGGGAAATTTAACGGTGTCATTGCTCAAGACCAGGCTAAGCGGAGTCTGGTAAAGCGGAAAGCCTTTTTACTCGAGCCGATGTTACTCGACGAGGCTATCGACCGTATGGAGGAACTAGGGCACAGCTTTTTCCTGTATCTTGAACCCGATACTGGGGAGATAAAGCTGTTATACCGGCGTAATGACGGGAATTACGGACTTATCGAACCCACGGTATGATGAACCATTTCGTTTGATATTGACATGACCGGCGAATATCATTTT
>DAOUER010000042.1:0-6189 GCA_034430375.1 Dehalococcoidales bacterium
ATAAACTCAAGAAAGCCGCCTTTAAAGCCTTCGCCCAGAAGCAGCCTTTCCATGATTTCGTGAACCGCAATATTCACAAGAACGGAAGGACAATCGTTCTTTCTACCAGCGGCGTGCCTATCCTTGACGCTGATGGCAAACTCCTCGGCTACCGCGGCGTGGATACGGATATCACCGAAAGGAAAAAGAGAGCCCAGCTGCAGCAGGATGAGAACTACGTGCTCACGCTGCTGGGGCAGGGCGCCGAGCTGGGAGAACTACTCGACGCTATTGTCCATCTTGGTGAAGATAATGACTCGTCCATCATGGGTTCGATACTGCTGTATGACCCGGATAAGAACTGGCTGAATGTGGGTTCCGGCCCCAACCTCCCGGAGGGTTACTCGAAACTTATGGAAAGTGGTATACCCGTTGGTGATAACATGGGCTCCTGCGGTACCGCTGCCTACCGCAAGGAACGGGTAATCGTCCCGGATATTGCCGAAAGCCCCTTCTTCAAACCCCTCGAGGAAGTGGTCAATGCCGCCGTGGGCAATAACTTACTCGCCTGCTGGTCACAACCAATACTTTCAACTGATGGAGAGCTATTGGGAACGATTGCAAATTATAGTAATAAGATAGGCGAACCAAGTATAGACAATATCAACTTACTGGAATGGTCCGCCCGTATCGCCGCTATTGCTATCGAGCGTAAGCAGGCCGAGGAAGCCCTGCAGGAATCCGAAAACAAGTTCTCCAGGGCTTTCCGTTCCAGTCCCAATACCATTGTCATTACTACTTTGAAGGAAGGCCGCTTCGTTGAGGTTAACGATAGTTTTACCGATATTACCGGCTATACACGTGAAGAGGTAATCGGGCGCAGCGTTAGAATTACGCGTCTCTGGGCGGATACCAAAGACCGGGATAAAATGCTGAAGATACTGAAACGTGACGGTAGAGTACACAATGAAGAGTTCAATTTCCGGGTGAAATCAGGTGAAATCCGTACCTGGTCGTTCTCGGCCGAGCGCATCGATGTCGGTAACGAGCAATGCATAATATCCATGACTATTGATATCACCGAACAGAAACGGGCGGAACAGGCACTAAAACAAAGCGAAGAATTCAGTTCCAGTTTGATGAGGAACTCGGCTGTTCCGATACTGGTCATCAATGAGGATACTTCGATGGAATATGTTAATCCATCGTTTGAAGAATTGACCGGATTTAAAGCGGACGAGATTATCGGTAAAAAAACCCCGCGACCCTGGTGGCTTGAAGACAAGAAATTAGCAAAAGCAGATGAACGCGATGCGATTAAGAGTAAGGGTACTCACGGCTTAGAAAAACTCTTTCAGAAGAAGAATGGCGAGCAGTTCTGGGTTGAGGTTACATCTGCTTCGGTGGAACAAGATGGTAAATTCAAATTCAGCCTGGCTAACTGGCTGGATATTACCGACCGCAAGAAGATGGAAAATGAGTTACGGGTACACCGCGACCATCTGGAAGAGATGGTACGCGAAAGGACTACCGAGCTAACCGAGGTCAACAAGAGACTGCAGCACGAATTAAAGGAACGCGAAAAAGCTGAAATTGCCTTACTTGCCGCAAAGAATGATGCCGAGGAAGCCAACCGGGCTAAAAGTGAGTTTCTGGCGCGCACCAGTCACGAAGTCCGGACCCCGATTCATGGCGTCATGGGTACGATAAACCTGGTTCTTGATAGCAAACTGGAACAAGACCAGCGTCAATATCTCAACCTGGCGATGACTTCAGCCGAAGCCCTGCTGAACATTATTAATGATATCCTGGATCTGTCTAAAATTGAAGCCGGACAACTCGAACCGGAAAACGAGGGATTTAATCTGCGAACCACCCTTGAAGATACCCTGGATTCGCTGGCGGTAGCGGCACACAAGAAGGATATTGAATTAACCTGCCACCTGGTGAGCGGGGTACCAACCGAGTTGATAGGTGATTCCAGGTATCTTCGCCAGGTACTGATAAACCTGGTGGGGAATGCCATAAAATTCACTGAAAAAGGCGAGGTGGCCGTACTGGTTGAAACCATTGCGGATAATAAAAAGGCAACCGAACTTCACTTCACTGTCCGTGATACCGGTATTGGGATTCCCCGGAATAAGCTTAATATGATTTTTGATCCTTTCCAACAGGCCGACGGTTCTATAAATCGTGAATACGGCGGTACTGGCCTGGGGCTGACGATTTCACGGCATCTCGTGCATCAGATGGGCGGTGATATCTGGGTGGAAAGCATGAAGAAAGACGGTACGACTTTCCACTTTACGGCGAAATATACCAAGCAGGCTAAGAGTAATCGCTCCCGCAAAGTCCCGAAGAATATTGCTGATATCAAAGATTTACCGGTGCTTCTTATCGAAGATAATGCCACCAACCGCCTGATGATGAAAGATATCCTGGAAAAATGGGGATGTAAGGTTACCGATGTAGACAGTGGGCCGGCGGCGTTTGATGCCATTAAAAAGGCTAAAGCCGAGTCTATCCATTACAGCATTATCATACTGGATAAAACGATACGTGGCATGGATGGGTTTACCATAGCCAAATTGCTGCTGAACAATTCCACCAAACCGTCAGATATTATCATGATGTTACAACCTCACAGTGTAAGTGATGACTTTTCACGATGCCAGGAACTCGGTATATCCAACTACGTTACTAAACCCATCAAGGAATCCGAATTGCTGAAAGCATTACTTATCGCTCTGGGTCTTACCTGCGACAGCCAAGAAGTAAAAGGTAACGGGCACGACTTTAAAGAACAGTCAGTACCGAGTTTGCGGATATTGGTTGCCGAAGATAATCTGACCTCCCAATTAATCGCCAGGAAGACCCTCGAGAAAATGGGGCATAGCGTGG
This sequence comes from Dehalococcoidales bacterium, assembly GCA_034430375.1. Classification (GTDB taxonomy): domain Bacteria; phylum Chloroflexota; class Dehalococcoidia; order Dehalococcoidales; family RBG-16-60-22; genus W425. The sequence goes on from DAOUER010000042.1 coordinate 2,881, forward strand.
CTATAGCCGATAACGGCTCGGAAGCGGTGAAGATGTATCAAAAGGACAAGTATGACCTCATACTGATGGATGCAGAAATGCCCGTATTGAACGGACTGGATGCTACCCGTCGGATAAGGAAAACCGAAGCTGAAACCGGACGGCATATTCCGATTGTGGCTATGACGGCCTACGCTATGGAAGATGATAAAAACCGGTGTTTGGAAGCCGGGATGGATAATTACCTGTCAAAACCGGCCAAAACGGAGGAAATAAATACTGTTATCGCGGGGCTGTTTGCCTTCGAGGAACTGACGGTTGAGGTATCTAAATCAGGACAGGCGAAAAAATCTGAAGATACCCCGGCCGTAGATATTGAAGCCGCCCGGCGTGTTTTCGGTAAAGATGACGATCTATTAGGCGAAGCCGTTGAACTGTTCCTGACCGAGGATTATCCCAAGCAGATAAAATTGTTAGAAGCGGGAATTGACTCTCAGGATGCGTCTGCGGTAAGAGCCGCCGCCCATTCTATCAAGGGGGCGTCCCGCAGTCTGGGTGGTATGACACTCGGTGATGTTGCCCAACGCCTGGAAGAGATGGGTCGTGAAGAAAACCTAGGTGATGCCAGAGCGTTGCTTAATGTGATTGAGAAAGAAACAGAACGTTTCGCGGATTATTATTCCCGTTCGGACAGTAATCAGGTGGAACAGCCGGAAAATAAAAATGCCGGTACATCAGCTGGTAAATAAAGGAGAAACGAACCGGAGAGTTTGAGACATGAATGATAAGAAACGCGTTCTTGTAATTGACGATAATCGGGTGCTGGTGCTGGCGGCGGAACGTGTTCTGCAAAAGCAAGATTATGATGTTTATACCGCTTTCAGCGGCAAAGAGGGATTAAGAAAGGTAAAAGAAGTAAAACCAGACGTCATTATAATGGATATTGTCATGCCCGGTCTTGATGGATACGAGGTGGGGCGTCGACTAAAGAACAATGCCGACACGGCCGAAATACCTATTATTTTTCTCAGTACGCAGGGCGATACGAGCGGAAAGAAAGACGCGGCAACCGCAGGACTGCGTGAAATTAATTTAGCCTTCGAATGTGGAGCCAATGATTTTTTACATAAACCGGTATCCTCTGATGACCTGGTAAGATCGGTAAAAAATATATTATGGTTTTCTGAAATCTCTTCAGTTGGTTGAGAAATCGGTTTGGGATAAACGGGAAAAGGTAATGTAATCAAAATGGGAAAAATTTTAGTAGTTGATGACCTGGCTTCTATCAGGAAAATCGTCGCCCGCAAGCTGGTTTCCGAGGGATACAGCTGTGAGGAAGCGCCTGATGCGGAAACAGCGCTGGAAAAACTGGCCGCGGAAGAATTCGGTCTGGCGTTACTGGACGTATCCATGCCCGGGAGGTCCGGTACGGATGTCTTGAGTGAGGTAGTCTCACGATATCCCGATATGTCGGTAATCATGGTTACTTCCCGGGACGATGCCGAGACCGTCATCGAGACGATGAAGATGGGGGCCTGCGATTACATTATCAAGCCGGTTAATCTGAACGAATTACCCATCAGGGTACGGAAAGCCCTGGACAGGAGAAGGCTGATACTGGAAAACAAAGAATACCGCCTTCATCTTGAAGATAAGGTAAAAGAGCAGACCGAAAAAATCCATAACGCTTTTCTTAATTCCATTACGTCACTGGCATTTGCCCTGGAAGCCAGGGATAAATATACCAGCGGTCATTCCCAGAGAGTGTCCAAGATTGCGCTACTGATATGCCGCCGGCTGGGACTGGCCCAGGACTATGTCGAGAAAGTAACTCTGGCAGGCCTGGTGCATGATATCGGCAAAATAGGAATTAAGGAAGCCATTCTTATGAAAACAGACCGGCTGACCGATGAAGAATATTCCCACATCATGGCGCACAGCGTCATCGGGGAGCATATACTGAGGCCGGCTATAGATGATGAGGAGATATTGAAAATCGTGCGGCATCATCACGAAAGATACAACGGCAGCGGCTACCCCGACGGATTAACTCGGCAGCAGATTCCCCTGGGTGCCAGGATTCTGGCGGTGGCCGATATTTATGACGCCATGACGTCCGACCGGCCGTACCGGAAAGCGATGAGTCCGGTAGCGGCTATCGAAGAACTGAAGAAGCAGACCCGTCACATGTTCGACCCGGTTGTCGTTGATGCCTTTTTCCAGATCTCCAGCGGTACCGCCGCACCGGTTAAGAGACGTAAAAAGCTAGCTACCAAAACGCCTGCCAAGTCATAACCGCAACATATTCTCCACGAATCACCCCTCTGCCCTGCCTGATATTTTCATGCCGTTGGCTCTGTGCTAGAGCTATTCATTGCGTAATGTGTATGGAGTCCCCGGTATTTTGATATAATGGTAGCAGGGATTCCAGGTCTTCTTGACAACAATATTGCCCGTAGCTAGAATTAATTAACGATTTCAGGTGATAAGTTGAATGATATGTCCGGCATGTAAACACCCAATGGTAATCGTTGAGCATGATGAAATAGAACTCGACTATTGCACCAACTGTAAAGGCGTCTGGTTCGATTCCGGGGAGCTGGAGCTGCTGCTGGAAGCGGCGGGACTGGAAAACTACCGGGTCTTTCTGGAGAAAATGATTGATTCCGGTGAAGCGGTTACCAGAGAAAAGAAACGTCGGTGTCCCATATGCACCCGGAAAATGAAAAAGACGCATATCGGCGCCGGTAACGAACTACTCATCGATGTCTGTAAGAATGCCGACGGCATCTGGTTTGACGGCGGCGAGGTAGCCCACTTATTGAAACTGCTTTCCGGCGAGTCTGAAAAGACCGAGCAGGGAAGGGTGATGAATTTCCTGGGAGACGTTTTCAGATATTAAATATATAGTTTGATAATATGGGTAAAATACTGTTGCAGGGAGGTATATTATGGATTTCTGGGTCTGGATTATCATTGCTATTGTCGTGATTTTACTGGCTATCATTGTCGGGGCCTACAACGGCCTGGTGGGGCTGCGCAACCAGGTGAAGAATGCCTGGGCGCAGATAGACGTCCAGCTGAAGAGACGCTATGATTTGATTCCCAACCTAATGGAAACAGTCAAGGGCTACATGAAACACGAGCGGGAAACCCTGGAAGCGGTTACCAATGCCCGTACGGCCGCTCAGCAGATATCGGACGCCGGGGCGGGGGAAAGGGGTAAAGCCGAAGGAATGCTGGGTGCGGCGTTAGGCCGGTTGTTTGCCGTGGCCGAGAATTACCCCGACCTCAAAGCAAACCAGAACTTCCTGGCCTTGCAGGAAGAAC
>DAOUER010000043.1:0-8735 GCA_034430375.1 Dehalococcoidales bacterium
CTGTATATATATAATAAAGTCAACATAACCACATGATGATTCCCAATAAATCTAAGGAGGATATATTTATGGCTGTAAATCTGACGAATGCACTGGCTGATTTAAAAGAGGATGAAGCGATAGCAATCGTAAAAGAAAGACTGGATAAAAATGACGACCCGATGAAAATCCTTGACGATGCCGGACAGGGCATGGAGATTGTGGGACAGCGTTTTGCCGATAGCAAATACTTTATCCCCGACCTGGTCTATTCTGGTGAAATACTGAAGAGTATCAACGAGCTGGTCAAACCCAAACTCACCGCGGGAGGCGCCGCCAAAACCAGCGGCAAGGTCATCATCGCCACGGTAGCCGGTGATATCCATGATATCGGCAAGGACATCGTCATCTTCATGCTCGATGTCAGCGGCTTTGAGGTCTACGACATGGGCGTGGACGTGCCAATACAGAAAATCGTCGACAAGATCAAGGAAACCGGCGCGACGGTCGTCGGTCTGAGCGGCTTCCTGACACTGGCTTACGACTCCATGAAAAAGACCATCGACGCCATCGGCGAGGCCGGTCTGAGAGAAAAGACCCGGGTCATGATCGGCGGCGGCCAGATAACCCCGGAAGTAGTTAAATATACGGGCGCTGATACTTCTGGCAAAGATGCCGTGGAGGCGGTCGCTATTGCCAGAAAATGGATGAGTGCTAAATAATCAATTGATTCGTTAACAATATAAGGAGGTTAAAAATGGTAAAAGAATGGGAGGAAATGACCCCGGCAGAAAAACGCGCCGACCTGGATAGTAAATGGCTTTCCCCACCGGGTGCAGAGTACGCCAATGCCGAGGCTGAAAAGGCATATAAAGAAAGAGTTCAAAGAATTCTGGATGCTGCAAATATGAAGGAACCGGATAGGGTTCCGGTAGTCCCGATGGCCGGCTTCTTCGGCGCTTACATCTCCGGCATGACCCCGTACGATGTCATGTATGATTACGATAAACTCATGAGCTCATTCTCCAAGTTCGTGCTGGAATACCAGCCGGACGGACACCTTAGTGTGATGAACTCTCCTCCGGGAAAAGCTCATGATATTCTCGACTATAAACTGTATGCTTGGCCCGGCCACGGCGTAGCCAAGGAGCACTCCTACCAGTGCATCGAGGGTGAATACATGAAGGCCAACGAGTATGATGCCCTGATTGCCGACCCTACCTATTTCTTTCTGACGGGCTGGTTGCCGCGTATCATGGGCGCGCTGGATGGCCTGAAGATGCTGTCGCCTGTCACCAACATGACGGAAATGTACGGCGGGTTCACCGGCGCGGCTTTAGTTCCTTTTGGACTGCCGCCGGTCAAGGCAGCCCTCCAGGCATTGATGGATGCCGGCGACGAGGCTTTGAAATGGATTCAAACCGTCGGTGCCTTCGGCGGGGCGATGACGGCGGCCGGTTTCCCCGGATTCTTCGGCGGCGGCACGAAAGTTACTTTCGATACCATCGGCGATACCTTGCGGGGAACCAGGGGTATAATTACGGACATGTACCGCCAGCCGAAGAAGCTCCTCAGTGCCATGGAGCAATTTACGCCGATAGCGGTGAAAATGGGTGTTGACATGGCCAAACTCAACGGCTGTCCCATCGTTTTTATCCCTTTGCATAAAGGCGCCGACGGTTTTATGTCCGACGAGCAGTTCAAGAAATTCTACTGGCCGGCGTTGAGAGACCTCATGGACGGGCTGATTGCCGAGGGTTGCGTACCGTTCCCCTGGGCGGAAGGCGGCTATAACTCGCGCCTGAAGGTCATCAAGGACTCACCCAAGGGCAAGGTAATCTGGGGATTCGATACCACGGACATGGCCGAAGCCAAGAAAATCCTGGGCGATGTCTGCTGCATCACCGGCAATATGTCCATCGCCACGCTGAGTGTTGGCACTCCGGAAGACGTCACGAACTCCGTCAAGAAACTCATCAAAGACTGCGCCAAGGGAGGCGGCTATATCATGATGAGCGGGGCGGTCATCGAGGACGTACCGCCAGATAACGTGAAAGCGATGATTGACGCCACCAAGGAATACGGCAAATACTAATAGACGATACAGGTGAATTCAACTTTTAATTGATAGAGGTACGAGGGTGCGCCGGGAGTAATCCCGAACGCACCCTCGTTATTTCGGTAAGTGCGGATTAATATATTATGCCGGTACTACAGGATATTCCCATACAACTGAAAAAACAGGAAGTGCTACGTCGGCAGGGATTCGGGGGAACGGGTAAAGCTAGGCCGGAAATCGAGAGTCTTACCGGTGAGTTGCTGAAAAGCCTGGAAACCCATCACCTCCTGGAGCCCCGGGCAACTTACGATATATATCCGATAGTCGAAATTACTTCCAGCCTCGTACGCCTGGAAGGCGGTGGGCAAATCAACGGGTCGTTGATACCGACCTCATTTCCCGAGGCTATAGAACTGGTGACTATGGTCTGTACCATCGGGCCCCGCCTTGAGAAACGGGTAACCGACTATACCCAGGGACATGAAACGTTGAAGGGAATATTGCTGGACGGTATCGGGAGCGCCGCCGTCGATATTCTGGCCAGAGAAGTTTACCACTCGATTTCACAGGAAGTAGCCAACCGCGATTTTCAGGCTGGCAGTCCCGTTAATCCGGGTATGCCCGGCCTGCCCATCACGGAACAGGCCAACCTGCTGGCGCTGGCCCATGCCGGAGAAATAGGGGTAAGTCTCACTCAATCCGGAATAATGGTACCCCGCAAATCGACGTCTATAATCACCGCTATAGGCGGAAAAATGCAGACGTGGAGTCAGGCCGATATCTGCCGTCGCTGCAAACTGTCGGCCGACTGTCCCTATACCGTATTAAAACGTTAAGAAATCCTGGGGATTGCTATTAAAGCATTACGGTGCCGCCGTCGATATACAACACCTGCCCAGACATGAAATCCGAGTCGTCCGAGGCCAGAAATACGGCCGCTCCCACCAGGTCGCCCGGCTGTTCACGCCGCTGCAGGGACTGCTCCGAGGTTGCCAGCTCGAATGTCTGGTCGCTGCCATCCTGGTTCAAACTGGCTTCAGACGCGGTGTATCCCGGCGCAATAGCGTTGACATTGATATTCGAGGCACCCAGAACCCTGGCCAGAGCATGAGTCATCGTGTAAACGGCACCTTTGCTGCAGGAATAAGGTATAAAGTATGCCGCCGCGGGAACCCGGGCGACGTTTGAAGCCACGTTGATAATCTTACCCTTACCCTGTTTTTCCATCAGAGGAGCGATAGCTCTACAGACCAGCCAGGTTCCCCTGACATTCACCGTTAATATCCGGTCCCATTCCTCGGTCGTCCATAGATTCCACGGCTTGGCGTTAAGGCCGCCCCACACGGCCGCGTTATTGACCAGAATATCCACCCTGCCATACGTCTTCATAACTCCGTCGGCTATTTTCTGTATCTGGTCCTCGTAAGAAATATCGGCCTCAACAACGGCTACTTCACCACCTTTAGCTTTTACCTCATCAACCGTGCCTTCAGCCCTTTTAAGATTAGTGGTAGTTAACAGTAATTTGGCGCCTTCCTCGGCGAATCTCAGGGCAAAGGCCTTACCGATACCGCGGCTGGCCCCGGTGATAATAGCAACCTTGTCCTTTAATGCTGGTGACATACTTCTCTCCTTTTTCCCTATTTTTAATATTCAGTGATTAACTGCCCGACTTAAAAAATTAACATCACCGCCACTTGCCTGTCAAGTAGAAATTTCGATATGATTATCAGTATTATGAAAAATCGGGCGGTTGATAACAGCGGATAAATGTTTGACAACTTCATCGGGCCTAACTTATGATTAATATGGCGTCAGAGCCATCACCATGCCTGGCGGGGCGTAGCGCAGCTTGGTAGCGCGTCTGAATGGGGTTCAGAAGGTCCCCGGTTCAAATCCGGGCGCCCCGACCACTAAATGCTTCCCTATTTGCCCCTCTCTCCTCATTCATACTATAATTATCCGGCTGGCTAGCCCTCATATCGTTCTTTGTATCATGTTAATTTACTCAAGATATGCTTATGCTGAGTTGCTACCGGGTACTCAATGGCGGCAGCATGGTGACGATGAGGCTCTATGTTGAAGGTAAAATACACGGAGATAGTGGTATATGAGAATAGGGATCCTCGAGATATTAAGAGTGGGATCCAGCCGGAGATGGGACCAGACAGCCTATAACTACCTGGTGACCAAGCAATATGCCAGTATCATGCCCCAGGCTATAAGCGTCTGGTGCCGCAACCTGGGCCACGAAGTTTTCTACGCCAGCCATTTTGGTAATGGGGACCCCAAGCAACTGCTACCCAACGACTTGGACGTTGTGTTTATCTCAACTTATACCCAGGCCAGTGCACTGGCCTACGCGCTGGCCAAGCTGTATCGCCGGGAGAAAACGCTGACGGTTATGGGCGGGCCCCATGCTAAACAATTTCCCGAGGATTGTCTGCGTTTTTTTGACATCGTGGTGCGTGACTGTGATGAGACTCTAATAACCGAGATTTTAAGAGATAAGCCCCGGGGAGAAATTCTCACCAGCGGGCGCGTCCTTGACAGTATCCCCGGTGTAGAGGAAAGGATGCCGGAAATCCAGGCATCTACCTTCCTCAGAGGTAAGCCCTATCCTTTTACTTCGATTCCGCTGCTGGCCAGCATAGGCTGTCCCAATGCCTGTGATTTCTGTATCGATTGGAATAATCCCTACGTACTTTTATCTCTGGACCAGCTGGAAGCAGATATGCACTATATCTTTGAACATTTCCCGAAGGTGATGATCGGTTTCCATGACCCCAACTTTGCCGTGAATTTTGAGCAAGTCTTTAATGTACTGGAAAAGATACCCAAGCGTAGGCGCAGCACTTATATAATAGAGACTTCACTCTCCGTCCTGCGGGGTTCCAGATTGGAGCGGCTGAAAAACTTGGGGAAATTCTATATCATTCCCGGCATCGAATCATGGACAGATTATTCAAACAAGGTTAGCGTCGGCTCTAAAATATCTCCTCGAGAGAAACTGGAAAAAGTAATAGAACAATTAAATATCATGCGACCTTACGTTACCGGAATTCAAGCCAATTTCATCTTCGGGCTGGACGTGGATATCGGGGATGAACCGGTTGAGTTGACCAAAGAATTCGCTTCCCGAGTTCTCTATGTTATGCCGAACTTTAATATTCCGGTCCCCTTTGGAAATACTCCGTTATATGAAAGATTAATAAGCGAAGGCCGGATTTTGACAACCATGCCGTTTACTTTCTATTACATGCCATACCTGGTATACACGTTGAAGAATTATAGTACGACGGTCTTTTATGAGAAACTCATTGATATGGTTGCTTACATTTCTTCCGGAAGTATGCTCCTGAAAAAACTAAAGACAACTCCCACCCCGTTCGCATCCGGGTACAACATAGTGAAAACTCTGAGCAACCGGCAAATAATCGGGAGACTTCGCCAGATATTGAATTTATTGAATACCGATAAACAATTCCGGGCTTTTCACGAACATGAAACGGATGTTTTACCGGAATTTTATCACCGCCAATACGAGAGTTTGATGGGCCCTTACGCTGCCCTTATGTCCCATGAAGAACGTAAACCCATACTGGTTAATCATTTAAATAATGAGGTTCAACCCTAGGAACCAGCGGCGGACATCAATAACCGGCAAATGAAGTGCTGCACTTCCCTTTCACATTTTCGAAGGTTACAATCTGTTAGATTGTCACATTAACTTGATATGTATGATTGTCCTACTTTCCTGGTTGACTCAAGATGACCCTTTTTCTATAATCAATCCAGAAAGGAGGCAAGCGACTGCCGCCTTTTTTCTAAGCTATATGGGGTTCAGAAGGTCCCCGGTTCAAATCCGGGCGCCCCGACCATATCCCCTAAAGCGGCCTGCCACCTTTTTCCCAGGCTCCATGGGATTTAGATCACATAAATGAATATTTTGAGATATCAATATCGCCAATCTAGAACTCGCCTTAAAATAAACCTTTTTGACATTTTAAAGATAAGAGCTATAATATACTTAATGGGCTCTAAAAAACTTGAGGAGACTACATATAACGTAAAAGGATAAACAATACAAAAATCATTGTACCAGCTCTAGTAAAAGTGGGCCATGATTCGTCAACTATAATTGGTCACTTGGTTGGCGAAGAGCCAATAGTGAAACCGACTTTAAAAAGGTCGGTCATTTATATTTAGAGATATTGATTTACAGGTTTCAGTCAGTATTAGTAAGGCATTCAGGAAAGGAGACTAAAAATGAGATAAATGAAGAAGGTAATGAACAGATAATCAATCTTGAGGAGGGAATATAAAATTGAAAAAATTACTATTAGTTGTTCTATCAGTCATAATAATTGGAGCCATATTACTGGCAAGTTGTGGTGATTCAACCGAAACAACTCAACCTACTACTCAAACAACCACTGAGCCGACTACTGAGCCAACAACACCATCAGGTCCCGTATACGGTGGCATCTTAAGGGGTATTATCACCGGCGGGCCCGCGATGATGAGCTACCGCGGGCAGATGGGCCCCGCCGACGCAACCTATATGATGCCTGCAGTCGAATTCCTAGTGGAGCCCTATGTCGATGAAGCGGGTAACAGGGGTTGGATACCTTTCCTTTGTGAATCCTACGACATCGATCCAGTAAGTAATACTTTTACCTTCAATTTAAGGGAAGGTGTAAAATTCCACGATGGCTCAATAATGAATGCCGAGGTTGTTAAATGGAACTTGCAGCAGCAAATAGATAGCGGCTGGCTGCAGGATGCCGATAAAGTCATCAGCATCGATACACCAGATGACTACACCGTTATCATTAATTTCAGCGAGTACAGTAACCAGTACGAATTCAACTGGGGATGGACCGCTATCTATTCGATGGAAGCCTGGAAAACTGCCACCGGTGGAGATGCAACGACAACCAATGAACAAGGCATAGCATGGGCTGTCGATCATGTCGTCGGTACGGGACCGTTCGTACTCAAGGAATACAAGCGTGATGTCTCCATGACTTGGGAAAAATTTGACGATTACTGGCAGGAGGGCAAACCTTATTTGGATGGATTAGAATTACAGATAATTACTGAGGCAACGAGCGCTTCAAGCCTGCTCCAGGCAGGCGACATTGACCTGTGGTATCAGGGTCACTCAGCGCAGGACTGGGCTGAACTGGAACCCAAGGGCTTTGTTATAGGAGGTTACTGGCCAGGTCTACCTATGGCACTGTGGGGTAATACCGTGGATCCTGAATCAAAGTGGCAGGATAAAAGGGTTCGTGAAGCTTTGGAATATGCCCTGGATAGAGAAACCATGGCTGAAGCGCTCGGGTTTGGTTTCTATGTTGCCAGTGGTCAAATCGCTCCATCAACAGAGTGGGGTTATATACCGGGTTTAACCGTTCGCGAGTATAATGAGGCGAAAGCCAGACAACTGCTGGCTGACGCTGGTTACACAGATACAGACCCCTGCACGGTAACACTGCTTGTCCAGTCAGTACCCGCTAGCATTGACGCCGGTGAATCGATTAAAGGTTACCTTGATGCCGCTGGATTCGATGTGACGCTAGATCTAGCTGACACTGGCAGATTCTTCGGGAGTATTTTTGGATCCGGATGGGAAGATCTGGCGTTTATGTTCTACGGAATGGATGTCAACTACCTGGCGACTTATATGTCCTGGTTCAGCACTGATCCCAAGTCCAACCTGGCTAGCTTTGAGAGAACGCCGGAACAAATTGCATGGGATAAAGAGGCTGTGCTAATCACCGACACCCAAGGACAGATAGAGATTACCGAGAAATTACTGAAGCATCTATATGAAGAAGCCAGACTTTGTCCATTATGGTGGACTCCTGCTAAAACTGTAAGCGCTGATTACGTTCATCTTGAATTCTACCGCCATGGTTTTATCAGAGCAGATTGGGAAAATGTTTGGATGGACGCGCACTAAGGTACACATTACATCGCTAGTTTAATATTCCATATCGGGTGGCTCTCTTTGGTAGAGCCACCCGATAGTCTACCATATTGCCTATTAACTCGTTTCCCCGCAAATCAACTCATATAAAATGAATATGTCCACTTACAGACTTCTAGATTTGGTTATTAGTTTTCTATACCATATAATACAATAGAGGCCTAAATCTGAAATGACGACATATCTAATACGCCGACTGCTTTTAGCGATAGTAATACTCATTATCGTCACCCTCATCGTGTTCTTCATCATGCAATTGCTTCCCGGTGATCCGTTGGTGATATTTTTAGGAAGACAGGCTGGGACAGGCTCGATCTCACAGGAACAACTCGATCAACTATATGTACGATATGGCCTGGACAAACCTTTAATAGTGCAATACTGGAATTGGATATCCGGAGTTGTCCAGGGTGACATGGGGGAATCTATCTACTATCACGAAGATGTGGGTAAACTCTTACTAGAACGCTTTCCGGTTACGCTAGATTTGGGTATCAAATCATTTGTAATCTACAATATCCTGGGTGTTGTGATGGGAATGATAGCGGCCCTGAGGAGGGGCAAATGGCTGGATACACTGGCAACAATCTTATCTTATATAGGTGTTTCTATCCCGGTGTTCTGGCTGGGTATTTTACTGATATACATATTCGGCCTGAGGCTGGATTGGTTCCCTATTGTCGGCTATACACCGCTGACAGA
>DAOUER010000044.1:0-28310 GCA_034430375.1 Dehalococcoidales bacterium
TTTAAGCGGGCTTGCTTATTGCAGCAAGTGTGGCGCCGCCATGATAGGCACGGCGGCAAAATCTGGACAATACCAGTACTACGAATGTGATTCCCGTTTCAAGAAAGGCAAGGATGGCTGCGAAGGCCTCAGGTTCCGGAAAGAAATGTTAGAAGATTTCATCATGGGGAAGGTAAGGCAGAATATCTTGACCAAAGAACATCTAACCAGGCTTGTTCACCTGATCAACAGCGAATTGTTAGAGAGCGCAAGTCGGCTTGAGAAACAGCTTGAGCAGACAGAAAAGGAACTCGTCAAGATTAGCGGTAAGCTCACAAAGCTCTACGTCGCTCTGGAGAGTGGGAAACTTGAGATGGATGACTTAGCTCCCAGAATAAAGGAGCTGAGGGCTACTCAACACGAACTCCAAGATCAGAGAGATAATCTCATAACCAGGATTGAATCGGACGAACCTGAAGAGCTGGACCCAAAGGAAGTATTTGGATATATTAACGAGCTGGAGCAAGTCCTGGGGGAGAAATCATTCCTTCAGCAGAAAACATTCCTCAGACGATTTATTAAGCGGTTAGAATTTAAACCTGAGGGAGTAGTTTTAGACTACACCATACCAGTGCCGGTGGGAAAAAATAGAACCTCCACGAGGGAAGTTCTATATATTAAACAAGATGGTAGCGGGGGTTGGATTTGAACCAACGACCTCCGGGTTATGAGCCCGACGAGCTACCACTGCTCTACCCCGCGCCGCATTCTGAGTATATCCTGATAATCTCGCGGTGTCAAGCCTGCGCCTGCTGGCGCTGGCGGTAACCCTCGAGGTAGCGACGGGCAAAGCGGTCGCGTCCCAGAACAAGGTCGGCGGAGAGAACGGCGGGCATGACCCGGGCGGCGTCGGCGATTAACGCGGTACCACCCGCTTCGATAACCATGGCAATCCAGGCGCTGTTCAACACGGGACGGTCCGGCATACCGAAAGAGATATTGCTGGCTCCCATGGTCATGTTCAGTCCCAGTTCAGCGCGGATCTGGTGGAGAGCCGTCAGCACATCTTTACCCGCCTGAGCCTCAGCACCGATGGCGTAGGTCATCACATCGATAACGATATCCTCGCGGGGGATGCCCATTTTATCAGCGGCTTCGCAAATCTTGTGGGCAACCGCGACGCGTTTTTCGGCCGTCTTGGGGATACCCTCGTCGTCCTGAGACAGCCCGATAACGGCCGCGCCGTATTCCTTGACCAGGGGCAGGACACGTTCCAGCGAATGCGTTTCACCGCTGACAGAATTCACCAGGGCTTTGCCCTTATAGACCTTGAGAGTGGCTTCGAGGGCATCGATATTGGGACTGTCGATGCAAATAGGTGCGTCCACGGCATCCATGATGATCTTCACCGCTTCCGGTAAAATCTTGATGTCATCAACTCCCTGGGCATTAACATTGCAGTCGAGGATAGCCGCGCCGGCCTCCACCTGCTGGAGCGCCTCGGTCTTAATCATCTCGAGGTTGCCTTCCTTCAGGGCGGCGGTCAGCTTCTTCCGACCGGTGGGGTTAATGCGCTCACCGATGATGACGGTCGGTCTTTCGTAGGAAATAATGACTTCTTTGGTCTGGGACGATACTTTGGTTTCCATGGTTCTACCACTCCTTATGATTAATACACTCCATATTCTTTAGCGGCTTCCATGTAGGCATGGAGGATGTCCGGATTGCCCTCGTTCATACCGGCCGCGCCGGTCAGTATATAGCCACCACCCGGAGCACAGGTTTCGATAAGTTTACGGCAATATTCTTTAACCGCCTGAGGAGTGCCGGCGTGCATCAGCGAGCCGGGTACATTACCGGCGATACAGGCGGTATCCCCCAGGACTTTTTTAGCCCGGGCCATATCAATATCTTCAAAAATCCATATGGTGGAGCCCTTCGGGAGATCTTTAATTACTTCAAGTCGGGCGCCGTATCGGCCCTCAGCGAAGGGCATCGGTACCAGTCCTTCTTCAATCATGCCCACGAGGACCTTGCGGAAACTCGGCCAGTAGTAAGTCTCGAACTGCTTCGGCGACATAAAGCTTTGGTCTCCTTTATGCAGCGGCATAAAAATAACCGGGCAGTTGGTCCTGTTAGCTGCCATGACCGCCCCGTTGATAACCAGCGGCGTGACTTTCTCCATCACTGCATGGATTTTCTCCGGCTGGCGGTACATGTCCGTGAAAACGCCCTGGGTGCCCCGCAGCATATCGGCCACGGTATCGAACGGTGCCCCTCCCATGCCACCCCCGCGGAGGTTGGGAAATCCGGCAGCCAGCGAGGCCCGGCCCAGTTCTCCGATAACTTTCTGCCACCTGAGAACCTCTTTACCAGCCTCAATCATCGTTTTCATGGCGGCTTCAACCGCCGGGTCGGCGAAAGCGGCGTAGGTACCCATAGCCACGCCACTCACACCGGTGAACGGGAACAGCTTCGTAAAAGGCTCGAAGGCGCCGACGGTCCTCGGCAGGAAGCAGCGCCACCAGAAATCACCGGGATTATCCAGGTAGGCATCGTATTCATCAGCATGCATGTACTGCTCTTCAACGTATTGGTAGATGGAGGTGTTGTCCGGCAGTCCGTGACCCGGCCACTTGTGGAGACGGTGGTCGGTCATCTCCAGGACCTTACCTGGAAATACCAAGCCGGGGCCGGTGAATGAGTCCATCTCGAAATCCCTCATGAATTTCAGATAGGCTTCCCTCAATTTATCGTAATCGTACATCACCGTTTTCAGGTCGTAGCCGGCGTAAAAGGCTGGATACACACCCGAGGGTAAGGCTACCGGCACTCTATCCGGCTCCTCCAGCTTTATTGTCTTGATGAATCTGGTCGTTCTCTCTTTGTAAAACTTTTCGGCTTCCGGACTTTCAAACTCGATATCGGGAGAGATCCATCTATTAAAACGCTCTTCGCGCTTTTCCTGCCAGGTCATCTCCGCCCATTGTTTCTCCATTACGTCATTCTCCCTGAAATTCTCAACATATATTATCTCACGATATCTGGAATATCACCAGCGTCACGTTTGCTACGATTGCCTATATTTACCGTATTCCTTGGCGGCATCCATCATGGCATGCATGTTTTCCGGCCTGGCCATATCAAAGGTAGAACCACCGCTGAGTATATAGCCGCCGCCGGGGGCGCAGGTCTCGATAAGCCGGCGGCAATAGTCCTTCATCTCCTGAGCGGTGCCGGTATAGGCCAGGGATACCGGCACGTTGCCGCAGATGCAGCAAGTATCGCCGATGATTTTCTTGGCGTTAGCCATATCGGTCTGGTCGAACATCCAGACAACGCTGGCTCTGGGCAGGTCTTTGATAACTTCGAGCCGGCGGTTATAGGCACCTTCCGCCACCGGGAACGGTATCAAACCCTCTTCCGTCATCCCGATGAGGAGCCGACGGAAAGTAGGCCAGTAAAATTCCTCGAACTGCTTATCGGACATGAAGGTATCGTCACCCTTATGCAGCGGCATCATAATCACCGGGCAATCGGACATATCGGACATACCGACAGCCCCGGCCAGCAGCTGCGGCAGAACTAATTCCATGCCTTCGTGGATTTTCTCCGGCTGGCGGTACATGTCCATGACAATGCCATGGGTGCCGCGGAGATTATCAGCGAAAACATCGAACGGGGCGACGGCCAACCCGCCGCGGAACATGGGAAAACCCCGGGCGTAGGCTGCCCGGGTAGTTTCAGCAGCGGCTTTCTGAAAGGCAGGCATTACCTGACTGGCCTGATAGATAGCCTTAGCCAGCTTTATGAACCGGGGGTCGGAGCACATCCCCATCAGCCTCTGGGGCAGGCCCTGGTAGGAAGCGAACGGGGGGACCTCGGCGAACATCTCAAAGATACCGGTTGTCCGCGGCAGCAGGTGACGCAGCTGAAAATCGAGGGGGTCTTTCAGGAAGAGGTCGTACTCGTCCGCCTTCATGTATTCACCCTCGACGTATTGATATGAATGGGAATCATCGGGCAGGCCATGCCCCGGCCATTTCATCGTCTTGGATTCCAGGAGGTCGTTCACCGCCGCCTGGAAGAAAAGGGTGCCGTCAAAGGTATCCGAATCATACTCATCCACAAATTTGAGCCAGGCCCATTTCATTTTCTCCGAGTCATACATGGCTTCTTTGAGCTTGATACCGGCATTCATGGCCGGAAACCAGCCGGTGGGTATCATGCAGGGAACTCGGTCGGGTATTTCCAGTTTGGCGGCTTTAGCCAGGCGGTCGGCCCGTGCTTTGTAGTTCGCTTCGGCTTCCGGGCTGTCGAATTTTATACCCTTACCGCTGGCCCATTCCTCAAGACGGAGGTCGCGCTTCTGGTATGGGGTCAGTTCCGCCCAGTTATCCGGCCTTTGAAACATATTTTTCAGCCTCCCTCGTTATCAGATGCCAGCACGGCCTGCTCGAACCGTGTTGTCATGGCAGGCCGTACGTTAATATCTCTCTTTGAACTAACGGGGGTTATTAGTAGACGCCGTATTCTTTAGCAGAGTCCATCATGGCTTGAAGGTTTTCTATCTTGCCGTTATCGACGGTGGCACCACCGCCCAGGATATACCCGCCTCCCGGAGCGCATGTTTCGATAAGTTTACGACAGTTTCCCTTTACCTGCTCAACGGTACCTCTCATCATTATTGAAGTGGGCACATTACCGACGATACAGCAGACGTTACCCAGTATCTTCTTGGCCTCGGCCATGTCCGTCTGGTCAAACCACCAGACAACGCCGCTCCTGGGCGTATCGTTAATCTGTTTCAAGCGTTTGGTATAACGTCCTTCGGCGAAAGGCATCGGTACGAGACCTTCTTCTATCATGGCCATGAATACGCCACGCAGACCGGGCCAGTAAAATTCCTCGAACTGGGCATCAGACATGAAAACATCATCACCCTTGTGAAGAGGCATTATACAAAGGGGACTGGCCGTCATCGGGAAATTCTTGATAGACGTCTCAATCTGAAGCTTCAGGAAGTAATCCATGGCTTCGTGTAGTTTTTCCGGCTGGCGGTACATGTCCATGACGATACCACGGGTACCCCGTAAAGCATCGCCAAAATGGTCGAAGGGCGCGCCGGCCATGATACCGCCGCCGAATAATGAAGGATAACCCTGCGACCTGATATAGTTGTTAATCTCCATACCGGATGTTTGCCATTTAACAAATTCATCGGCGAGGTCCATCATCGATTGGAAGGTTTGGCGGATATCGGGGTCGGCCAGCGCGGCTACCCAGGGGTTACCAAACGACATTCGTAAAGGCGGAAGCTTGGCGAAGCTTTTAAAAAAGTCGGAAGTACGGGGCATCATAACCCTGGTATTATAGTCGGAGGGGTCCATCATCAAGAGGTCGTACTCGTCGGCCATCATGTATTCACCCTCGACGAACTGGTTCATAGGGGAATCTTCGGGCAATCCCATGCCGGGCAATTTCTGCAACTTGGAGGTGACGACCTCGGATATTCTTCCCGATGGAATAAAGGCAGGCCCATTGAAGGTATCCATGTCCCCGAACTCTTCCATGTATTTTTTCCATATCTCATGACCTTTTTTGTAGTCGTACATAATCGTGCGGAAATTCGCCCCCGCCCAGTAAGCAGGATAATTGCCGGTGGGCAGCATCACCGGGACGCGGTCCGGCTCTTCCATCTTGATGGCTTTGATAAAACGGGTAACCCGTTCTTTATACAATTTTTCGGCTTCGGGGCTGACGAATTTAACGTCCACCGGATTGAGCCACCGCTTAAAACGCTCTTCCCGTTTTTCACGCCAGGTCATTTCCTGCCAGCTTTTACTCGTTACCATACCTCGCACCCCTTTTACTATTCGTTAGGTTAATACCATCCGTATTCGTCGGCGGCCTCAATAATCGCCCGCAGATTGGCCGGGTCGCATTTATCGATGCCGGAACCTAATGCCAGTATGTAGCCGCCGCCTTTACCGCACACCTCAATAAGTTTGCGGCAATATTCCTTGATG
Organism: Dehalococcoidales bacterium; assembly: GCA_034430375.1. Classification (GTDB taxonomy): domain Bacteria; phylum Chloroflexota; class Dehalococcoidia; order Dehalococcoidales; family RBG-16-60-22; genus W425. The sequence goes on from DAOUER010000044.1 coordinate 6,009, forward strand.
GCCTGAGGCTTATGAGTATAGAGCTGGGCGGCGGTGACGTTGCCGGCGATGCAGGCGGAGTCACCGAGTATTTCCTTGGCTTTAGACATGTCGGTCTTTTCCATGTTCCAAATAACGCCGGTACGCGGCAGGTCGGCGATAATTTGCAGCCGGGCTTCATTATAACTCCCGTCGATAACCATCATCGGAACGAGACCTTCGTTGATCAGGCCCAGCAGCAGCTTTCGGAAGGTGGGCCAGTAGAATTTCTCGAACTGCTTGACGGACATAAACGCATCGGCCCCCTTGTGCATGGGGATGAAGACGATGGGGCTGCGGGCCATGCTGGTCATGCCGATGGCCGAGGCGACGCTGCGCTCGGTGATGACCTCCAGCGCCTCCAGCAGCTTCTCCGGCTGGCGGAATATGTCCTTGACCGAGCCGCTGGTTCCCCGCAGCATGTCGGCTACGGTATCGTATGGCGCCAGGGTAATCCCGCCCATCAGCGGGGGGAAACCCATCTCCATGGCGATGGCGATGCACTCACCCGTGGCCTGCTGAAATTTAACGTTCTCCTGGCTGGCTTTATAAATAGCCTTGAACATTTTCAGAAATTCCGGATCCTGGCACATCATCATTAGTCTTTCCGGCAGGCCGGAATAGGAGTCGAAGGGAGGGATTTTCGCCAGCGGTTCGAAGGCTCCCCAGGTGCGGGGGGTAAAGTGGCGCAGCCCGAAGTCGAACGGGTCGTTGATGAGGAGGTCGTACTCGTCGGCCTGCATGTACTCCCTCTCCACGAACTGCTGCATGGACTGGGTATCCGGCAGACCGTGCCCGGGGAACCGGGTTACCTTGCTATCCAGGATTTCATAGGCTTTGCCGGAGAAGAACATGGCCCCGTCCGTCGAGTCCTGATCGTAGTCTTCCAGCCACTTGATAAAAGCCGGTTTTATCTTCGTCTCGTCGTAGAGGAGGTCCTTGAGGGTGTACCCGGCGTTGTAGGCCACCATGGACCCGCCGGTAATATGCACGGGAACGCGGTCCGGTATCTCCATCTTGATGGCCTTGATCATCCGGGTTGCCCTGGCCTTGTAGTTCTTCTCCGCGGCGGCGTCCCGGTACTTCACATCGGTGGGATTAAGCCATTTCTGGAACCGCTCCTCGCGTTTTTCTTCCCAGGTCATCTCTTCCCATTGTTTTACCATAATAGCACCCCGATAGATATAGATTTACAGGCAAGTATACAAACTTGCCTTTGGAGAAAAACGGCCCAAGCGTATTAGCTAATAACCTGACTACTTATAGACGCCGTATTCTTTAGCAGCGGCCATCATAGCGCGCATGTTTTCTTCGGGGCCTTTATCGATGTTGGCTCCGCCGGTAAGTACATAACCGCCGTCTTTACCGCATACCTCGATGAGTTTGCGGCAATGATCCTTGACTTCCTGTGGCGTGCCGGTCATCATCAACGAGGTAGGGACATTGCCCATGATACAGCAAACATCACCTAGTTCTTTTTTAGCCCTGATGATATCAGTCTGGTCAAACCACCATGCCGTGGCACCTTTGGGTAATTCTTTGATGTATTCGAATCGAGTATTATAGCTGCCCTCAGCGAAAAGTACGACCATGATACCTTCGTTTACCAGCGCCATGATAACCTTCTTAAAGGTAGGCCAGTAGAATGTTTCGTACTGTTTATCGGACATGAAGCCATCGGCGCCTTTATGCAGCGGCATGAATACTACGGGTACCGCCCCTGAGTTTACCGCGTTTTTGGCTGATTCGATAGCTAGCGGGGCGATTCTTTCCATGGCTTCATGCAGCTTGTCCGGCCGCTGGAACATGTCCATCATAACACCCTGAGTACCCCGCAACGTATCGCCAAGGGTGTCGAAGGGAGCTTTAGACAAACCACTCATAATACCAGGTATTCCGGCTGCCGTGGCCTCGCCGGCGACCGCGCCGACTGCCGCCAGCCATTTCAGGCTTTCGGTGCCTGCTTCAAGTAAAGCCTTGAAACCAGCCTGGATATCAGGAAGTCCGAAAGGTATAAAAGACTGGATTGCTATTTCTTCGAAGCTGGTCCAGGCGGGCAGTTGCGGAAATGCCTTTAAAACACCGAAGACACGCGGCATGTAGGTACGCAGCCAGAAATCGGAGGGGTCTCGAATCAATGCATCATACTCATCAGCTTTCATGTACTCGGCTTCGGCGCACTGGTACGATGTGGTGTCGCCGGATATACCATGGCCGGGCCACTTATACAGCTTGTAGTCTACGATCTCCAGAGCTCTGCCCGGAGGGACTAAGCCGGGTGGTATATATGTATCCAGGTCGTCTTTAAAGTCGTAAAAGAATTTCAGCCAGGCTTCGCTGAGCTTATCATAGTCGTACATGACGGTACGGAGGTCCATTCCGGCGTAATATGCCGCGTAATTACTGGCCGGCAATATACAGGGTACCCTATCTGGTTTCTGTAGCTTGAAAGCCTTGATAAATCTGGTTACCCTTTCCTTATAGCCCTTTTCGGCTTCTGGGCTGGAGAAGGTAACACCCGGGGGAGAAAGCCATTGATTAAACCGTACTTCACGTTTTTCATCCGGAGATAACTCCGCCCAATCTTTTTCCATAATTAGCTAGCTCCAATCCACCCTTTTGCCAGAGCGACGGCTGCCATAGCATCCTTACCATAGGCATCGGCTTTAGCATATTTTTTTACCTCGTCATCCATCTGGCCGCCGCCAATCATTATCTTGAGGTCTTTTCTCAAGCCGGCTTTATCCATGGCTTCAACGGTCTCTTTCATGGCATCGAAGGCCGGGGTAAGAAATCCGCTTAGTCCGAGTATCGGGGCCTTGGTTTCTTTAATGGCATCGACGAATTTTTCTACAGGAACATCCACACCGAGGTTGGTTACGTCAAAACCGTTTACGTCCAGCATGAACTCGACGATATTCAGACCTATGTCATGGATATCGCCGGCAACCGTACCGATGACCACTTTGGCCAGCTTTTTGGTGTCCGCAGCCTGGGTGAGGTGCGGTTTAACCATCTCGGTTACCAGTTTCAGTAATTCACCGGAAAAGACGAGTTCCGGCAGGAAGTACTCGCCATCAGCAAATCGTTTACCAACGATTGCCATGGCCGCGCGGCCGTCGTCGAGGATATTCATCACGTCTTCACCGGACTCAATCCTCTTCTTGGTCAGTTCCAGTACTTCATTTTCCTGTAAATCCGCCAATAATTTTACATAGTCTTCTGCCATATTTTTCCTCCTAAATTTATTGGTACATTTATAATAGGCTAGAGACGTCTATCGATATATCGCTGTATACATCTGCTCAACGCAGTATATCAAAGCCGAATATTATAGTCAAATTTACGTGCAATAACGGCTGATAACCGGTTGGCCGTACTCTACTCATCTCCCGGCATATCTCATCCATTTAACTTTAATATATTCTAGTATCCTCTATATTATTGCTAAATATATATCTTCATGCTTGTGAATTACACCGGGATTTTGCCTTCTCTCTTTACAGATATTTTATTATGGGTTAGAATTAACTGGCATTCGCGGGAGTAGCTCAGTGGTAGAGCATCTGCTTCCCAAGCAGAGGGTCACGGGTTCGAGCCCCGTCTCCCGCTTTTCATATTTCTTTCGGAATATTAATACTGATGACGGATAAACAAAAAAGAGATACCGCCCAGAATAATCACGCAACTGATAATGAAATCAATCCAGACAGTGATTTTGATATGTGGGTGTTAATGGATAACGCCCACTTTGCCGTGGCCAGGGCACGCTTCCTGGAAATAGCCCAGTACGAACTCACCAAAGAACAGGCCCAGGTACTGTACGTACTCCAGAATAGTGGTGGTTCGGCGACGCAAACCCAGATAGCCGATTTCACCATGCGTCAGCACCACTCCGTATCAACACTGGTAAACCGGATGACCAAAGACGGCCTGGTTGAAAAAGAAAGGGAGTCCGCCGGTAAAGGATTCAGGATATACATCACCAAGAAAGGGAAGGAAAAATACCGGAAAGTCACCAAGGACTCTGTTGAGATGATATTCTCGTCGCTATCTCCCGAGGAAAGACAGCGGCTTGCCCAATATCTGAAGAAACTACACCAGACCGCCCGCGGCTTACTGGGACTGGACTACAAACCGCCCTTCCTTAAATAACAGCCCGGTTCAATACGGATAATTAAGTCTTTTTACTCTTGATTTCCTGGTCGTAGGAAACGCCGGTGGAGCCGTCGGTGTGTTTTTTCTCGTATTTAGCGGTCAACATCATTTCCATGAATATTACCGGTTTCCCGATTCTCTTGAAATTCAACGGGCAGTGATAGAGTCCCGGAGGCACGGTAACCATCGTGGGGCTGTTGATGTGTAGAATCTCTCCCTCTTCCCCCATCGCAAGCTCGATATCGGCATCGAATTCCCGCACGTTGAGCGGATTCGAGCCCAGGAAACATATAATCTGGTAGAAATCATGCTGGTGCATCTTCGGCGGAAGCAAGAAAGGTTTATCCACCGGCTGGTAGGCCATGATGAAACCGCACTGGAGTTCATCATCGTGGGCGGAAAACGATTCCAGATCAAACACCTTCTTGTAAGAATCCTTCAGGACATATTTATCATACTTTGATTCAGCCATATTTTCTCTCCTATATCTCCCGCGGATTTAAGCCAGGCTCTCCAGCAATTTTACGCATTCATCGTAGTCGAAATCCCGCGGATTGCCTTCCCGGGCAAAATCGTTGGCGTACTGCCACTTGATAATATGATCGGCGTCTTCTTTCTTGAAGCCGAACTGCTTGTTGAGATTGCCCGACTCGATGCCGAGGTCTTCGAGCAGCCTTTCGATTTCATCGAACCAGACGTCCGAAGCCTGGGTCTTGGTCAGGCCGGTGGTATCGATTCCCATTGCCCGGGCCATCTCGCCGAATTTCTCGTGGCAGACCGGCTGATTATATCTTTCCCCGGCAACGGCTACCGTGGCGCTGGCCAGGCCGTGGTGAGCACCATAGAGAACGGAAAGCCCGTGGCTCATCCCGTGGACGATGCCCACGCTGCCGCCGGAAACCAGGCCCATGGCCGATACCGAGGACGCCCAGCACATGGCCTCGCAGGCCTTGTCATCCATGCGATGGTAGCTGAATTCCCGGATATTATTAAAAATCAGGTCCATCGCCTTCAACTGCAATCCCCGGTTAAATTGCGAAGGCATCCGGGCGACATAAGACTCGAAGGCATGGGTCAGGGCATCGAATCCAGTCTGGGCGGCGATATCCTTGGGCATCATGCGTACCAGCAGCGGGTCCGTAATGGCCATGTTGGGACTAAGCCCCGGTAATACCGTCAGCATCTTGGCTTTGATCTTGGTATTGACCACCGCCGCTGCAAAGGTTGTTTCAGCGCCGGTGCCGGCCGTGGTATTTATCGATACCTGAGGTAACGTGGCCGGCTTCAGTTTTTTCATCTCTTCCATCCACGGCGGGTCGATGGCCGCCACCATATCGCAGATGTATCTTCCGTCGTTGGCATAGACCGCCCTTACCCCTTTTCCGCAGTCGTGAGCGCTGCCGCCGCCGATGGAAACGATGCCGTCACAGCCGGATTCCTTGAAAATCTCGTAGGCTTCCATCACTTCATAATCCTTGGGATTGGATGTTACCTTGTCGTAGATTACCGTAGAGATACCGCCGTGCTTGAGGATGGAATCGATTTCTTCGACGATGCCGGTGCCTTTCAGTCCGGTGGTGGTTATCAGGGCATTCTTCATACCAACGGCTTTGCACTCATCAGCCACCGTCTTATGGGCTCCCCAGCCGATGGCCGTCTGTCCGATAAGGTTGGTGTAGCTGATGGGAAACTCAAATACTCTTTCGTCAATCATGGTAAACCTCCTCTTTCGGTTAAGGGTTATTTTTCAAAATCCGGCAGTGCCGATGCTTCAACCAGTTCAATCCAGACGCCGTGTCCCTCCTCGGGGGGCACCCAGGCCAGCCGGAACGGGCTGTCCGGGAATAAAAAGTCCTGGGTTTCTTCTTCCACCCTGATTCCTCCGGCTTTCACACGCGCTACGTCCTCATCAAAATCCCGGCAATATATGGAAAGACCGAAGACGCCTTCGCCGCGTTCCTTGAGAAAACGGGAAAAGCGGCTATCGAAATCCAGGTTAGGCTCGATAAACTCGATACGGGCGCCGCTTTCGGTGGGCAGCATCACCAGCCGGCACTCCGGCGAATTATCGACAATGCCGATATCCCAAGGGACCAGCGCCAGGATATCTTTATACGATTCCATGGCTTTTTCCAGGTCGTGAACGACCATGGTGACATGGTCGACTTTTTCAATCAATTTATTACTCCCGAAAGAAATACGACGAACTATGGCAATACTATCAAAAGACGCGACTGATTATCAAATCCGACTAAGCCCGGATTATTTATTCTTTTTAACATAATCCGCCGCGTTTTCCCCGGCAATCCGCCCCGAGTTGACGGCAAAACCGGAAGTGCTGCCGGAGAGCGTAATGCAGTAGGTATCCGATTCCCACCCGCCGGTAATATCGCCTCCGGCGTACAGCCCCGGAATCGGTTCATCCTCACCGTCAAGCGTTTCCATGTGATGGTTTATCTTGATGCCACCCACCGTGGTAAGAAAACACAGGTGACACCTGATAGCGTAATACGGCGGCGTGCGCAGGGCCTGCAGGTAACGCCGGTCTTTATTAAAAAGCCTGTCATAGCCGTGGTCGCAAAACGAGTTATATTCTTCCACGGTGCTCTTCAGGGTTTCAGGTTTTATTCCCATCCATTCCGCCATATCCTCCCAGTAATCGGCTATCTTCACCGCCCCTTTGTTCGCTTCTTCTTCCAGTTCCTTATCCAGGTTGACCGGGAGCGTACCGGCCGTACCGGGTTTGCCGCCGACATCCCCCTTGAGAAGACCTCCTTCCATGACTTTTTGTTTTATTCCCCGGTCGAAAACGGCGTAAACACACTTGTCCGGCTGGCGGTCGATAACGTTGCCGCATTCCGTCGGCTGGAATGTTATCGTCTCGTCGGTAAAGCGTTCGCCGCGTGTATTCACCCAGAGCGTGGCCGGTTCCTGGGCCATGCCGTTGACGTCCGATGGCCCCGGGTAGATATGGGTATGCAGCACCAGCGTCCCCAGTCCTTCAGTAGTCGCGCCCACCTCCTCCGCCATCACCAGTCCCTCACCCACCAGGTGCGGCAGGCCCGAGTTAATCATCTTCTCACTGTAAGAAGGCCGGTATTTTTTAAGCATCTCCGCATTGCCGCCGTAGCCGCCGGTGGCGATTATCACGGATTTAGTGCTGATTTCAATATTTCCTTCGTTAGATTCCGCTAGCAGTCCGGTAACGCCGCCGTTTTCCCCGCTCAATATCTTCTTCGCCGAACAATTAAACAGCATCTTGACGCCAAGCTGCTCACAGCTCTTCCTTAATGACTTCAGAATGACCGGGCCGACGTTCTCCTTGACCAGGCTGTGCCAGGTGCGGAGAGTGTGCCCGGGATACAGCGGCGGGATATTATCGAACCGGACACCCTTGTCCTCCAGCCATTTAATGGTGTCGCCCGATTTATCGATAAAGGAGCGGAATACCCGGGGATTGATTTTCCAGTGGGCGTAGTCCATCGCCAGGCGGAACAGTTCATCTTTAGGCGTATCGATACTGAGACGGCGCTGCGCCGGACTCCCGGCCCCGAAGATACCCACGACGAACACCGAGTTGCCGCCGGGAGCGCCTTTCTTTTCCACTAATATCACCCGGGCGCCTCGCTCCGCCGCGGCTGCCGCGGCCGCCATACCGCATAATCCCGCTCCCACAACGACAACATCCGTATTTAGTTTTTCGTCTTTATCAACTCCACCCGGACCCATAATATCCCTCCTTTTTGGGAGCGAAAATAATAAACTATATAGCTCTGGCTACCCGGGAACCGTCGGCGATGGCATCGATTATCAGATTGGGTTCCCGGCAGTCGCCAATTGCATAGACTTCCAGTCCTTTATCCTGAAGGTTTTCCAGCAGGACATCGTCCGATTTCAACTCGTTAGCCACGATAACGCTGTCCGCCACGATGATTTCTTGTACGCCCTCGGCCGTGATAATAACCACACCTGCCGGCGTGATTTCCAAAGACCTGACCCCCGGAAACATCAGTACGCCTTTTTTCCGGAACCAGGTGATAAGATAGCCCAGTAAAGCATCTACTATCCCCTTACCCAGAGCCTTTTCCGTGTCCACGATGGTAACCCTTTTACCACGTTTGGTCAGGAACTCCGCGAGCTGACAACCATGGACGCCACCGCCGATAATCACCACTCTTTTCCCGACCGGAATCCAGAGTCCCGTCAGCCAGCGTATGGTCCCGGCGCTGAGGAATTTCAATAAAAACTTAACCTTGTCATGCAGAGAATCGGTGCTGATAACGTTTTTATTTTCAATACCGGGTATGTGCGGAGCAGGCGACATGCCTCCCGTTGCCAGGATAACAACGTCGGGCTTGTTCTCCTCGATAAGGGTACTATCAACGTTTATACCGAGATGCAACTTGACGCCAAGTTTGGTAAGTTGGGTCTTATAATAGCGCACCAGGGAGGACAAATCTTCGGGGTGATGTCCTTTTACCATGGATGCCATTGGCATCGAGCCCCCCAACTGCTGTGATTTCTCGTAAAGAGTTACGTCGTGTCCTCTGGTAGCGGCGACCCTGGCGGCCTCCATCCCGGCCGGTCCGGCCCCGACAACCGCCACTTTTTTCTTTTTTCCGGCACTTTCCAGCGTAATTTCACCCGTGGCTAGGTTTGCGTTGATGCGGCATCTACCGCTGCCCAGGCAGTTTTCGCAGGCCGTACAGGGGGCGATGTCTTCCAACCTTCCGGTGGCGACCTTATTCGGCAGGTCGGGGTCGGCGATAAGGCGCCTAGTCATGCCGATGAAGTCCGCCTTTCCTTCGCGTAAATACCTCTCGGCGAGGACGGGGTCCAGTCTGCCGACGGTAATAACCGGTACCGATACCTGCTTCTTGGTGGCCGCGGCGTAATTGATATTAGCCCCGGCGCCACGGTTCCGCCAGTTATACAGTCGTGGGAAATTCTTGAGCGACACCGGCGGTTGGGGATAGAAAAGCAGGTCGGGCAGGTATGCCCCCACGTGATATCCCAGCCACTGGCTCCTGATTTGAATAGCGTCAGCGCCGGCTTCTTGCAGTAACCGCGCCGTCTGTTGGCTTTCCTCAGGGGTGAGGCAGGCTTCATCGTTGATGCCGACTACCTGGCCGACTTCGATACCATTGATGCAAACGGATACCGGGAAGCCCTTTCCCAGCCGTTTTTTTATTTCCTGGATAATGGATATCACGAACCTCGCCCGGTTTTCCCGGCTACCACCGTAATTATCCGTGCGGCGGTTCCAGAAGGGAGAAAGAAAATTATGCAGCAGGTGACTGCTGGAAGCGTTAATATCCACGCCGTCGAATCCAGCTTTCTCGGCGCGAACAGCGGCGCTGGCGAATTTTTCGATAATCTCTTCAATCTCGGCTACGGTCAGTTCCCGGGGCACCTGGTTATGAAAATCATTCTCCGATTTAAAACTTACCGGTGAGGCGGCTATGGGCGGACCTTCGAAAAGGGGCACCGGTTCAATACCCATGTCCGCCTGCCAGGGCCCGTCATGGTTCATCTGCATAAAAGTGGGGCAGCCGTATTTATGGATGATTCGCGGCAGGGCGCTCAATCCCTTTATATATTTATCATTATCGATGCGATATCGCCGCCGCCACCGTGCCCCCATGGGGTAATCGATTGTAGGCGATTCCACGATGATAAGGCCGACGCCGCCCCGGGCGAGAGACTCATAGAAGGCGTGGACTTTCGGGTTTATTTCCAGTTCGTCTTCGTGCCACATCAGCATGCCGGCGCCGGTCTTGATAATCCGGTTCCTGGTCTTCACCCCGCCGATATTGTGGGGTTCCATAAGTTTAGCGAACCTGTTGCTGCTCGTCATATATCAATTATTCCTTACGGGTATTCCGTATTTAATTTGTATATTTTGAAATGTTATTCTAAAAATACTCTCGACCGGTCCCGGTAACGAAATGAAAGATGGGCTTGTCCACCCTCCTGATGTTCAACGGGCCGTGATTCGTCCCGGCGGGAATAAAGGCGATAAAACTCTGGGTGGGAAGGTACTGCTCCCCGTCTATCCACAGCTCCACCTGGCCGCAGAGGTCGTGGGGATTATCGCGGTCGGTTCCGAAGAAGCCGATTGCTTCGTCATAGTCATGCGAGTGAGGTTTAACCCGGTCGTCGCCGGGCTTTATCTCCGGCCAGTCCCCCGGCCAGAACCAGGCGGCTTCCATGTAGAAAGCCCCCGGTACCACCGTCTTGTCAATGAACATCATACGCTTGGATTCTTTCTCGGTAAATACCGGGTTCCAGGGGGCTTCTTCGATATTTTCTTTCAACTCGGTCACGAAATATTTAGGGTTCAGCTCCACCATCTTGGCACTCTCCTTTATGTACGAATTTACTATTCTTTGTATCCCGCCGGCGCCGCCTCCGCCAGGCTGCCGGTGCCGATGACTATCGGCATCAAGATATGGGGACGTTCAAGTCTTTTCCAGGTCAGTGGCCCGTGGAGTATATCTTTGGTAACGTAGATGGCCGTGGTAGTATCGAATGCGAGGGGCTGGCCGTCAATGCAGAATTCCAGTTCGGCGCCCAGTTCTTCCGGGTTATCCGGGTCACCGCCGATAACGACGACTACCTCTTCGTAGTTATGGTCATGCTGGGGAATCGGGGGATTAGGGTCGGGAAGACCGTATATCCAGCCGAAATCGATATACGCCCGGCAGTCCGGAACGAGGTCGCTGCTCAGGTAAATCGGCGCTGGGCTCTTGATAGCCTCGGTGACCTCGGTGCCCGTCAGGTAAACGGGCTCCCGTACCAGGTATTTTTCGTAGTCGATATCATCCGTTCTGGCGGGAATGGCCGGTATTGATTGCGTTGACCAGGCTGCGTCGGTCGTGTCCGGACCCAATATCACCGACATCACGATATGAGGTTTGGTGAAATTGTTCCAGACAGCCGGACCGTGGGTGGTCCCCGCCGGAACGTACAGCAACGTTGTGGTGTCAAAAGCGAGTGGCTGCCCGCCGACATAGTATTCAACTTCGGCGCCCAGTTCACGGGGATTTTCGGGGTCGCCGCCGATATGGATGATAATTTCATCATAGCCGTGCGAATGGGCGACTATATGGGGGTTCGGTTCCGGCATACCCAGTACCCAACCGAGTTCGATGTAAAGATTACAGCCGGGGACGATTTCGTTGCTCAAGTATGTCATCACCGGAGACTGGCGGCCTTTTACCCCTCCCCCGAATAGATACGAAGGCCGGCTTACCCGGTATTTTTCGTAGTCGGTATTCGCCATCGACGTGGCATCTCCTTTTGGGCAGATATTGATTATTTCTTATTGATGTTAATGTGGCCGCCCGGGTCCGATTCTTTCAGCGTCCCGGCGCCGAGCATTATCGTCATCTCGATATGCGGTTTATCGACCCTCTTCCAGGTAAGCGGGCCGTGCTTGACGCCTTTGGGCACGAAGATTGCCGAGGTCTTATCGATAGTGAGTGGTTGCCCGTCCATCATGAATTCGATTTCCGCCCCGAGGTCCTCGGGATTGTCACGGTCGCTGCCGATATGCACCACTATCTCGTCGTAGTCATGGACGTGTTCGTGAATAGAGGGATTGGGGTCCGGAATTGCCCAAATCCAGCTGCATTCCACGTAGTTATTACAATCCAATACCAGGTCGCGACTCATCAAGGTCATCGCCGGGTGCTGTCTTCCCCGGGTTTCTTCCGGGGCCATGACCTCATAAACCGGCTTCTCCACCAGGTACTTCTTTACATCTTTCTCAGCCATATTATTTTACTCCTTGCAGCGCGCAAGATCCGCGTACCGGTAAAAACCGGCTCTTTTTTGACATCATATATGATGATACAATATTTTGTAAATTATCAACAGAAAGGCAGTAATGAAATGACCAATCTAAAATACGCGGGAAATATCGTCGTCGACGACCTTATGCCGCCGCCAAGCCCCGAGTATATCAAACACATGGAGGACCAGGAAAAAGCGGGCAATACCATCGACCGCACCCTGTTGCTGGGGATACAGGACTCCATCGTCAAGGGTTCCTTTTTCGCCGCTTGTGAATGGATCTGGGGTCTGCCCGGCGATGAGCCGGTAGGTATAGAACTACCGCACAACCATGATTTCGATGAAATAATCGGATTAATCGGTTCCATCAAGGGACAGCCCCGCGAGCTTGGCGGTGAAGTGGAATTCTGGATGGACGTGGAGGAATATATTATTACTAACACCTGCCTCATCTTCATCCCGAAAGGAGTAAATCACTGCCCCCTCATCTTCCGGAGAGTCGATTCCCCCATCTTCTTGTTCGAATCGGGAAATAATACCGTTTACCAGAGGATCCGCTAGGAATTATCGTCTTCGGTTGACATCGCCGCGGCTAATAATTATATTATATATGTCGTCCTTGATGTCATATATGATATTCGATTATCATAAATAATAGCCGTATTACACTCCCGCTGTTTTATTTTTCCGGTGTTACATACAATTTTTCCCGAAAATTTGTTATGATTAGGGGTAGTAAGAATCAGGGAACGACGAGTAAGGAGGTCACCGGTAGTGGCTGAGACAAAATACGGGAAGTATTTCATTGAAAAACCGATGCTGGAGGGGATGTTCGCCCCACGGATACGTTTCTCCAGCGGCGAGTATTTCGCCGACTCGGGTCTGACTCTCCAGGTGAACTGCATTACCGAACCCTGGCTGGTGGAGGAAGAGCCCCACACGCACGAATTCGACCAGTTCCTGTTTTTCTTCGGGGCCAACCCCATGGACATGGCCGATTTCCAGGCCGAAGTCGAACTGACGCTGGGTGAGGAAGGGGAGAAGCACGTTATTACCGAAATGACCGTCGTCCATATCCCCAAGGGGATGTTTCATTGTCCGTTATTATTTAAAAAGATAGGCAAGCCCATCATGTTCATGACGGTGGCGCTGACCTCCGAATACCTCAAAAAGGTCGATAACGTGGAGACCGGCTGGCGCTAAGCGCCACAAGGAGGAAATAATGGCCTACGAAACCATTTTGTACGAAAAAGACGGCCCGATTGCCCGGGTAACGCTGAACCGCCCGGAAGCCCTGAACGCCATTAACCGGACGATGTTCACCGAAATCGGGCAGGCACTGGATGATGCTGAGAAAGACCAGAACATAAGGGTAGTGGTTTTGGCTGGCAGCGGTCGGGCCTTCTGCGCTGGCGTCGATATGAATTTTTCCCAGGCGGAACTGCTGACGTTGCATGATAAACAGGAATTTTTCAAGCTGGGCAACAAGGCCGCCCTGGAAAAGATGGAGAACCTGGCAAAGCCGGTCATTGCCTCCGTTCACGGCTACTGCCTGGCCGGTGGTTTCGAGGTGATGATGGGCGCCGACTTCGTTGTAGCGGCGGAGGACGCCGTCATCGGCGACCAGCACGTCAATATCGCCCTCTTCGGCGGGGGCGGCTGCTACTACCGCCTGGCCTTGCTGGTGGGTATCAGAAAAGCCAAGGAAATCATATTATTCAGTCAGCGTCTTTCCGGCAAGGAAGCGGCTGAGTTGGGTATTGCCAACAAGGCTGTGCCAGCGGACGAACTGAAAAGAGCCGTCGATAAGATGGCCCTGGAACTGGCTGAAAAGAGCCCGGTAGCAGTGAAGTTCGCCAAGGCCTATATCAACAAGATTGGTATGATAGATGCCGATACGCGGCTGGAACTGGCGATGATGTATTCGCTGGTGGAAAGTACCTCGGATGATGCCCAGGAAGGCCCGCGGGCTTTCAGCGAGAAGAGGAAGCCGGATTTTAAAGGGAAATAGGATTATCCGATGACGCAGGCTCTGGAAGGTTTATCAATATTAGACCTTACCCGTTACGCTCCGGGTCCATACGGCACCATGATTCTGGGAGACCTCGGGGCGGATATTATCAAGGTTGAGGAAGTAACTCCCGTTGGCAGCCGCGGCGGACAGGTCAAAGGCGCTCCAGAATTATCCCATCCCCCCGAATACGCTTCAACGAATTCGGTTTTTAACCCCCTCAACCGCAACAAGCGCAGCATCTGCCTGAACCTGAAATCAAGCCAGGCGCAGAAAATCTTTCACGAACTGGTTAGAAAAGCCGATATTGTTGTCGAACAGTTCCGGCCCGGCGTGACGGCCCGGCTGGGCATCGACTACGCTACGCTCAAAGAGATAAACCCAAAAATCACTTACTGCGCTATCACCGGCTACGGTCAGGACGGCCCCTACCGGAATCTGCCGGGACATGATATCAACTACATAGCCTCGGCCGGTGTCGCCGGCGTATTGAAAAAGCCGGGGGAAATCCCCCCGATCCCGGGTAATTTCATCGGCGATATAGCCGCGGGAGGTATGCAGGCGGCTATCGGTATCCTGGCAGCGCTGGCGGCTCGGGAAAGAACGGGTAAGGGGCAGTTCGTGGATATTGCCATGACCGACGGCGCCGTTTCCATGCTTTCTCTATACCTCGGCCGCTACTTTGAACAAGGCACCCTCCCGGCACCGGAAGAGAAGGTGAGTACCGGCAGCTCGCCACATTATAATTACTATGAGACCGGCGACGGAAAATATATCGCCATCGCGGCCTCGGAGCCGTGGTTCTTCGCCAATCTCTGCCGTGTTCTCGACTGCGAAGACCTGATTCCGCACCAGATGGATGCCGATAAATCCGATAAAATGTTTAATATATTCCGGGAGAAATTCCTGACCAGGTCCAGCCGGGAATGGTTCGATATTTTATCTAAAGCGGACGTGCCGGTCAGCCGGGTCAACGCCCTCAATGAACTGGCCGACGACCCACAGGTAAAGCACCGCGAGATGGTCGTGGAACTGGACGGCCCCGATGGTGGCAAAGTCCGGCAGGCGGGGATATCTATTAAGCTATCGGAAACACCCGGAAATATCAGAAACCTGGGCTCAATGCCGGGTGCGGATACCCGGGAAGTCCTGACGGGACTCGGCTATTCCCCGGACGAAATCAACACATTACAGGAAAAAGGTGCTATCGGCACCGGCGAATAAGCCGAGATTCCTTTCGGAAAAGGAGATACGTATATGTCAGATAAACAGGCCCCGGAACCGGCCGGAGCACCGCGGCAGATTCCAGCCCAGGAGGGCCTTTTTCACCAGCCGGATTCGCCCGACGACCAGCCGTATCTAATCGGCAACCGCTGCCGGGAATGCGGCTTCGTGAGTTTTCCCAAGCTGATAACCTGTCCCCGCTGTATTAAGAAGGGCACCATGGAAGAATACCACCTCGTCCGGCGCGGCAAGGTGGACATGTTCGCTTCCTGCAACGCCGCCCTGCCGGGTTTCAAAGCCCCGTCGGTGCAGGGATACATCACCCTGGAAGACGGCGGCCGATTGTGGTCTTTGATAACGGGAGTCGACCCAGATGATGTAAACGCCATAAAAGTCGGGACCGAGGTTGAACTCGTTATCGAGAAATTACGCGAAGACGCCGATGGCAATGAGATAATGAGCTACAAGTTCCGGCCGGTAGCGGCTGACGCGAAAGGAAAAGACTAAAATGAGAGACGTAGTAATCATCGGCGTCGGCATGACTAGGTTCGGGAAATGGCTGGACCGGAGCCTGAGCGACATCGGCCAGGAAGCCGTCTGGAATGCCGTCGAAGATGCCAGCGTACCACCGAAAGACATCCAGATTGCCTACGTGGCTAATGCCATGGCGATTCAACTTACCGATACCAAGGGCACCATCGGCCAGCACGTCCTGGCGCAGGCGGGTTTCTTCGGGATACCTATTATCAACATCGAAAACGCCTGCAGCAGCGGCTCGACGGCTTTAAGAAACGCCTGCCTGGAAGTGTCTTCCGGCAACTATGATGTCGCGCTGGCGCTGGGAGTGGAAAAACTATTCTGCGACGATACCGCCAAGTCGGCACTGGCGATGGCGTCGGGCACACCTTACGCCAAGTTCGGCTTCATGTTCCCCGCCCTTTACTCGATGGAGTTGAAGAACTGGATGGAGAAATACAACGTCACCCAGACGCATTTCGCCAAGGTGGCCTCGAAAAATTCACGGAACGGCTCGCTGAATCCCAACGCCCAGTTCCAGAAAGCACTTTCGGTAGAGGACATACTGAATTCACGTGTTATTGCCTATCCTCTGACGCTTTACATGTGCTCCACGATGGGTGACGGGGCGGCGGCGGCTATCGTTTGCACCCGGGAGAAAGCCCGGCAGTACACGTCCAAACCACTCATCCAGGTGGCCGCCTGCGAACTGGTGTCGGGGACGATAACCCTGCCCGGCGAACCCCACGTTAATCTCGAAAAGCGCGCCGCGGCCAATGCCTTCGCCAAGGCCGGACTCGGGCCGGAAGATATCAACGTCGCCGAAGTGCACGACGGCATGGCACCGGCGGAAATGCTGATTTACGAAAAACTCGGACTCTGTAAAGAAGGCGAGGCCACCCGCCTGGTGGACGAAGGAATTACCGAAATCACCGGCGCTATCCCGGTCAATCCCAGCGGCGGTCTGGCGGCCAAGGGCCATCCGGTGGCGGCTACCGGCCTGGCGCAGGTCGCCGAGATAGTCTGGCAGCTCAGGGGTGAGGCCGGACCGAGGCAGACTAAAAATCCCAAAGTAGGCCTGACGGAAAACGCCGGCGGCTGGGTAATCGATGACAACGCCGCCTGCGCGGTGACGATACTGAAAAGATAAAGGGGGCGAACGTTATGGATATCAAGACGGTAGGAGTGGTCGGCTGCGGCATCATGGGCGCGGGTATCACCCAGCAGTGTTCCCAGTCCGGCTACAACGTAATCGTTTCCGAGATTAACGACGAGGTTTTAAAAAAGGGAATCGCGGCTATCGACTCCATACTCAACCGGCAGGTCATCAAGGAAAGAATGACGCAGCAGGATAAAGACGGCGTGATGTCCGGCATCAGGGGCACCATCGACATGAAGGATTTTGCCAAATGCGACCTCGTCATCGAGGCGGCAACGGAAGATTTGGAAATCAAGAAGCAGATATTCGCCCAACTGGATAAGGTTTGCCCCGCGCACGCCGTCCTGGCCACCAATACCTCGGTGCTGTCGGTAGCCGCTATCGCCGCCGCCACGAAACGCCCGGCCATGGTACTCGGTATGCACTTTTCCAATCCCGTCCCCCTGATGAAAATCCTGGAAATGATAGTGACCATCGCCACCGGCGAAGAGACAGTAGCTATCGGTAAGGAATTCGGCGTGTCCATCGGGAAAACAGTGGTTATCGCCAAGGACCTACCGGGCTTTATCTCCAACCGGATTTCCACCTCCTACCTGTTGAACGCCGTCCGCCTGGTGCAGGAAGGCGTCGCCACCGCCGAGGATATCGATACCGTATTCCGGCTGGGGGCCGGGCACCCCATGGGGCCGCTGCAGACCCTCGATCTCATCGGCATCGATACTGTTTACCGGGGCGCCAGCGCCCTCTACGATGAACTCAAAGACTCCCAGTACGCCCCGCCCCCGCTGATGAAACGCATGATGGCGCTGGGCTGGCTGGGACGCAAGACCGGGAAGGGTTTTTACGATTATAATGACGAAAAATAACGGCGGAGGTATGCTGTCACCTTACCGCGTACTCGACCTTACGAACGAGCGGGGATTCATCGCGGGTAAGCTTTTCGGCGACCTCGGTGCCGATGTTATCAAGATAGAAAAGCCCGGGGGCGACGCCGCCCGGGAAATCGGGCCTTTCTACCACGACATCCCCGAGCCCGAAAAAAGCCTCTACTGGATGGGCTTTAATACCAACAAGCGCGGCATTACCCTCGATATCGAGACAGCCAAGGGGCAGGATATTTTTAAAAATCTCTGTAAAACCGCCGATTTCATAATCGAGTCCTACGACCCGGGCTACCTGGACGGACTGGGGCTGGGCTATCAAGACCTCAGGAAAGTCAACCCGGGCATTATCATGGCCTCGATTACGGGATTCGGCCAGACCGGCCCGTATAAAGACCTGAAGGCGTCTGATATCGTCCTCTGGGCGCAGTCCGGCCTCGGCTATGTCCACGGCGACCCCGACCGCGCTCCGCTCGCCCCAAGCTACCCGGTGTCCTATTTCTTCAGCTCCATACAGGCGGTTATCGGTTCCCTTATAGCCCTGTACGACCGGGGGATTACCGGACAGGGCCAGCACGTGGATGCCGTCACCTTACTGGGACTGGCCTGGGCTACCGGCCCGGAAATGCAGGGACTGTGGCCTTTGAACGGGGAAATCGTCAAGCGCTCCGGCCGTATCTGGCCCCGACCCCAGACCGGCCCGAACGGAGAGGTTACATATATCAACGTCCCCCTGACTTATCCCTGCAAAGACGGCGGGGTAAAATTCTTCCCCTTCGTCGAGCCCGGCATGATACCGAGCACCGACGGCCTGAGGCGATGGGTCATGGAAGAGGGATTTGCCAGTGAAGCGTTGATTAATGTGGACTGGGGCACCTGGAACTGGGCGACCGTCAGCCAGGAAGACGCCGACGAGATAACCGGCAGTTTTGCCAGGTTCTTCATGAACCATACCAAGGCCGAACTCTGGGAAGGCGCCCAGCAGCGCGGCATACAGCTTTACCCGGTATTTACCCCCAAAGACATGCTGTCGTTCCCGCAGCTGGATTTCCGCCAGTACTGGCAGTCGGTAGAGCACCCCGAGTTAAATGATGAGATAACCTACCCGGGCGCTTTCGTGAAACTGGGCGACAGCAGCTGTGAGATATGCCGTCGGGCTCCTCTTATCGGGGAACATAACCGGGAGGTGTATACCGGAGAAATGGGAATATCCGCGGAAAAGCTGGAAGATTTAAAGCAGAAAGGCGTTATTTAATGGAACACCGACCTTTCGAGGGCATAAATATCCTGGACTTCACCTGGACGGCCACGGGGCCTTTTACGTTGAATCCCCTGGCTTTCTACGGCGCCAATATCATCAAGGTGGAATCACGCGAACGCCCCGATGCGCTGAGGAGCCTGGGGCCGTTCAAGGACGGCGTGGCCGAGCCGGAGCACAGCTTCTACTTCACCTACGCCCAGACGGGTAAACGATACAATATTACCCTGAACATGAACCACCCCCGCGGCAAGGAAATCGCCCGGAAACTGGTCGGCTGGGCGGATATTGTCGCTGACAGCTACGCCACCGGCACCATGGAGAAATGGGGCCTCGACTACGAAAGCCTCAAGGCCATCAAGCCGGATATCATCATGTTCCGCACCTGCATGCACGGGCACACCGGCCCGCTGGCCAGGCAGCACGGCCAGGGTTTCATACTTACCGCCCTTTCCGGGATAGACTCCATCATCAGCTGGCCGGACAGGGCTCCTTCGGGGGCTTTCGGGGCGTTGACCGACTTCATAGCGCCGCAGTTCAATACCATCTGCCTTATCGCCGCCCTGGACTACCGCCGCCGGACGGGTAAAGGTCAGTATATCGACCAGTCACAGCACGAGGCCGCCATGCAAATAATGGCCCCGCTGATTCTCGACTATACGGTCAACGGGCGGGATTTCAAAGCTACGGGCAACCGGCATGCCACCGCCGCTCCGCACGGAATCTACCGCTGCCAGGGTGATGACCGCTGGTGCGCTATTGCTGTTTTCAAAGATGAAGAATGGCAAAGCTTTTGTAACGTTATCGGGCATCCGGAGCTTATCAACGATCCCCGGTTCGCTTCCCCACCCGACCGGAAGCAAAATGAAGATGAATTGGATCGGATTATCGAAGAATGGACCGGCACGCGTACGCCCCACGAGGTGATGGAACTATTGCAGGCGGCGGGTATCAGCGCCGGCGTTGTCGCCGATGCCAAGGACCAGGCGGAAGACCCGCAACTGGCTCATTATAAATTCTTCGAAGAACGGGAGCACCCGGTGACCGGCAAGATGCCTTTCTATCACGGGCCCTGCTTCCGGTTGTCCGATACGCCCTACGAAATCGGCCGTGCTACCCTCATCGGCGAGCACAACGAATACGTTTACACCGAACTGCTCGGCTATTCGGACGAAGAGTGGGCGGAGATGGTCGCCGAAGGGCTAATATAGTCTCAATTCCTACCTGTTGACAACACCCCTATTTGATAATAAAATAGAGTCCACTAATATCAAAAAGGAGGAATTTGCCGTGTTTAAAGAATTCAGAGAATTTATCATGCGCGGTAACGTACTCGACCTAGCTATCGGTATCATTATCGGAGCGGCCTTCGGTACGATTGTAAATTCACTCGTTAAAGACGTTATCATGCCGCCGATTGGTTTGGCGCTCGGTAATGTGGATTTCACTAACCTGTTCGCGGTTCTCAAGGAAGGCACCGAAGCGGCCGCGCCCTACGCCACGCTGGCCGACGCCCAGGCAGCTGGTGCCGTAACGATTAACTACGGGATTTTCATCAACACGATAATCGTCTTCATTATCGTCGCTTTCGTGATATTCTTGATCGTTCGTACTGTTAACCGGGCTAGGAGATCTGCCGAGGCGAAGAAAGCGGCCGAAGAAGCCGCCGCGGCGCCGACCACCAAAGACTGCCCTTATTGTCTTTCCAAGATTCACGTGGACGCCAAACGCTGCCCGAACTGTACGTCGGAATTATAAAACATACTATATCCCGAACAAAAAAGGGGGGTGTTGACGCTCACTTTTTACCCCTACCGCGGCTTTATCGCCTTTTCATGGCTGTTATGGAATAAGAAATTCCAGCAATCAGTATATTTATATCGTAATACTAACCTAAACCGGATTTTAACGTTGTTAATAGTAGGGAAAAACATTCAGTGACGTATATCACAAAAGGAGATACTTATGAAAAAAGTCTTTATATTGTTGGTAACAGCCCTGCTACTGGCCAGTCTGGCAGCCTGCAGCGTTCCCATCGCCAGCGCCGATTACGTCCAGTCCGATAAGCCGCGGATTACCTCGCCGACCGTGGAAAATTCCGACTTGTCGACGCTGGTTGACGGTAATACCGCCTTTGCTCTGGACCTTTATCAACAGCTGCAAAAAGAGGAGGGAAATATCTTCTATTCGCCCTACAGTCTTTCGGTAGCCCTGGCCATGACCTATGCCGGGGCACGCGGCGAAACGGAACAGGAGATGGCGGATGCCCTCAGCTTCTATCTATCGCAGGACCGGCTGCATCCGGCTTTCAACTATCTCGACCAGGAACTGGCCGGTCGCGGTGAAGGCGCCCAAGGGAAAGACGAGGAAGGTTTTAGGCTGAACATCGTCAATGATATCTGGGGACAGCGAGACTTCACGTTTCTGGCCGACTTTCTAGATACGATGGCGGAAAACTACGGCGCCGGACTCAGAATCCTGGACTTCATCGGTAATCCGGAAGCGTCCCGCGTTGCCATTAACGACTACATCAGCGAGCAGACCGAAGAGAAAATTCAAGACCTGATTCCCGAGGGTGTGATCGATATCATGACCCGGCTCGTTCTGACCAATGCCATTTACTTTAACGCCGCCTGGCTGTATCCGTTTAGCGAAGATATAACCTCCGACGGGATATTTCACCTGCTTGACGGCGGGGAAGTAACCGTACCGATGATGCAGCAGGGAGAAACACTCGGCTATGCCGAAGGCGATGGCTACCAGGCCGTCGAATTACCCTATGACGGTGAAGAGCTTTCCATGGTTATTCTTGTTCCCGATGCGGGTATATTTGAAAATTTTGAAACATCACTGGACACCGAGATGTTAAACGACATCATGGACAGTCTGGAAGACAAACACGTTGAGCTTACCCTGCCGAAATGGGAATTTGAAACTTTTTTCATGATGAAGGAAACACTCCAGGCGATGGGTATGTCGGAGGCCTTCACTGAAGCCGCCGATTTCTCCGGTATGACGGGAAAGCGCGACCTGTACGTTGCCGAAGTGGTACACAAGGCTTTTGTCTCCGTCGATGAAGCGGGAACCGAAGCCGCCGCCGCCTCAGCGGTAATCATGAAACTGACCGCAATGCCGGTAAACCCCGCCGTGGTTACCGTCGACCGTCCTTTCATCTTCCTAATCCGTGATATCGAGACCGGGACTATCCTTTTCTTGGGCAGGGTGGTAAATCCGGCGCAATAAGATAGATTAACATTAAAAAATTATAAGGGGAGCGTTA
>DAOUER010000045.1:0-3893 GCA_034430375.1 Dehalococcoidales bacterium
CACGTCATGCACCTGGTCTCCCATGTGCAGGGCAAACTCAAGGAAGGCTTTACCCAGTTCGATGCTATGCGCGCCTGCTTTCCCGCCGGGACGGTATCCGGCGCCCCCAAGATAAGGGCCATGGAAATTATCGCCGAACTGGAACCGGACAAGAGGGGTCCCTACGCCGGGGCGGTCGGCTATTTCGACTTCTCCGGAAACATGGACACGGCCATCGCCATCCGTACCATCGTCATTAAAGACGGGGTTGCTTACGTGCAGGCCGGCGGGGGTATCGTCGCCGACAGCGTTCCTGAGAATGAATACCAGGAAAGTCTTAACAAAGCCCAGGCATTACTGACGGCCATAAGCCAGGCGGAGGCCGGATAAAATGCTGCTATTGATAGATAATTATGACAGCTTCACCTATAATCTATACCAGTACCTCTGCGAACTGGGGGCTGAAGTTACCGTGGCCAGGAACGACAAGATAACCGTTAAAGAGATAGAAGGACTATCGCCGGAGCGTATCGTGATATCGCCCGGGCCGGGCTATCCCCGTGATGCCGGGATATCAGACGAGGTTATCCGCCAGTTCGGGGATTCTATACCATTGCTCGGGGTATGCCTGGGACACCAGTGCCTGGCCGAGGTCTACGGCGGAGTAGTCGACCATGCCGGAGAAATCAAGCACGGCAAATCATCACTTATCAACCATGACGGCAAAGGCGTTTTTAAGGGCCTGCCCAATCCATTTTCCGCGATTCGTTATCATTCCCTGGCGGTACGGCCGGAAACGGTGCCGGAATGCCTTGAAGTTACCGCTAAAACGGATAATAATATCATCATGGGGCTGCGCCACCGCGAATACCCGGTGGAAGGCGTCCAGTTCCACCCGGAATCCATCATGACCGGGGTGGGCAAGGATTTACTCAAGAATTTCCTGGAGGGAAGCTAAATCCCCCTTTACTAAAGGGGGATGAAAGAAAGCAGTTAGAGAAGAGGTCTCTAAAAGAAAATACCATCGTCTCCCTTTGGTAAAGGGAGACGGAGAGGGATTCGAGGGCTTTGGTTAATACTACCGGCCAGGCGTGAGCTTATACAGGGCGGCCGGGTGGGAAAAGATTAGGAGTAGAGTTAATTAAACATGATTAGAGAAGCAATTATATCACTGGTCGCCGGAGAGTCGCTGAACTTCGAGCGCGCCGCCGGTGTCATGGAGGAGATAATGGGCGGGGAAGCTACCCCGTCCCAGATAAGCGCCTTTATCACCGCTCTGAATATGAAAGGTGAAACCGCCGACGAGATTGCGGGGCTAGCTAAAGTAATGCAGTCCCGGGCTACCCGAGTAATAACCACCAGTCCCACCATCGATATCGTCGGAACGGGCGGCGACGGCTCCAACAGCTTTAATATCTCCACCACTGCGGCGTTCGTTGTTGCCGGTGCCGGACCTAAAGTAGCCAAACACGGCAACCGGGCTGCTTCCAGCCAGTGCGGCAGCGCCGATGTCCTCGAAGCGCTTGGGGTGAAACTCGAACTTAGCCCCGAGGCCGTTTCGGAATGCATTGATCAAGCGGGTATCGGCTTCATGTTCGCTCCTTCTTTCCACCCCGCCATGAAGCACGCGGCGGCGCCCCGCCGCGAGATAGGTATCCGCACCGTCTTTAATCTCCTCGGCCCGCTGACCAATCCGGCTCACGCCGACCACATGCTGCTGGGTGTCCCCAGCGAAAACCTCGGCACCAAGATAGCCGCCGTACTGCAGCGTTTAGGCACCAGGCACTCACTGGTGGTGCACAGTCGTGACGGCATGGACGAGATATCCATCAGCGGCGCTTCGGTGATATGGGATATTACCGGTGGCAATTTGTCGGAGCCTTACGAGGTTTTCCCCTACCATTTTGGTTTTCAAAAAGGTGAACAGAGTGAATTGAAAGGCGGCACACCTGGAGAAAACGCGCTGGTGTTGAGGCGTCTTCTCCACGGTGAGAAAGGCACTTTACGCAACATGATTGTCATGAACAGCGCCGCCGCCCTGGTAGCCGGTGATGTTACCGGCGATTTCCAGGAAGCGGCCCGTCTGGCTGAAGACTCGATAGATAGCGGACAGGCCCTGGATAAACTTGATAAACTGATTGAAATAAGTAAAAGGCTGGGATAACGATGGTTTCTGGTTTTCTGGAAAAAATACTGGCGGAAAAGAAGATTGAGGTTGAGAATCTGGAACAGTCCCGGCCAATATCCGTGCTGGAAGAAATGATGAAAAAACGCAACCGTACCCGTGATTTTCTGCGGTCCATCAGCGGAGAAAAACTACAGCTTATCGCTGAAATTAAGAAAGCGTCCCCTTCTAGAGGACTGCTGCGTCCTGACCTAGACCCGGTGTCACTGGCCGAAATATATCAGGCGAGTGGCGCTGCTGCTATTTCGGTACTTACCGATGAGAAGTTCTTCCTAGGTAACCTGGAAAACCTGCGCCAAATAAGAAAAGAGGTTGATTTGCCGCTTCTGAGGAAAGATTTCATCTTCGATGAATACCAGATATATGAATCAGCCGCTTTTCACGCCGACGCCGTGCTTTTGATAACCGCTATTCTCACTCAGGAAAAACTGGAGAAGATGATTAGACTTTGCCAGACGCTGGGGATGGACTGCCTGGTAGAGGTCCATAACGAGACAGAGCTGGAACAAGCTCTGATAAGTCACGCCAGAATAATCGGTATTAATAACCGGGACTTGAACACATTTGATATTGATATCAACACCACCCGGCGCCTCATGCCTTTGATTCCACAGGGATATGCGATAGTAAGTGAAAGCGGTATTAAAGACCGTGCGGATATACTAAAGATGATGGAGTACGGCGTAAACGCGGTACTGGTGGGCGAGGGGCTGGTAACCGCCGATGATATTCCTTCAAAAGTAAAGGAGTTAATGGGATGACTCACATCAAAATCTGCGGCATCAAGGAAGAATCCCACGCGATCGCCATCGCCAGGGCCGGAGTGGATTTCATGGGGATGGTATTCGCTACCAGCCCCCGTCAGATAACCCCCTATTATGCTAAAAAGATTGTTGACTTGTTGCACCTGAAGGATAGTTCAACCGAAGTCGTGGGAGTCTTTGTAAATACACCGGCGGCCTCGGTAAATCAGATTGCCGAATCCTGCCAGCTCGACTGGGTACAGCTTAGCGGTAATGAACCCTGGGAATATTGCCGGGAGTTAAACAGGCCGATAATTAAAGTAATCCGGGTCAGCCGGAATTTCAAACCGGAAACAATAATCGCCGATCTGGCCCGCGGGGAGAAAACACTGGCTAACCAGAAACACATATTTCTCATAGATTCCAATGCCCCGGAGAAATACGGCGGTACGGGTCAACCATTCAACTGGGACCTCGCCCGTCCCATTGCCGCAAGATTTCCGGTGATTATCGCCGGCGGGTTGTCCCCAGAGAACGTCCGGGAAGCCATACATACCATCAAGCCATGGGGTGTTGACGTATCAACCGGGGTAGAAACTAAGGGTGCTAAAAACCTGGATAAAATACTCAAGTTTATCACTATCGTAAAAGACACCGACGAAGAGAGCAATTAAGAGACGATCAGGCAGCCTGATTCAAAGGATAAAAGGAGTGTATATTATTGCCGGATAAGCGTGGATATTTCGGAGAGCACGGCGGCAAGTTCGTGCCGGAAACGCTGATTCCCGCTCTCAGCGAGCTGGAGGAAGCCTATGCGGTCGCTATAGCTGACGTCTCCTTCCGGGAGGAATTCGACGGGTTGTGCCGCGACTATATCGGCCGGCCGACACCGCTCTATCGTGCCCGGGGACTTTCGAGAAAAATGGAGGGCGCTACCATTCTACTCAAGCGAGAAGACCTGGCCCATACCGGCGCTCATAAAATCA
>DAOUER010000046.1:0-8153 GCA_034430375.1 Dehalococcoidales bacterium
TAGAGTAATCATGCCTTCGAGGTTGTTTTTCAGCTGCAACGGCAGGAACATCTCCCAGAACAAATGCTGGGGTGATATAAACTCATTATAAAAGTCTGAATTTTCCCAATCTCTCAAAGAGATGGAGTCACCGATTTTAAGGACATTTTGGGGGGAAGAAATAGCTTCTTTCAGCAGTGGGGAATGCTGATACAACCCGTCTTTATATAGCGAGGGGTTATATTTATCTTCAACGGGATTTAACCCGTCCGATTTAAACGACCTTGATTCCACTATTTTTATATGCTGCGGGTATCCTTCAATGAGCTGAAAGGTACAGCATTCCGTACGGAACATCTGCATTATGGAGGGGCAAATAGTGCTTACAAGATTATCCATGTCTTCGCACCGGTTGGCATGGTAAATCAGATTGGAGACATCAAGATAATCTCTTTCAGCCATTCTCGCCATATACGAATATATATCACTATTTATTTCAAATGTCAAAAATACCCTAAAAGGGGTATTTAACTAGATACCCACATGTTTCATACTTGGGCTGAAATTTATAAAATACATGCCCGGAAATAAAAGATAATAAAACGTACTTAAAGAGTGTTAGAGTAGTTCAAGAACCACCTGACCTTCTTTGTTCCATGCCTGTTTTAAAGTGATTACCGACTTACTGAATTTTACAGATTATTAAAAAAGTTACGTTATTCTACTCACAATAATTAAATATTAGCAGCGATGCCAGATCAAGGATGCTGCACGAAAAAGAAGGAAACAGGATAGTATAGGAAGACATTTGTGGTTCAAGTAGACGATTCGGTAACGGCGAAGACCGAAAAGAAGACCCGAATAAGCATCGAAAATATTTCATTGAGCTTCGGTGGTGTTCATGCCCTAATTGATGTCAGTCTGGAAGTCAGGGATAACGAGATACTAGCGATCATCGGACCCAACGGTGCTGGCAAGACGGCCCTCCTTAACTGTATCAACGGCTTCTATAAACCGCAGAAGGGTGAAATATATTTCAACGGGAAGAAAATTACCCGTATGCGCCCGGACAAACTGGCAAGGCTCGGCATCGCCAGAACCTTTCAAAATATCGAGCTTTATACTGGCCTGAGTACGCAGGACAACATCATGGCGGCACGCCACGTGCTCATGAAGCAGAACTTCGTCACCGGAGCTATCTATTTCGGCTGGTCTCATCAGGAGGAAATCGAGCACCGCAAGATAGTGGAGGAGATAATTGATTTCCTGGAAATCCAGTCCATCAGGAAACGAGTGGTCGGCATACTGCCCTACGGGATGCGCAAGAGGGTCGAGCTAGGGCGTGCGTTAGCACTGGAACCGAAAGTTCTGCTGCTGGATGAAACCATGGCAGGCATGAATCTTGAGGAAAAGGAGGACATCGCCCGCTTCATAATTGATGTATATGAGGGCCAGGGAGACACCTATCCAGACACACCGGTTCTGAAAAACGGCATTAAGAGCATTGTCCTCGTAGAGCATGACATGGGCGTGGTTATGGATATTGCTGACAGGATAGTCGTTCTTGACTTCGGTCATAAAATCGCCGAGGGCACTCCGGCTGAAATTAAGTCCAACCCGGAGGTTATTAAGGCTTACCTGGGTGAGGAGCTTCAGGCTTAGCCAGAGAATTTTTATAGTAGTATAGCGCGGATAGAAACAATGATGCAGGTAAACAATATTGAAGTAGCTTATATGAAGGTAGTTCAGGTTTTACACGGCGTATCGCTTGAAGTAGGTGACGGGAAAATCGTGGCTTTGATTGGAGCTAATGGCGGCGGTAAAACGACCACGCTTAAAGCTATTTCCGGATTGTTGAAGACAGAAGAGGGCGAGATAACCAGCGGCAATATTGTTCTTGATGGCAGGAGGATTGAAAGGTACGGGCCGGAGGATATCGCGGCTATGGGCGTATCTCAGGTTATGGAAGGACGTAGAGTCCTGGAGCACCTGAGCGTGGAAGAAAATCTAAATGTCGGCGCTTACTTACGCAAAGGCCGAGCCGCGGTCAAGCATGATCTGGAGATGGTTTTTGGTTATTTCCCCAAGCTAAAGGACTTTCGCCGCCGTACGAGTGGATATTTATCAGGAGGTGAACAGCAAATGCTGGTGATTGGCCGGGCCCTGATGGCAAATCCCAGGCTGATGCTCCTGGACGAACCTTCACTGGGGCTGGCACCGCTTGCGGCGCAGGAAATATTTGAAATTATCCAGAAAATCAATGAAGAGCAAAAAGTTTCGATGCTATTGGTAGAGCAAAACGTTAAAGCGGCCTTGGGCATCGCCGACTATGGTTACGTGATGGAAAACGGCCGAATAGTCCTCGATGGTCCCGCCGAAAAGCTCCGTGACAATGAGGATGTCAAAGAATTTTATATGGGGCTATCGGCGATAGGGTCTCAAAAGAGCTTCCGTGATGTCAAGCATTACCGACGAAGAAAGAGATGGCTTTCCTGAAGGAAAAGGTTTCACCAATGATTACTGAAATCAGCCAGGCAAACACTGTCAAAGGTGATACCTGGCCTAAGGTACTCAAGTACAACTATGAAAAATACGGCGACCAGCACAAGGCAATGCGCCACAAGCACTTTGGTATCTGGCAGTCTTACACCTGGCAAGACTACTACCTGAGCGTAAAATACCTGACACTCGGTTTACTTTCGCTCGGTTTTAAGGCTGGAGACAAGCTGCTTATCGTGGGTGATAACGCACCGGAATGGTATTTTGCCGAACTGGCAGCCCAGTCCAATCACGGGATTAGTGTGGGGTTATACTCTGATTTAACGAAATCAGAGATAAAATACATCTCAGCCAATTCCGAATCCACTTTCGCTATCGTCGAGGACCAAGAGCAAGTCGACAAATTTATCCAGATAAAAAACGAACTGCCGTTGTTAAAGAAAATAATCTACTGGCGGTATAAGGGTCTTTTCCATTACAAGGACCCCGCGCTCATCGGATACAGGCAGGTACTGGAACTCGGGCGTGATTATGAAAAAAACCACCCCGGTCTGTTCGAGGAAAAAGTAGCCAGCGGGAATGCTGATGACGTTTGCTCTCTTATCTACACTTCCGGAACTACCGGCGAGGTTCCCAAGGGAGCCATGTATTCATTCAAGACAATACGGCATGGCTCCGAGTGTTACCTGCACCTGGATACATGGTTAGAGACGGATAACATGGTCTCGTATCTGCCACCGGCTTGGATATTCGAGCAGTGGTTTGGTCTGGGTTGCCATTTGCTATCAGGCAGCACCATTAACTTTCCCGAAGAGGCGGATACTCAACAGGAGGATATCCGGGAGATAGGGCCGACGATAATATTTTATAACCCCCGCCTCTGGGAGAGGCAGGCCAGCTGGGTCCAAGCAAGGATTCAGGGTGCCGATTGCCTTAAAAAATTCATCTACCGCCTGTTCATGCCTGCAGGTTATAAAATGGCCGATTTCAAATTTAAAAATCAGAAACCGGGACTACTCCGGGGCGTGCTTAATGCGCTGGGGAACCAGCTTCTATTCAGGCCTATCAGGGACAGCCTTGGGCTTGCCAACGCGAGGATTTGCTATACGGCTGGGTCGATGCTAAGCCCGGACGTTATCAGGTTCTTTCATGCTATAAATGTGCCTCTGAAAAGTATCTACGGCTCGACGGAGGGGGGGGCACTGACTGGAACCAGCAACAATGATATTCGCCCGGATACTGTCGGTACGCTTAATCCAGGTGTCGAGGTTAGTATTACCGAAGCCGGAGAGATTATCAGCCGGCAGCCAGGCACATTCTTGGGGTACTATAACAACCCTGTGGCTACCGCGGAAGTCCTCAAGGACGGATGGTTCAATAGCGGCGATAACGGATATTTTACTGAAGATAAACATCTAGTATTTGTGGATCGACTTGAAGACATCGTTAAACTCACGTGCGGCGACAAACTGACACCGCAGTATATCGAAAGTCGGTTGAAATTTAGTCCTTATATTAAAGATGCCTGGATACTGGCAGGACCAGGCAGGCAGTATCCATCAGCGATTATAATCATAGACCATGAAAACGTCGGTCATTGGGCTGATGGGCGAAAGGTAACTTATACCACTCATACTGACCTTTCCCAGAAGTCAGAAGTCTACGAACTGGTCGAGCAGGAAATAGCCAGAGTAAACAAAAGCCTGCCGCTCGGTTGCAGGGTCAGGAAATACGTCAATCTGCACAAGGAATTTGACCCCGATGAGGCCGAACTTACTCGCAACAGGAAGTTAAGGAGGGTCTTTCTGAAAGAGCGTTACCGCGAACTTATCAGAGCGATTTATAGTGATAAGACTGATGTGCCCGTTGAAACCCAGGTGAGATATCGTGACGGACGGATCGGAAAGATAAAGACCACTATTAAAATCAAGTCGGTTGAGGAGACTGCATCATGAGTTTCTTTCTACAATTAGTGGTAACCGGCTTCGGACTGGGGATGGTTTACGCCCTAATCGCCATTGGTTTTGTCATCATACTTAAGTGCTCCAAGGCGTTTAATATCGCCCAGGGACAGTTTGTGATGATAGGCGGTTACCTGGGTTTTACCTTTCTGGTAACCTTCCACCTGCCGGTATGGGCAAGTATCATAGCCGCCGTAGCCGTGGCGGTTATTATGGGTTTATTGATTGAGCGCCTGACCCTGCGCCCCCTGGTGGGTCAGCCGGTGCTGGCTATTATTATGATGACAATTGCCTTGGGGACGGTACTGGATGGGGTGGCTACGCTGGTCTGGGGCAGTGAATATAAAGCCTACCACGGCGTACTGCCAACGTTAACTCTGAAAGTCGGTGAGTTATCCGTACCCCCGGAGACACTAATTGGCATCATCGTGTCTATTATAACGGTCGCGATACTCATGATTATCTTCCGTTATACCAAGACCGGTCTGGCTATGAGAGCCACCGCCGAGGATGAACAGGTGGTACAGGGCGCCGGAATTAAGGTAACCACGATATACGCCATCTCCTGGGCAATTGCCTGTGTAGTCGGTGTTATCAGCGGTATCATTCTCGGCGGCGTGTCCGGGGTTTCGACGGCGTTGACCGAAGCCGGTATGAAGACCTTCGCGGTGGTGCTGCTGGGAGGGCTCGACTCTATCGGGGGGGCGATTGTCGCCGGAATAATACTGGGTATGCTGGAGAATATCGCCGCCGGCTATCTGGACCCGTTACTTCCCTCGGGCGGCGGGCTGGCCAGTGTCTTTCCGTTTCTTATTATCATCATTGTGCTGATTTTTAAGCCGCACGGTCTATTCGGCCTGGCCAGGATTGAAAGGATTTAATAATGAGTTTGCCTAGCGGAGTTTTTCAGGAAAGCTATGCGCAGGACATGGCTATCTTCCGCACCCGGACGCACTGGGTATTGCTGGCGGCCTTCCTGGTACTACTCTTTGCCATGCCTTTATATTCCAGCGATAGAATGCTGACTATCCTGACTATCATGGGCATCACCATTATTAGCGTACTCGGCCTTCAAATCCTGACAGGTTACTGCGGGCAAATTTCCATCGGTCACGCCGGTTTCATGGCTGTCGGCGGTTATGTATCTGCCGTCCTTACCGCCAAACTGGGCTGGTCTTTCTGGGCGGCCCTGCCATGTGCCGGTCTGGGCGCGGGAATAGTAGGTAGTGTCTTCGGGTTGCCTTCACTGAAGATTAAGGGATTTTACCTGATTATGGCGACGGTGGCGGCTCATTTTATCATTATCTGGGTTATCCTTCAGCTATACGGTATCACCGGCGGCGCCGACGGGCTATCCGTATCCAGGCCCGAGATAGGCGGCCTGGTGATAAAGTCCAAGGCCAGCTACTTTTACATGGTGATGATTTTCACCTGCCTGGCAACCTATCTGGCAAAAAACATCGTCAGGACCAGGGCAGGTCGGGCCTTTATCGCTATCCGGGATAACGACCTGGCAGCCGAGGTCATGGGCGTCAATTTATGGGCATATAAACTTACGGCGTTCTTCATCGGCTGCGTTTTTGCGGGCGTGGCCGGTTCCCTGCTGGTCCACTACTTTGCTTTCGTCAGTACTGACTCTTTTCCTTTCATGAATTCGGTATGGTACCTGGGTATGCTTATTGTCGGCGGCATGGGCAGTATCACCGGGGCCATCTTCGGCACCGTGTTCCTCAAGCTGCTGGATGAGTTTGTCACTATTTTCGGTCCGGTGTTGGCCGATATTTTCCCCGCCATTGCCGCCCAGGCAGCCGCTTCACTGGGCCTTATCATGCGCGGGCTGGTAATAATAGTCTTCCTTATCTTCGAACCCAGGGGTCTGGTGCACCGCTGGGAACTTATCAAATCATATTACAGGCGGTGGCCTTTCTCACATTAAAAATAGAGATGAAGGGAGGTGATTGGAATCGGATAACAATGACTTACATGCCGCACCAAATAAAGATAGAAAGGAGAGAAAAATGGCAAAGTTTAAACTGGTATTTGTCTTGTCCTGTATCGTGATACTCGCTTCGTCGGTACTGGTAGCCTGCGGTAAAGAAACCGTCACTCCTGCGCCCTCCGAACCGGCTAAGCCGTCGGAACCTGCACCTAAGCCGGTAACGCTCTATATCGGCAGCACCTTTTCACTGACCGGCGCCTATGCCGAGGATACAGCGGCGGTACTGGCCGGTTATGAGGACTACGCCAACTATGTAAACGAGACCAAGATGATGGCGCCCTGGAGGAGTGAGAAATTCCCCGATAATGCTAATCTGGAAGTGCTCTGGCGGGACGACGAACTCAGTCCTGAGAAAGCATTGTCTATCTATGATGAACTTAAAGCCAAGGGCATGCTGGTTTACAGGATACCTGCCTCACAAATCGCAATGGCATTAATGGAACTGTTGAACGAAGACCGTATCGGTGCCACCAGCATGGCCGCCGGCGCTTATCTCCTCTCGCCGCCCAGGACGATATTCACCAACTACCCGCTGTATACCGATGAGATGGGCGCCATTGCCGACTGGTTCCTGGAGGGCTGGACGGAAACCAGGGCACCGAGGGTCGCCTACCTCACCGCCGATGCCGCCCCGGGACGGTCAATTGACATACCGGAAATGGAAAACTATCTGACGGGTATAGGGTTCGAATTTGTCGGCAAGCAGTTCGTGCCCCTGGTGCCTACCGCTCCGCCGACTACCCAGCTGGCATGGTTGAAGGAAAATGGAGTTGACCTGGCTATGGGCTTTATGATCAACCCCGGCTCGCAGCCGACCATCAAGGAGGCGGTCAGGCTGGGCATGGGACCGCACCTGGACTATAAGATAACCTTCGGTTTTGCCGCCCCGAGCCACCTGGCAGTCTTCGCCCCGGCCATGGGCACTCTGGGTGACGGCGTTGTCGTTGCTGGCAGCTACCCTCCCATGACCCACACCGAAGTTCCGGGCATCGCCTTCTGTCATGAGTTACAGGATAAGTACCGCCCCGGCAATGAAGTGACCCACATCATGTACCTGGCGGGTATGGTCGAAGCCATGCTCCAGACTGAGGCGCTGCGGCTTGCCATGCTGCAGGTGCCGGCCGACGAATTAAAGCCGGTTGACGTACTGGAATACGGCTTCTACCAGATTAAGAACCTCAGCACCGGCGATCTAACCCCGCCGCTGACCTTCGGGCCCAGTGATATTGAAGGCGCTGACGAAATGCGTATCGACCAGGTCCAAAATGGCGAGGTTGTCTTACTGGGGTACTATCCATGTCACGGTATCTATAAGCACGAATAACCATTATCTCCGGGGGTTCCGTTCCGGAGCCCCCGGAGAAGTCCAGCTATTACTCGAAACACCCAGTTTTTAACGGCCTGAGCAGCGACATATTCAGCCCTGACATTCCTCCAAGCAGTTGTATCAGGTCTTATATGAGAGTTACTAATAGCCAGGTGTTACAGACATCCCGGTGTTCGTGCAATGGTAGATAATTTAAACTCTGCTTATATCGTGGAGGCTACCCCAATTCATGAGCCCCGGTGGACGATAGATATAGTCAACCGACGAAGCTAGATGCCATACGGTTCAAGTCCACTAATGTGGGCGGTCGTGTACAATACGTGGAACTTTAAACTGGCATTCATACTAAATAAATGGACGGGGAGATTGAGTAGACCTACCTCCCTAC
>DAOUER010000047.1:0-23245 GCA_034430375.1 Dehalococcoidales bacterium
GAACATTGAGACCAGTAAAAAAATTAGCTTCAAAACATACTAACCACTAATAATTGAATTATACCGTTTTGAAGCTAATTTTATGTGTTTTATTGCCTACATACAAATTTCGAGAGCGGCACCATCAACCACTCGGACACCTCTCCTGGCTTCACGATAGCCCGAACCGTATCATTATACTTGGTGAATAGGGGCTAGTCAAAGCTGTGGTGAAAAGGGAATAGACGGCATTATTATGAAAATAAGCCCTGGGTGAAATATACGTAATGAAAATAAGGAAAGAGCGTTTAATTATGGCGGTTCTTTTCCAGTTCGTCGCGTTTACTCTGCTCCAGACTATCGTAGTAGTTATAGAAATGCTTAACCACACCGCAATATTTGCATTTACCAGTGCTTGTGGGGCCTTCCGGAAAATCAATAATCCAGTAATGTACGCACTCTTTTTCTTCTACTTCTTGTTTTAACATAATCTTTCACCAAATAACCGCAATTAACCATTAATATAGTTTCCCGCTAATCACTTTACAATATTACTTTTAGTTCAATTAAGGAAAAACTTAAGTACTGGGAGTAACCAGGGTAACTAAAATACTATATGTAAATAGTACATTAAGTGAATACCATTTCCGTGATTTCACTGGTAATATTTATAAGTAGTTCTTTATACAGATTATATCAGGGAGAGATAATACAGATGATAACAGGATCACAATTAATATTATTGACCGATGAAAGTGAACAGAGTAGTCCGGCTCATCAGGCATTACGCCGGGAGAATACGGAAAACACCGCCGAAGCCGGTAACAAGGTAGACCAGGAAGAGCTCAGGTTTATCTACAAGTTAATCAGCGATGGGTATAGCGATTTAGATATTCTAAAAGAATACGCCAGCCTACATGATAACGGAGATACGCGATTCCCCCTCAGGGCCAGTGAGGATTTTATTAGAGACCGACGCCGGGAAATGGAAGTAGCGGTACAAATACTTAAAGACGGCATCAAAACCATGCTAAACCCTTTGATAATGAAGCAGAAAGAAGAGCATCAGAAGCAATTATCCGAAATATCTGCGATGCTGCTGGGCAACGGTTTACATACCGTCGAGGAAAGCTCTAGTGCCGGGATATACGGACTCAGGAAAAACGGCATGTTCCGGTACCGGTACACCATCAAAGACCACAATAATAAGACAATTCAGTTAAGCCGGTACCAATTATTCAATATGTTTAGAAAGAACGTAGAGAACGCCTGTCAACGCTACACGCAGTTCGTCTTCTACGAGTGTTATATACCTCACCTGAAGAATGAGATAGTCGAAATAGAAGAAGAAGGTTTCTGGCCACAGGTGGAAAGACAGCCCTTTGAGGTTATCGGCGCCATACGAGAACTGAGCAAGCTCGAAACGTTCAAAGGCATCTGTCCACTATGCAATGAATTCGAGTCTAAAATCCCACCGTTCGTCGGACCGTTACTCTTTGAAGATACTCCCCGGGACGATTAACACCACACCGAAGAATCACTAATAACGCCGCCTGGAAAGGGCTTTGGGATTAACCACACATCCCGGTGGGGGAGCAATCTCTTTTCTCACCGGTATTTCTTCGATAATGTAATCGGTTGCTCCGTGTTCCAGCTCGTCCCGCGCCCGCAATGCATTCGTTGTTTTCTTCTCAATTTCACTGACGAGTCTTTCCATTATGGATATTTCACGGTTAATCCTGTCCCGTATAATGGATTTACTCAGGTGTCCCAGTATCCTGTTCTGCTCCGCAGCGCTTCCTTTCAGGGCCTGGGACGCTTCACTGAGTCCCCGGATGGCGCTGGTATGGCTGGCCATGTGCCCGGCATAGTTTTGCATGGCGTCAGCAAAATTAAGCAAGGCATTCTCAGTAAACTCGAAACGCCGGGACAGAGAGAGTTCTCCGGGTCGATTTTCCTCAGCTGCCGGATTCTCGGCCGTCCGCGTCAGCCGCTTGAAGTCTCTCGCTATCTCCCGGGAAAACAGCAACAGTACGAACAGTATAAACGCAATGACCAACAGAGCAGTGGTCACGCCTCCCTGGAAAATACCCCGAAGAGCCGATTCTAAATTAGAGCCGACGGGGGGTGTAAACGGTGAGACCTCACTTACCGAAAGAAACCCGGCAACCCCGGTAACAACGATAAGCGTTAATAAAATGACACGCTTCATTATTTTGTACTGTAATTTCAAAAATATAGTCGTATAAGCTATCATACTTTGCCGGTCATCGTATGTCAAAATAAATAGCTTTATACCGGAGTCTTTTGTATCAAGAGATGAATCTCAGAGAGAACGAAAAAGATGAGGAGATAGAATAATGGATAATGGAATGGAGAAGTCAACAATGGGGTGAAGTTAATATTACCGGATATTCAGGGTTACTTTGATATTAGTTGGCGATATCAAAACCGCACAGCGATAGTATTTGGTCTCTGACTTCATCATTTACTTTGCCGTCGCCGTTGGTATCCCCGGCGGTGGGGAGCAATCCGGCGGCCAGTCCGCTGATGTAAGCCGCCGCGAAGGAAGTACCGTACTTATACCCGTATTTATCACAGGGCAGGGTAGAATAGATTTCATAGCCTGGAGCCGCCACATCCACCCAATCGCCGTAATTGGCCAGCGGTGCCAGGTCGGCTTCATCCTGTAACGCGGTAACGCTGATGCAGTTTTCATAGCCGGCCGGATAAACCGAAATATCCGAACCTTCATTGCCGGCGGCGGCAATAACCACGACCCCTTTATCCCAGGCATAATTTATGGCCTCCTCCAGCAGCGAGGAATACTCTTTTATCTCAATGCTGATATTTATAATATCAGCGCCGTGTTCTACCGACCATCTAATACCCTCGGCCAGGA
This sequence comes from Dehalococcoidales bacterium, assembly GCA_034430375.1. Classification (GTDB taxonomy): domain Bacteria; phylum Chloroflexota; class Dehalococcoidia; order Dehalococcoidales; family RBG-16-60-22; genus W425. The sequence continues at coordinate 2,882 of DAOUER010000047.1, forward strand.
CCGACGTCCGGACTCTGCCTTTGTCATCGGCTACCTTCACGTTGAAAAGCCGGCAGTCCGGCGCTATGCCGTCGATACCAAATCCATTGTCGGCATTAGCGGTAATAATACCGGCAATATGCGTGCCGTGACCGTGAATATCGCCGACATCTTCGGTGTCGGTCAGGTTTATCTCCTCAATTACTTTATCCCCCAGGTCCTCATGGTCGGTTTCAATCCCGGTATCAAGTATCGCCACGATTACAGGCATCTCCATACCGGGAATTCCCAGTAAATCCGTTGCCGGAAGGCGTTCGGCCAGCCATCGTTCGGTGAAAGCCTGGCCATTATCCTTTAACGGCTGGTCCGTAACTGAAACATCGGGATATGAACCGGATATATCCGGTTCCGTATGACTGACTATATGTACCGGGCCTGGCGTTTGCAGATACGGGGCACTAATCTCAGCGGCGACAAGATTCCCCCCTTCGGGAGGTACGCTGATACCCTGCCAGCTTGCCAGTAAACAGATAATGATCAGAGCTGGCAATACATACAATTTTATAGCTATATGCATTACTTACTATGTTTAACATAGCTATCGACTCGAATTAATCACCTAATAGTCCTTAAATGGATAGTAAATTGGTACACTGTACCACCTGTTTTTTGTTAGAGAATTGAGCCTGGAACTCTACCTGCTTTCTAACCTTAAGCATACTGTATTCATACTTTGGTTTATCTATAATAATGGAGCGAAACTGGATTCGGCAGTCCGGTTATTTGCATTTTTAACCGGCGATGAACTACTACGCAATAATGAGGTTGTTATGAAAAAATTAGCGGTTCTATTGATACTGTCACTTATTGCCCAGATATTTATCGTGCCATCAATTATGGCGGCTGGCGAGCCGGATATAGACCTGAGCCCGACGAGTATTGACTTCGGGGTGATAGCGGTGGGTAGTTCCAGCGCTGTTCAAACGGCTACTATCACCAACTTGGGGAATGCCAACCTCAATATCTGCGGAGTATCAATATCCGGCGTATATGCCTCCCATTTCGCTGTTGTGGACGATAACGCCACCGGCACCTCGCTGGTTCCCGGTGAAGCGACCACGGTAGGGGTACAGTTCAATCCCCTCCTGACCGGAAATAAAAACGCCAAATTACGGATAAAGTCAAACGATCCTGACGAATGTCTATTTTGTGTACCTCTTTGCGGTATCGGATTATGCCCCCTGAATATAGACCTCGCCATTACCAAATTAGATAATCCCGATCCAATTGTCGCCGGTGGTGATCTGACATATTCAGTTAATATCGTTAATAACGGGCCTAATATTGCCACCGATGTTTACGTATTTGATATGTATCCCACGGATTCCCTCGATATACAATCAACCACACCAACCCAGGGAACGGTAGGGCAATCGCTGCCGGGATGGATACTGGATAAGCTCGAGGACGAATTGGGAATTACGACCCTGCCGGCGGGATATTCCTTTTTAACCTGGCAAGCCGGTGATCTGCCGGCCGGTTCTACCGCTGATTTGACCATTGTAGCCACCGTAAATCCGGATATACCGCTGCCGGGCGGAAGCCCCATTATCAACCGGGTTCTCGTTCTGAGTACCTTTGACGAGCTGTACTGGGATAATAACTACGCCGAAACTCTAACCAGCGTTGAACCGGCTCTACCCGATATAGATGTAGACCCGCTCGATGTCGATTTTGGCCCGGTACAGATTGGGCTTTCCAGTTCACCGGAATCGGTCACGGTAGCCAATACGGGTAACGCCGACCTGATAATCGGTGACGTAATCATCACCAATGGTGTGTTTGCTATCTCCAGCGGTAACGCCTCCGGTATGACCCTGGCACCCGGCGCTTCGCAAATAATGAACCTCGTCTTTACACCGTCAGCCGCGGGAATTGCCAACGGCACCTTGCAGATTAGCTCTAATGATTTCGATGAACCGGTGGTTAATGTGAGTCTCACCGGAGAAGGCACCGAGCCTACGGAAGCCGACCTGGAAATAGTAAAATCCGACGATGCCGACCCGGTTCTTGCCGGGGATAATATCACCTACACGTTAATCGTAACCAATAACGGTCCGGCCGATGCCACCACCGTGAATGTAACCGATGTATTACCGGCCGGTGTAGTCTACCAGTCAGCCGTGCCTTCGGCGGGAACGGCCAATCACATATCCGGCAACGTAACCTGGACAATCCCGGTGCTGGGCTCCGGAATGTCGGCCAACCTGACCATAGTAGTACAGGCGCCGTTAACATCCGGCAATATCACCAATACCGCTAACGTGACCAGTGATAACACCGATCCCGATACCGGTAACAACTCGGCTTCGGAAGAAACCTCCGTGCTGGAAACATCGCCCGAGATTGACCTGGCCGTTTCCAAGCTGGCCGATCCCGACCCGGTTACCACCGGCGGTGTCCTAACGTATACGCTTACCTTGATTAATAACGGACCGGATGAGGCAACCGGTATTACCGTTACCGATACACTACCTGCCGGCGTAGTGTACCAGTCATCGGTGCTGTCGGTCGGCACTGCCGGCTATCTATCCGGAGTGGTCACCTGGACAATAGACTCGTTAGCTTCCGGAGCTTCGGCAACACTGACAATCGTGGTTGTTGCGCCTTCGGAGGCCGGTATTATTACCAACGAGGTTTCGGTTTCCGGTAATGAAGTTGATACAAACCCGGAAAACAATTCCGCCTCATTGGACACCACTGTTCAGGATGAAGAAGTTATTGACGAACCGGATATACACGTCAGCCCGTCGCTGATTAACTACGGTACTATTCAGGTAGGTTTTACGACTATGCCTGTAACGGTCACGGTAACCAACCAGGGTACTGCCGACCTCGTACTGGGTAGCATTAACACTAATAACAGCCAGTTTGCGGTCAGCGGACCCGGAATTGCCGGTCAGACTTTGACTCCCGGGGCTTCGGCCAGTTTTAATCTTACCTTTACGCCGTCTTCATCGGGAGTTCAGTCGGGTATTCTTTCCATACTTTCCAATGACCCCGATGAAAATCCGGTAGACGTTCCCCTGTACGGTTACGGATTTTTAATTATTCCTCCGCCAACCCCGACTCCTACCCCAACACCGACACCGACGGAAACGGTCCCGACTTCAACCAGATATTTCACGGTTGATTTCCTCGGGATAGTTACCAAGGAACCGGCTTCTGAAGACGGACGTCCGTTAAATGATGTCAATGCTTACAGTCCCGGTAATACACACCTGCTGGAAATCGGTGCCGGTACACGGGCATCCGATAACGCCGGCAACAGCGTAACCACGATTACTATCCGTAAAACAGAGGCGCCGCAACTCCCGGAAAACACTGCATTGGTCGGTGATGCTTTAGAATTTCAACCGACCGGGACCGCTTTTGACGACGAGATAATACTCACCCTCGGTTATAACATCGGGGACTTACCGGTGGACGTTCTCTCTATCGGCACCGCCTACTACGATCCCAGTGCCGGCTGGACGTTCCTTGTATCGCAGAGCAACGTTGTTGCTGAAGTCGGTACACTAACTTCAACGATGAACCATTTCACGGTATTCGCCATTCTAGCCCAGGTACCGGCCGGAACAGAACCGCCGGCTAACGGGCAACCGAAGCCGACACCTCCTGAGGTGACGTCGTCCGCTTCATTTATCCTCAGTAATCTGGATATTGTTACCTCGGAATCAAAGACGTGGCCGGGACTTACCTTTATTACCAGATACGGTGAAGACGCGGAGATTAGTCTTGATGTAACCAATAACGGCGGTCAGAGCGGCGTTTATGAGGCTGTTTTACTGCTGAACGGTAATGCTATCGATACGGTTCAATTCAGCATTGAAGCCGGAGAAACGAAGCATATTTCTTTCGATGTCACCGGGAATGAACCGGGTGATTATACCGTCCAGATAGGCAATCTAAGCGGAGAGTTCTCCAGCTGGGTTTCCATTAACTGGTGGATAATATCCGGCGGTATTTTACTCGTTATCCTGCTGGGATGGGGGCTGTTTTATCTCATTCGCATCAGGAGTCGGGCGTTTCGTGGATAATTCTTATCCGTTCTTAGTCTACTGATAAGAGAATCCTGATCAAGCCGCCGGCAGGTTATTCATAAAGCAGGCGGCTTTTTCTATTACCAAACCATTAACTTTAATTATAAAACCCTGTTTTCCTCACTACGGCTTACTTACCATATCCTCCTAATTCCCCCTTATTTACAGTACTTTATTCTTATTTCCGCTAACCTTTCAATCTTTTCCACGTTATCAATGATAACAGGCGAACTGGGAGGTGGCTATGCACTGATAACGCTGGAGAAGATTATCAGCCAACGAATAAAGGAGGAAATAATGAAAAAAGTAATTTTGACCACACTGGCTCTGGTCCTCGCGGTCAGCACCGTTTTATCCGTCACCGGATTTGCCCTGGCCCAAAACGAACGCGTCCCGGGGGAAGAAGCCGTCGCCGTAAGAATGGGACTTGTCATCCGTGCACCGTTAGTAGCCAAGGCCGGTGAACCTCTAAGAATCCAGATTGTCACCCGGCCGGGAGAAAGACCGGTACCGGATGCCGAGGTATGGGCGGTAAATATTGATAACAATCCCAGCGATGTTGTGCTCACCGCCGATGTCGCCTCTTTATCCCAATGCAACGCTATCCGGCTCGGTACCACCAATGACCGGGGTTATATTGACCCGCCGCCCCGGATATGGGAAAAGGGTAAATATTTACTCGTAGCCATCAAACCGAATTATGCCCCCGGTTTTGCCATGATGAAAATCACCTCGAGAGTACCGCTGACCCTCAGAGCGCCGGATACCGCCCGGGTTAATCAGCCGGTAGACATGAAGGTTACCGACCCCGACGGACAGGGCGTGCACCGGGCAGCCATGTTCGCCATTCCTCTACTCAGTACAACTTCGGGCGCGATTACCGGTGATTATGACCTCTGGCTGAAATCCGCCGAAGCGTATGCCGAAATGCTGGAAAACCCGTCACCCACAACCGATTCAAGTATTATGCCCGAAGCCTATAACGAGATATCCCGCTACTTTATCGGCTTTACCGACCGCTCCGGTAATATCAGCCACCGTTTCTCTCAGGCTGGACCCTACCTGATTATCGCGGCTAAATGCGGCTATACCCCTGATTTTCATATTATCAAGATAACCCGGCTGCAGAAAGAAACGACAGAACAGGCTCCCATGAGACTGGAAAAAGCCGAAGTTTCCTTAAAAGAATTTACCCTCAATAAGTAATAGGATTTACAAAATTCAACGTTACCGCAGGGGCAGGTGTGAACCTGCCCCCTTTCATTATTCCCGATGTCTAATAAAGAGTATATACCCCGATAACTACAACTGATACGGGGCGCACTCGAGATGCCGGATAGGACAATGTTACTTAACATAGTGTGATTTTTTTGTGACAAATGTTCCAGCACGTGTGATTTCATTGTGATTAAAGTTTCTTACACTACTTACATTTAACGCGGATGATACGGTCGAAGTGATTGAAAGGTATATAACACTTATTGCTGAAGTCTAGCTTTAAAAAAGGTTGGCGGTGATAAATCGTATAAGGAGGGGAAGGGTCATGCCGAGCCTGGTGAAGTTCAAAGGGTGTAAACGTTGCCGGGGTGATTTATTCTTGGAACGCGACTTCGAGGGTGTTTACATAACGTGCCTACAATGCGGGGCTATCTATCTCAGGCATATCAGACGTGAAGAACCACTCAGAGAAGCCAGGCGCCGTAAAGAATTAGTCCATTAACCTGATATACACTCTATTATCACTTTATTCTTCTTCCGTTTGCTTTTCACGGTCGCGCAGCCACCGGTTGATTTCATCCAGGGCCGGCGGCGCCACGTAAAATATCTGGATATCAGCCGGAAATTGAAGCTGGTGGTTTTCCCGCATGATTAAAATGCCTATCTCGTCCGGCTGAAGGGCCTCATCGATTTTCTTGATAATATATTCGTTCCGTTTCCTGGAGGCTTCCCGGTAAAATTCATAGACCTTGGCAATAACATTCTGGTTTTGCAGGCCCATTATCAGGCACTTGCTCCAGTCCATAAACTCGGTGAGAATATCGCCGTCCTCCAGCGCTTCAAGTTGGGCTCCCTTTTTAATGCAATCCTTGATAATCTGGCAGCTTTTGTCACATAATTCTTCGATAGCCTTGAGGGCAGCATCGCCGGTCGCCGGAATTAATTCGTGAAAAATCCGTTTTATACCACCGAGTTTCCCTTCCATCTCCGATATCTGGCTTTCAACCTGTTCCCAGTACTTCAGAGACAATTTCCGGTATTCCTCCGGCGAGTCTTCGCCGCGGTAAATCAGGGGTATGAAATACAGTTTGCGGCCGGACTTAAAATCCTCTGCCGGCGGTTTTTCGATTTTTCCCAGTTCTTCAGCCATATAATCTCTCCCGGGGGATTATTATCACACGCTATCTCATCTCTTTTTCACACTTTTTACACACGATGAGTATCGGCACGAATCTGGTGACGCTCCTCATATCTTCCAGTCGATTCATCTGTTCACACCGCTGACACTTGAACATAATATCTCCTGGTTTTTTCTTTCTCGTTTTTGCCGCTGTTTTTGCTTTCTCCGCCATAACTACTCCTCGCGTTACTATTAGTATTTTTATACTTTAGACATTAATTTTCTGTCATCGGGCGTAACGGCATAGTCCGTTAAGCTTTCATCTGGCTTGATTGAAACATCGCTACTGACAATACATCCGCGCAACTTTGCCTTTTTACCAATCTTTACATTATCCCAGATAATAGTATCCGCCACGCTGACGCCCTCTTCCAGAACTGAATTCCTGCCAAGGACCACCGGTCCACTGATAGACACGTCCGGTCCTATCCGGCAGTTATCACCAATCAAGATAGGGGGCGTTAATTTCGCTGATTTATCTATCGACACGCTTTCGCCAACAGTAATTCCTTCACAATCTATATCCCCGATAAGAGGACTGCCGGTGTTACCCAGTAATAAGTCCCGGCTTAATTTATGATAGTACTCCAGTGTGCCGGTATCCATCCAGTAACCGCGGAATTCGTATCCGTAGACCGGTTCGTCTTCATCAACAATAAGCGGAAACAGCCCCCTTTCGAACATGTGATGGGTATTTTCCGGTACATATTTCAAAACCTCCGGCTCCAGGACGTAGATGCCGGCATTTATCCAGTTGGTGGTCTCTTCTCCCGGAGGAGGTTTCTCTATAAAACACTTTACCCTATTCTCGGTATCGGTTTCCACCACACCGAAAGCGCTGGGGTTTTCCACCCACTGCATCGATATCGTGGCCTTCGATTGGTTTTTCCGGTGACAGGCTATCAGATCGGTTAAATCAAGGTCGGTGAACACATCACCGTTTAAAACGAGGAAGGTACCGTCCAGATATTCCTCGGCGTTTTTTACCGCCCCGGCCGTGCCCATCGGCTCTTTCTCGTAGCAGTAAGTTAACCTGACTCCGGCATCATTGCCGTCGCCGAAATATCCCCGGATTACCTCGGGCAGATAGTTCAGAGTGAGGATAATATCCTCAATCCCATGCGATTTTAGATACGCAAAAGTATATTCCATAAAAGGACGGTTCAGTACCGGGATCACTGACTTGGGGATACTATTGGTAAGCGGCTGCAACCGCGTACCTAATCCCCCAACGAGTATAACGGCTTTTACACCGGGTAATTTATTATTAACCATATCTTTTAATGAAATACACGGAGATTTGGACAGCTAACGGCATTATAGCATCATTTCAGGCAGCGACAAAACTGAAATAGGCACTGGCCAGAAACAGGACTATCAAAGTTATACTTATCCAGCTTAGTCTGAAGCGCCGCTGCGGCACAAATCGTAGCCCGGTAATGAATAAAATCGTCATCACTATTACGGCTAGCCCGGTAACCAGATGCCCTTCCGAAACTCCGGCAAATAAAGGCCCCTCACCGTAAATAACATCGATTATCGGGAATATCAACATATTAAAAAGATTACTGCCAATCATATTAGCCACGGCCATATCGGGCGCCCCGATGCGTACCGCGGTGAAAGAAACGGTTATCTCCGGCAGGGTGGTAGTAAAAGCCAGAAACAGTGTGCCGACAAAGCTCTGACCCCAGCCGGTGGATTCAGCTATTTCGTCACCGATGGTCGCCAGCCATATCCCGGCACCGATAATGAACAACGCCGATATCCCGAAATAAACACCTATCCGCCGGAGCGAATGCGTACTATCCTCCGTGGCGTCCGGCGCTCCCGGGTGCTTTTTCTCGTAGTAGAATATCTGCCGGACCGCCAGGAGATATACCACCAGGATAACCGGGGAATACCATCCTACCCACCCGAGAGACATGGTATTGAAATTAATGCTGACGAAGATACTGGCGGTTATGATGCTAACGAGTAAGATACTAAACCATCCGGTAAGCTGGTGCGCCCGGCTGACCGCTGCCAGCAGCGAGCCGTTACGGTGGAAAATATCCAGAAAGGCCAGGTTGAGCATATTGAAAGCATTAGCCCCGAGAAGGTCGCCGACAGCTAAATCAGGGGCCGGGGGATCCACTATGGTTACGGCGCTTATCCCGGTAAAGAGCTCTGGCAATGACGTGATGACGGAGATGGCGATAACGCCCATCCAGACCTGCCCGATACCGGTGCGACTGGCAATAGCATCACCGTATTTAGCTACTCTTTGACCGGCAATAAAAATAACCAGAATGCAGATAACAAAGTAAATCCAGACCAAGCTATACCTCGGATAATCTTGTTACCATTACTTTATTGACATCAGGTTCAATTGTCAACACGAGAGAACAGAGAACCTGTAAACACCAAGGCAAATCGTCTTCTATTAGTCATGTTGTCATAACTACTTGCCAAAAAAGATGTATATATTGTATTATTTTTATATTAGCCCCTGTAGCTCAGGTGGATAGAGCACCAGCCTCCGGAGCTGGGTGCGAGCGTTCGAGTCGCTCCGGGGGCGTTTTTGATTATTGATGGAGCAAGATATGGCGAAGACAAACGGTCTCATGGAAATAAGGTGGCATGGAAGAGGCGGACAGGGTGCCGTGACCACAACCGAACTGCTGGCCCAGGCAGCCATCAGCGAAGGCAAGTACGCCCAGGCTTTTCCCAGCTTCGGCCCCGAACGCCGAGGAGCGCCGGTCCAGGCATTTAACCGGGTAGACAGCCAGGCGCCGGTGAGAGTCAGGTCTGATATCACCGATCCCGACGTTGTCGTGGTCCTCGACCCCAGCCTGCTGGACAAGGTAAATGTTACCTCCGGATTGAAAAAGGGTGGCTATGTCATCATCAATACCAGAAAGACAGCCAAAGAAATTAAAAAAGAGTCTGGAATAAAGCATCCCGTCGCCACAGTCAACGCTACCAAGATTGCCCGTGAAGTTCTCGGGGTGCCGATAGTCAATACCACCATGCTCGGTGCCGTTATCAAAGTAACTGGGGTTATCGATAAAGAATCCGCGCACGCTCCCCTGGAAAAACGCTTCGGAAGACTGGGCGAACGCAATATCCAGGCTATGGAAACAGCCTATAAAGATGTAGTGATTGAGGAGCAATAAATGGCAAAATCCGAGAGTGAATTAACCTGGAAGGACTTGGAAATCGGCTGTATTATCGAGGCACCCGGCAGCGCCCGGTCATACGAAAGTGGGACCTGGCGTTCGCAGCGACCGACCTACGACTTTAAGAAGTGCATTAAATGCGGTCTGTGCGCGCTGTTCTGTCCTGAGGGATGCATCGAGCAGAACGACGAAGGATATTTTGAAGCCAACCTGTTTTACTGCAAGGGTTGCGGCATCTGCGCCCGGGAATGCTGGCCCAGGGTAATCAAGATGGTAGAGGAGGAGGAATAATGGCGACGAGAATAGGTATTGAAGTATCAATAGCCCTGGCTGATGCCGTTAAGCTGTGTAACCCGGATGTCATCGCGGCTTACCCGATTACTCCCCAGACCCACATCGTCGAGCACCTGGCGGAACTGGTCGCCGATGGCGAACTGGATGCCGAATATATCCCGGTGGAATCGGAACACTCGGCGATGAGTGCCTGCCTGGGTTCGGCGGCTTCCGGCGCTCGTACCTTCACCGCTACCGCCAGCCAGGGACTCGCCCTGATGAACGAGGTGGTCTACGTGGCGGCGCCGATGCGTCTGCCTATCGTCATGGCCGTAGCCAACCGGGCTCTATCTTCGCCGCTCAGCATCTGGTGCGACCACTCCGACATGATGTCGGTACGGGACACCGGCTGGATACAGATAATCGCAGAAAACGGTCAGCAATGCGTTGATAATATCATCTGCGCTTTCCGCATGGCCGAAGATAACAGGGTCTTACTGCCGGTTATGGTGCACCTGGACGGGTTTAATTTAACCCACGTTATCGAACCCATATCTTTACCGGAACAGGAAAAAGTAGACAAGTTCCTGCCGCGGAACCAGTTCCCGCTGCCGCTTAATCCGGATAAACCGGTGGCCATGGGGGATTTTGCGCCGCCGGTTATCTTCACCGAAACGAAATGGGCCCAGGAGATGAGCATACAAAAATCTTTGCCGGTTATAACGGAGTGCTGGGACGAGTTCGAGAGAGCTTTTGGACGGCAGTACCTGCCGGTAGAAAAATACCACAGCGACGGAGCTAAAGTGGTCCTGATCACCATGGGCAGCACCAGCGAGACCGCTATGGTAGCCGTCGACGAGTTGCGGAAGAACGGTGAGAGCGTCGGGCAGATAAGACTTCGCTTATGGCGCCCCTTCCCCTTCGATGCTTTCCGCGAAGCGGTGAAAGACGCCGACGTATTAGTCGTTATCGACAGGGCGATTTCCTTCGGCGGGCCGGGCGGACCGGTAGCCTCCGAAGTCAAAGCTGCCCTTTACGATCAGGCTAAAAAGCCCAAGGTAGTCAGCTTCATTGCCGGACTCGGCGGTAGAGATATTACCGTTTCCGGCTTCCAGGATATTATCCACAAGGGTATGGAGATTGCCGACAAGGGCAGCCAGAACGAATATGAGATTTATGGGGTAAGAGAATAATGGAAAAATACGCAATATACGTCCCCCGTTTAATAAAGAAGAGAGAGAATTTTGCCCCGGGGCACCGCGCCTGCATCGGCTGCGGCGAAGCCCTGGCTGTCAGGCTGGCTTTTAAAGCCCTGGATAACAACGTAATCGTCGCCAACGCCACCGGCTGCATGGAAATCGTGGCATCACAGTTGCCGAATACGAGCTGGCATTTACCCTGGATTCACACCTTATTTGAAAACGCGGCGGCGGTGGCTTCTGGTATCGAGGCGGGTTATAAAGCCATGCGGAGAAAGGGCATGCCGGTACCGGACAATACCAAAGTAATTGCCATGGGGGGTGATGGGGCTACCAGTGATATCGGTCTGCAGGCCATATCCGGCGCCCTGGAGCGCGGCCATGACTTCACCTATATATGCTTTGATAACGAAGCCTACATGAACACCGGTATCCAGCGCTCTTCGGCTACTCCTTTCGGTGCGTCAACCACCACCTCTCCCGCCGGCAAGAAAAGCATCGGCCAGTTCAGCTGGAAGAAGAATATGCCGGAGATAGCGGCGGCTCATAATATACCCTACGTCGCCACCGCCTGCCCCAGCTATCCTTTCGACCTTATGGCCAAGGTCAAGAAGGCGGTTGACACGCCGGGACCGGCTTACGTTCACATACTATCGGTCTGTCCTACCGGCTGGCGCAGCGCCACCGATACCGTTATCCGGCTGGGACGGCTGGCGGTTCAAACCGGCATGTTCCCGCTCTACGAGGTAGTAAACGGAGAATATAAGATGAGTGTGGACTTGCCGAAACTCCGGCCCATCAAGGATTATCTGAAAGGGCAGGGCAGGTTCCGTCATTTGAGTGATGATGTCATCGAACAGATACAGGACAGGGTCGAATTAGAATATCAAAAGTTACTGGGGAAGGCGAAAAATGTCACCAAAAGAACTGCAAGAAAAAGTAAGTAAAGTACTGAAAAAGCACGGTAACGATAAATCACTGCTGGTCGATATCCTCCAGGATATCCAGACGGAAATCGGCTATCTTCCCAAAGAGATCCTTGCCGAAACGGGAAAGCAAATGGGCGTACCGGTCAGCCGGGTCTACAGCGTGGCCACATTCTTTAAAGCCTTCAGCCTGACCGAGCGGGGACGCCACCTGATAAATGTCTGCATGGGCACGGCCTGCCACGTGAGAGGAGCCGTCAAGGTGCTGGAGAAAATCGAGCAGGAACTGAATATCAACCGGGGCGAGACCACCAAGGACCTCAAGTTCACCCTCGAGACAGTGAACTGCGTCGGCGCCTGCGCCCTGGGTCCCATGGTTATCATCGGGAAAGACTACCACGGAGAGATGACGCCCGAAGGAATCGTTTCCGTGTTGAAGGAATATAATTAAAAGTGGAGGACGTCACCAGTGGCAAAACTAAAATCTCCGACTGAACTGGAGGCTCTGAGAAAATCTGTTCTCGCCGGGAGAGACCCCGATAAAGCCGTCATTACCATCTGCAACGGCACGGGGTGTCACGCCCACGGCTGTGTAGCGGTGACCGCAGCTTTCCGCGACGAGGTAAAGAAGCAGAAACTCGCCGATAAGGTTGATATCCGGGCTACCGGCTGTCATGGCTTCTGCGAAAGAGGTCCCCTGGTAGTCATCAAGCCCAGGGATATCCTGTACCAGAGAGTCCGGGTAAAAGATGTGCCGGAAATCCTCTCCGGGACTATCGGCAAGGGTGAAACCATTGATAGATTGCTCTATACCGACCGGCAGTCCGGTTCCAAGATACCTTACGAACATGATGTACCTTTCTATAAACTACAAAAACGCCTGGTTTTCGGTAATAACGGTTCAATCGACCCCACCTCAATTAACGATTACCTGGCGGTCGGCGGATACGCCGCCCTGGCCAGGGCCCTGAAGATTAAACCCGAAGGCATCATCGCCGAGATTAAAAAAGCAGGACTTAGGGGACGCGGCGGCGGCGGCTTTCCTACCGGCGCCAAGTGGGAAAGCACCCGCAACGCCGAGGGCGATACCAGGTATGTCATCTGCAATGCCGACGAGGGCGACCCGGGTGCCTACATGGACCGCTCCCTCGTCGAAGGGAACCCTCACAGCGTACTGGAGGGCATGATAATCGGCGCCTTTGCCATCGGCAGCCACCAGGGCTACATCTACATCCGTAATGAATACCCCCTGGCCGTAGAACACGTCCGCACCGCTATCGAACAGGCCGAAGCCCTGGCGCTTCTCGGCAAGAATATCCTCGGCTCCGGTTTTGATTTTAATATCCGGATTAACCGCGGCGGCGGCGCCTTCATCTGCGGCGAGTCTACCGCCCTGATGGCTTCCCTGGAAGGCAAAGTCGGTGAACCCCGTGCCAAATACATCCATACTTCCGAGCAGGGACTATGGGGCCAGCCGACCAACCTGAACAACGCCGAGACCTGGGCAAACGTTCCCATAATCATTGATAAAGGCGCCGACTGGTACGGTAAAATTGGTACCGAGAACAGCAAGGGCACCAAGATATTCTCGCTGGTAGGGAATATCACCAATACCGGCCTGGTCGAAGTTCCCATGGGTATCACGTTGCGGGAGATCGTCTTCGATATCGGTGGCGGTATTCCCAAGAACCGGAAATTTAAAGCTGTACAGACCGGCGGTCCTTCCGGGGGCGTTATCCCGGAAAGCCTCCTGGACCTGCCGGTTGACTTTGACAAGCTTACCGAGGCCGGCTCGATGATGGGTTCCGGCGGTATGATTGTCATGGATGACAAGACCTGTATGGTCGAGATAGCCAGGTACTATGTGTCCTTCCTGGAAGGCGAGTCCTGTGGTAAGTGCCTGCCCTGTCGAGAAGGTTTGCAGCAGATGCGCGCCATTCTGACGCGTATCACCGAAGGCAAGGGCAAGAAAAGTGATATCGAATTACTGGAAGAACTCTCCGCCGTACTGCAGGATGCCGCTCTCTGCGCCCTGGGCCAGCAGGCACCCAATCCGGTACTCAGCACCCTCAAGCATTTCCGCGACGAATATGAAGCCCATATCAATGAAAAGAAATGCCCCGCCGGTGTTTGTAAAATCGGGGATGCCAAAGAAAAATAAGGATAGATAATGATGGTAAATCTGACGATTAACGGACGAGAAATCAAAGCTGAAGAGGGCACCACCATCCTTTACGCCGCCCGCGACAATAATATCTACATACCTACCCTCTGCGAGAACGAGGCCGTATCTCCTTACGGAGCCTGCCGCCTTTGTCTGGTGAAGATAAAGACAGCCAAAGGCCGGGAACGTATGGTCACCTCCTGTATTTACCTGGTAGAAGAGGGACTGACCGTCGAGACAAATACGGAAAGAATACGGAATATTCGGAGTATGCTTCTCGAGTTATTACTGGCCCGGTGTCCGGATTCCGAAGTTATCCGTGAAATGGCCGCCGAATATGACCTTACCACTACCCGTTTCCCGAAACGCAAAGGTAACAACAAGTGTATTCTCTGCGCCAGTTGCGCCCGTACCTGCGAAGAGGTGGTCGGCGTATCCGCCATCAGCCTGGCTAAACGCGGCGTCGAAAGAGAACTCACCACGCCTTTCGATGAAGATTTCTCCGAGGTATGTATCGGCTGCGGCGCCTGCGCTTACAGCTGCCCCACCGGCGCTATATCTATCACCGACAAGGGCAACAAAAGGGTTATCAAGTGGCCGCATAATACCATGGAGTTCAAACTAAAGAAGTGCTCGGTATGCGGTGCTTACTGGGCCCCGGAAAAACAGGTGGAATATGTTGCCGCTACATCGGGTACGCCAATTAGCGATTATGATACCTGCCCGGACTGTCGGGATTAATATCATAAAGTGTATTGTATAGTAGGGGGGCAAAAGCCCCCCTTTTTATTATTATCTATATCTTGCCAGTAGCCATACACTCGGCTATACTGATAGGGAGTCGGGGTGTGGCGCAGTCTGGTTTAGCGCGCAGCGTTTGGGACGCTGAGGTCGGTGGTTCAAATCCACTCACCCCGACCATCAGGACAGGGGGATAGTTTACATAACTACTTTGCAGATTTCCGCTTCTCTATCGCTTCTTCAAGAATAACTTCAAACTCATCGGTAATTTTCTCCCAGCTGTTTCCCTTCACAAACTCCCTGGCTTTTTGTCCCAGTTCGGTAATCCGGTTTTTACTGACCAGTTCCCGCGCTTTTTTGGCTACATCCTCGGGCGATTCAACATAGACGACTCCGTTATTATCGCCGAATTCTTCCATGACGCCCGGGAGTCGGGTGGAGATAACCGGTTTCTGCATGGCCATGTACTCGTAGAGCTTTATCGGCACGATATCCCGCATGATTTTCTCCTGAGGATACGAAGGAAGAATACATATATCCGCTACAGAGATAAGCCCGGGTATTTCCTTGTAAGGCCTTTTACCGGTAAGGATTAGTCTTTCCTGTAAATGGTATTCTTTCTGTATCGTCGCCAGTTCCCCGTATAAATCTCCTTCACCCACCACCACCAGTTTTATATTCTCATTTCCATTCTCGGTTATTTTCATGGCTACTTCTTTTAATCCGGAAAATGGATACAACCAGCCCATAAAGAAGAGGACAATATCACCGTCTTTCAGTCCCATTTGCTGGTTCAACTCGCTATCGGCCGGATCGGGCACAAACCGACCGGTGTCAATGCCGGTGCGGAGAATCCTGGTCTTGTTTTCAGACGCCCCCAGATTGGTGACAACCTGCCGGAGTCCCTCATTGATTACTATTACCATGTCCGAGTGCCGGATAGCCCTCTTTTCAAAGACGACGCCGATGGGCTGGAATATCTTAACTGGTATTAGGCGGTGCAGAACATCCACCCAGTAATAAATAAAAGGAATATTTCTTTTAGCGACAGCTCTGGATGCCAGATAGCTGTTTATTATACCGAAGCCTACGATGATATCCGGCTGAAATTCTTCTATCTGGCGTTTGATTTCTTTCCCGTGGGAAAATAGTAAGGATACGTAATCCAAACCGGGGACTCTAAAGATACCCGGTCGAATTACCGTAATCTGGGCATCCGGGTATATCTTCCTGGTATTCTCAAAAACCTGTCGCCTACAGTATCCCCACGCTTTCTTCTCCACCCTCCACTGGAGCTCATAATCGATGACACGTATTTCGTGACCGCGCCCCGAAAGCAATTCGGCCAGGTGGTGGGGCTGGATAGGATTACGTTTTATCCAGTCGGTTTCCTGTGTAAAAAGTATCTTCATAAAACTATGTCATTATAACCCTCACAGACTTTACAGGCAATACATAGATATTTCTTGACAAGTATTAATAAGATAGGTAAAATATAGCGGTATATACGGAATACAGTTGCCTATTGCCTTATATTTTACGGTCAAATGATGTTTGAATCACAAAGCGTCGCCAGAAAAGAACTGGCCATATTACGAATCCTCAACGATTCTCCGGAGCCGCTCGGGGCCAGGGTTATCGCGCATAATCTTAAAGACTACGGCTTTGAGCTGGGTGAAAGAGCCGTCAGATACCACCTGAAATTTTTAGACGAACGCGGCCTGACCTATCTGGTGGGGCGGCGTGACGGGCGTAACCTTACCGAGAAGGGCAACGAGGAAGTGAAGACAGCCCTGGTTAACGATAAGGTGGGTTTTTCCATCTCAAAAATAGAGACTCTCTCCTTCCGCACCTCTTTCGATTTTACCACCCGGCACGGACTGGTACCGGTCAATGTTTCGTTTTTCCCGCAGGAACAGTTTGCCCGGGCTTTAGGCACCATGAAATTTGCCTTTAAGGCAGGATATTGTGTCAGCAACCTTGTGGCTGTCGCGACGGAGGGACAACCACTGGGAGAAGTTACCGTTCCGCAAGGTAAAACCGGACTGGCTACCATCTGCAGCATAGTTTTCAACGGGGTGCTGCTGAAAGCCGGTATTCCCATGGATTCAAAGTTCGGCGGGATACTCCAGCTACGCAATCATAAGCCGCTCCGTTTTATCGAGCTTGTCGACTATACCGGCTGCTCGCTGGACCCCTCGACCATCTTCATTAAAGCCCGGATGACCTCGGTCAGAGAGGTGGTCAGGACGGGCGACGGGAATTTACTGGGCAACTTCCGCGAAATACCCTCAATCTGCCGATCGCAGGTGAACGAAATCATTGGCGGACTGAAGCAGGTAGGTATCCACAGCCCGGTTGCCGTGGGTGAAACCAGCGAACCCGTCTGCGAAATACCCGTAGAACAAAACAAAGTCGGTATCGTTCTCCTCGGGGGACTTAATCCGGTGGCCGCGGCAGAAGAGGGCGGCGCCGATACGGATAATTTTGCCATGAGCACCGTGATGGATTTCCAGCAACTGGTAGATACTCAGGATGTCTCTTTATAGAGAGGGCATTTATTAATAATAGTAGAAAAGGAGACCATCAAGATGAACTTACAACGACCCAATGCCAATGATGCCACCCGTACCGCCAACCGTTCCCGTAGCGTTGTCCCCATGAGCGGTTTGTGTACCCGTTGTATCGACGGGTGTACCGGCAACTGCGAAGTATTCAAGGCGACTTTCCGCGGTCGGGAACTCATTTATCCCGGGCCTTTCGGCGATATCACCGCCGGCGGCGATAAAGACTATCCGGTTGATTACTCTCATCTGAATATCCAGGGTTACGCCCTGGGGGCCAACGGTATGCCTGAGGGCGTTGAGGGTAATCCGGATACGGCCACTTTCCCATCCGTAAGTACGGAAACCGAATACGGCTGGGATATCAAGGTACCGATGAAGGTTCCCATTTTCACCGGAGCTCTAGGATCCACCGAGATTGCCCGGAAAAATTGGGAGCATTTCGCCATCGGCGCGGCCATAAGCGGCGTTACCCTGGTCTGTGGTGAAAACGTCTGCGGAATCGACCCCGCTCTGGAGCGTGACGCTAACGGCCACGTCGTCAAGGCACCGGATATGGACCGCCGCATCAAGACCTACCGCCGATACCACCAGGGCTACGGAGAAATCCTGGTGCAGATGAATGTCGAAGATACTCGCCTGGGCGTGGCGGAATATGTCCACGAAAAGCATGGGCTGGAAACTATCGAGTTGAAGTGGGGGCAGGGCGCCAAATGCATCGGCGGTGAAATCAAGGTTAACAGCTTGGAGAGGGGACTGGAACTGCAGAAACGCGGCTATATCGTCACCCCGGACCCCTCAAATCCGGTCAACCAGGCCGCTTTCAAAGACGGCGCCATCAAGGAATTCGAAAGACACAGTCGACTGGGCTTTATCGATGAGCAGGGTTTCTACGATGAGGTCAACCGACTCCGCAATATCGGCTTCAAACGCGTCACTCTGAAAACCGGCGCCTACGGACTCCGAGAGCTGGCCATGGCCATTAAGTGGAGCTCCAAGGCCAAGATAGACCTGCTCACCATCGACGGCGCACCCGGCGGCACCGGCATGAGCCCGTGGCGCATGATGGAGGAATGGGGCATGCCCAGCCTGTACCTGCACGCCGCCGCCGGCGAGTTCTGCCAGAAGCTGGCCGCAAAGGGAGAAAGGGTACCGGATATCGCTTTCGCTGGTGCGTTCAGCAGCGAGGACAGCGTCTTCAAGGCCCTCGCCATGGGCGCGCCTTTCACCAGGGCCATCTGCATGGGCCGCGCCCTGATGATTCCGGGTATGGTCGGTAAGAACATCGAGCAGTGGATGAAGGACGGCAAATTACCCAATACCGTCGGCCAGTACGGCTCAACTCCTGAAGAAATCTTCATCAACTACGAAGACGTGAAAAATATCGTCGGCGCTAGCGAGATGAAGAACATCCCGCTGGGAGCTATCGGTATCTACAGCTACAGCGAAAAGATAAAGGTTGGTCTCCAGCAACTGATGGCCGGCGCCAGGTGCTTCAGCGTGCCGGCAATCACCCGGAAAGAGCTGATGTCCCTCACCAGGGAATGCGCCGATGTCACCGGTATTCCATATCTCATGGACTGCTACCGCGACGAGGCAATGCAGATTCTCAACGGTTAACTAAAGTCTATAAAAAAAGGACCCCGATTTCTCGGGGTCCTTTTTTTATTTAGCGATCTAGTAGCAAAACGTGCATCGTGATACAAATACCCGTTTAAGCTGTTTTGTAAGGACTTTTGAACACAATGGTTAGAGTGTCTGGCCTTCTTCAGGTATGAGGTTGACCTTGCCGTCCTTGACGTTAACATTTATGGGAATACCGTCCACACCCTCACGCACCAGCATCCAGCCATGTCCCTGGCTGGCATACTCCTTGGCATTCTCATAGTCGTCGGCAAAAACCAGCATGCTCTTGGCCACAACAATGTAATAGGGGCGGAACTCTTCTGAAGAACAGTAGTCTTTTCCTTCACAGTTCTCACAGTCTTTCTGGTAGTTGAAATATTTCTTTTCACACTGGCACTGCTGGATTTTCCACTTGTTCTTAACGGATCCCTGCTTGTATTTACTCTTTAACGTTAACATACGTCTTGATAATAGCATAGGTAGCAATACCTGGAAATATTACTTTAGTACCTGACGAAACTCCTAATAACTTAACAATTCCTCCTATTCCTTAGCCTCCAGCTTGTTTTTCCATAATTATTAGCGTAAAATTTCCGTGTAATTACGTGAGCTTGAGTAATTTAACAGGAGGAAGCGATGCCACCTATTTTTAAGGCTCTAGCAACAATAATGGCTTGGGTTCTTTGGATATCTGCATTGGTATATGGGATTAGTGCCTTTATTCTGGGTATTATCAACGGGACTCTGTATGGCACTGATGATCCAGCACCAATCGCATACGCCGCCTATTTTGCTGCTGCCGGCTTCTATGCCATTGTGGCAGTTGTTATAATGATATTAAGGAAAAAGATGGATTAATGCGATTCTAAGCGTTCTTATTTACAGGTTAAGGTTTTAGTCTACTGTTCTACTCAACGTTACCTATTTCCCCAGGTTATAAAGTGGACTAAGCTTCTCACGGGCATTCATGGCGTCATTTGTATTTAATGATTGTATAAGTAGGTAGTCTCCAGCTTGTTTTTCCATAATATTTGGCGTAAAATCTACGTGTATTCACTTCTGCGGGAGTAACTCAGTGGTAGAGTCCCTGCCTTCCAAGCAGGTTGTCGCGGGTTCGAGCCCCGTCTCCCGCTCCATTTCTACCGAATCACTTACAATTGCGTAAAAAGGAGGAAACCGTCTCATGCCGGATTATGAAGCCTTAAAGAAAAAAGTAGATGAGCTATCCGA
>DAOUER010000048.1:0-8351 GCA_034430375.1 Dehalococcoidales bacterium
GATTCGGGTATGCTAATAAAGCTTTAACCGACACCGACCTCCTAGTGGCGGTGGGCATGCGTTTTGACGACCGCATTACCGGTGAGATAAAGGGCTTCGCGCCTCATGCCAGGATAATCCATATCGACCTGGATCCGGCGGAAATCGGCAAGAATGTGGCCGTTACCATACCCATCGTCGGCGATGTGAAAACGGTGCTCAATGCCTTGCAGAAGCTGATTGAACCCAACGAGCACGTCGAATGGATTAACCAGCTAGAGCAATGGCGGAAAGACCACCCCATCACGGACATCAAGGAGGGTGATGCTTTGCTGCCGCAATACATCATCGAGCAGATATACGAAGCTACCGGAGGCGATTCCATCGTCGTGACCGGCGTGGGGCAGCACCAGATGTGGACGGCGCAGCACTTCACCTTTAGTAAGCCCAACCACTTTATATCCTCCGGCGGTCTGGGCACCATGGGATTCGGCCTGCCGGCTTCGATGGGTGCCAAGGTGGGCTGCCCGCAAGAAACGGTTTGGTGCATCGACGGCGACGGCAGCCTGCAGATGACCCTGCAGGAACTGGCTACCTTAGTTCAGGATGATATCGGCGTGAAAATAGCCGTGTTGAATAACGGCTACCTGGGCATGGTGCGGCAGTGGCAGGAGCTGTTCTACGAAAAAAGGTACGTCGCCACCCCGCTCACCTGCCCCGACTTCGTGAAAATCGCCGAGGCGTACTACATCCCGGCGCTGGTAGTGAAAACACGGGAAGAAGTCATGCCTGCTATCGAGCAGGCTATGGATACCGACGGCCCGTTTTTGATTAATTTCATGGTGGAGCCGGAGGAAAATGTTTATCCCATGGTACCGCCCGGGGCCACCGTCGCCCAGTTTATAGAACAACCAAAGAAAGAGGTGTCATCATGGCCGCGACAAAGCACACGCTAGTTGCCATTGTCGAAGATAAGCCCGGTGTCCTGAACCGAATCGCCAGTCTCTTCAGGAGACGCGGGTTCAATATCGATAGTATCGCCGTCGGGCACAGTGAGGTGGCTCATCTGTCCCGGGTGACTATCGTCGTCAGCGGCTCCAACGCTATGGTGGAGCAGGTGCGAAAGCAGCTGGATAAGCTTATCGACGTGGTCAGGGTGTCCGATATTACCGCAAATGATATTACCGTGCGGGAACTGGCGCTGATAAAGGTGAAAGCCGCCTCGGCATCCCGCAGCGAGATTATCGAGATAGCCGATATCTTCCGGGCCAACATCGTCGATGTCGCCTCCGATTCGCTGACGGTAGAGATTACCGGCGACGAGGATAAAATCGGCTCTATCTTAAAACTTCTTAAAGGATTTGGTATCAAGGAAATCGCCCGTACCGGCCGCATCGCCATGGTCCGGGGTAACCTGGGCAGCGTACCCAAAGAAGAAAAGGCTGCTAAAAGCCGCTCTAAAAAGCAATCTTAAAGATGCAGTCATTGATATTGTAGGAGAGGGAGCATCGCTCCCTCTTTTTTTCGTCCGTTTCTGGATATCTTTTTCCACCCGGCTACCCTCCGGAGAAAAATCCCTCTCTAACTCTCCCCTTATGAAAAGGAGAGGATGATTGTGCAAACCATATATCAACGCTTAAGCCCAATCTATTTCCCTCCTTCGTAAGGAGGGATTAAGGGATAATTTCTATCCTCCCTTCACCCCGCCCCTTTTATTAAATATCTTTTCCCGCCCGGCCGCCCTCGCGGCATCGTGCGTATGGCCGTAGATAGCCCCACCCTGTTTCCCCCTTTTGTAAAGGGGGATTTATTTCTACCTCCCATGGGGGGGTGTGAAACGAGAGAGCGATTAAACTCCCCTCGTCATTCATTCCGCCTTCTTTCTTCTTTTCTTGCTTCTCGCTCCGTCTTTTCCACCTCATCTATTCTCGCCGCTTCCCTTTCAGCTTCTCTTCTCTCTTCCCCTCTCGCCGCTTTCCTTTCCTCTGCTGCCAGTTCCTCTCTTTTATCTTGTTTCTCAGCTTCCCTTTTCTCTTCTTTTCCCATCTTGCTTACTTCTTTTTTTCTAGCTTCTCGCTCCGCCTTTTCCTGCTTCCCTGCTCTCCATTCCTCACTTTCAATTCTTTGTCTCTCTCTTCCTCTCGCTTCTCTTCTCTCGTCTTCTCCCAGTTCCAACAATCTCTCATTGTAGAACTTGGAAGCTATGTTTATTATGTCTTCGGTTCTTTCTCTCATAAATTTCTGATCTTCAATTCTTCTCTCGAGGGAAGCAGCCCGGTCAGTGAGTCCTTCCTTTTCCACCTTTTCTTTATCTTGCTCCATCGCGTGTATCGTCTTCGAGGCAAGGTTTTGGATAATTTTGATGTATCTTTCCCTTTCTCCCGGGTTTTGAGAGGCCTCGAAAATGGCCTTATCCGCTGCTGGACTAAAGTTCCCGCTTGTTTCCCCCTCCTCGGTGAGGGTATCGATATCTTTTTGGGATATGCCCGTTAACGGATTTACAGGTAAATTATTACCGATAAAATCATATAGTTTTGTATCATCTCCGCACAACTCCTTCAGTAAACTTTCTTCTGTTACCTCTTTCTTCTCCTCTATTACCTCTTTCTTCTCCTTTTTCTTTTTCCACCACATAACCAGTATTCCTCCTTTTTTGTAATTACCCGCACAATCATATGCTGACCGTACTCCTAATTATTGGGAAAAAATCGTCTTAATTGGGATTTCCTATGACAATTTACAATAAAATAGTCCTGTCCTTCAACGCGTCTGTAAATCAGATAATATATCTGTGATACTTGGTTGTCAAACTTCGCCCCGTGTCCCTCTTTCGTAAAGGAGGATTAAGGGAGATTTAATCCTCGCTGCCTGTGATTAATTATATCGAATTTCGTTCTATACCATTTATGAATATTTCTCTATAATATTATCCGCCAATTTCCAACATGAGTTGATAACACCTAAGTATATTAATTGCTCTTCATTATTAATTTTACGAAACAAATATGTATTAACCTCTCCCCACATATTATATTGTTTTGCGCGATACTTCGATATCTTACTGATTTCAGCTAACAATTCCACCTTAAGGTTATCAACTTCTTTTTTAAACTCATCTAATTCCTCTTTTGTTAAAATTCTATTATATTGGTTTTGTATTTTTATAGCTTTATCTTTTAGTTCAATTATCAGTGATAATGGTTTACTTCTTACATGTCTCTGTATAATTGGTACTAAGATAAATAACGCTATTGATAGAATGAATGTTGCACTTGATGCTATAGCAGCTATCACTTCCCAACACATAATTACATTTTATCATATGCTACCTGTTACTAACTAAAACCCAGCGGAAATCCCCCTCTAGACAAAATTACAAAAAACGTGTATAATATATCCCGTATAACTATGAAAAGCATGAAATGTTTCACCATAGGGAGATTAATTCTCATCCTTACCGGCCCCTCTCTTATCTAGGAGAGGGGAGTAGGCGGTTGCACCTGATTAATTTTCCCTGAGGAGGAACATAAACATGGATAAGGTTATAGTCTTTGATACCACACTACGTGACGGCGAGCAGGCCGCGGGTGGTTCCCTAAACGTTCAGGAAAAGCTGGAGATTGCACGTCAGCTGGAGAAGCTGAACGTCGACGTTATCGAGGCGGGTTTTCCCGTCACTTCCCCCGGCGACTTCGAAGCCGTCAGGCTCATTGCCAAGGAAATACGTACGCCGTCTATCTGCGTGCTGACTCACGCCAACCTGAAAGCCGTCGACGATAGCTGGGATGCCGTCAAAGAGGCATCCAATCCGCGTATACATATCGTTCTGTCGTCGTCGGATATCCACCTGTTTTATCAACTGCGGAAAAACCGCGAAGAAATTACGAAGATGTCCTGCGATACGGTGGCGCATGCCCGTCAGTACACGGACAACATTGAGTTCTCCGCCATGGACGCCAGCCGCACCGACCCGGCTTACATCCACGAACTGCTCAAAGCCGTCATCGATGCTGGGGCTACCACCGTCAATGTCCCGGATACGGTCGGCTACGCCATGCCGCAGCAGTTTGGCCAGCTGATTGAGGGCGTCTTTGAGAATGTCCCCAATATAGATAAGGCCGTCGTCAGCATTCACTGCCACAACGACCTGGGTCTGGCGGTTTCTAACAGCCTGGCCGCCATCAAATGCGGCGCCCGGCAGATTGAAGGGACCATCAACGGCATTGGCGAGAGGGCCGGTAACGCTTCCCTGGAAGAAGTTGTAATGGCTATCAAGACGCGGGCTGATTTCTTCAACGTGGAAACCAACGTCGATACCAGGCAGATATACCGGACCAGTCGATTGGTCAGCGACCTCACCGGCTTTCCCGTGCAGCCCAACAAGGCCATTGTCGGCGGTAACGCCTTCCGGCATTCTTCGGGACTGCATGTCGACGGCATGATTAAGAAAGCCAATACCTATGAAATCATGGACCCACGCTCGGTGGGTATCCCTTCGAGTAGCCTGGTGCTGGGCAAGACCAGCGGCCGGCACGCCTTCCGGGAGAGGCTGTCCGAGCTGGGCTACAGTCTGAACGACGAAGATTTGAATAAGGCTTTCGCTGCTTTCAAGGAACTCGCCGATAAGAAGAAGGACATCACCGACCGCGATATCGAGTCGCTGGTGGCCGAAGAGCAGCGTACCGTCACCGAAAGGTATCACCTCGACCGCATCCAGGTAACCTGCGGCGACCGGGGTATTCCCACGGCGGCGGTCCGGCTGATCGGGCCGGACGGAAAGATGATAGAGGATGCCGCCCTGGGCACCGGGCCGGTGGACGCGGTCTACCAGGCTATCAACCGGCTCGTCGAGGTGCCCAATTCTCTCATTGAGTTTTCGGTGAAGTCGGTAACCGAGGGCATCGATGCCATCGGCGAGGTGCTGATTCGCATCGAAAGCGACGGCGTTACCTATACCGGTCGCGGCGCGGATACGGATATTATCGTCTCCAGCGCCAAGGCCTATTTGAACGCCCTTAACCGCTTGCTGGCGGCGAAGAAAGAGCGGGTAGCCTGATATGAATGCCGATTTAGAGATGGTGCTGCGCCTGGCCCTGGCCGCCTTCCTGGGGGCGGTCATCGGTTTCCAACGGGAGTGGTCCGGCAAGGAAGCCGGCTTGCGGACCAATATCCTTATCTGCCTGGCGGCGGCCCTTATTACCATCGTCTCCGCCCGCGGCTTCCCCGGCAGCGACCCCGCCCGTATTGCGGCCGGCGTGATTGCCGGGGTCGGATTTATCGGCGCCGGGGTTATCCTGCACCGCGATGGCGGCGATGTCAGCGGCCTGACGACGGCGGCCACCATCATGGTGGTGGCGGGCATCGGGGTGGCCGCAGGCTCCGGACTCTATATAGTCGCCGGGGCGACCACGGTGCTGGCGCTGGTGATACTGCTGCTGCCGCACGTTCGCCGGCCAAAACGCTAGCCGCGACCCACCGATAAATTTACAGGAGAAACACCGTGAATATAGCCGAAAAGATACTGGCGGCTCCATGCCGACAAGAAAGAGGTAAGCACGGGCGAATTCCTCAGCGTGCGGGTGGACATGGTGCTCTCCAGCGCCAAGGCCTACTTGAACGCCCTTAACCGGTTAATGGCCGCCCGTAACAAGGTCGGCTGAACGCTTTGGGATAGAGAACTGGCAGCGGCGCCCCGGTGGTTCGGGTTGTATCAAATATTTCAAATTAGTATAATCTCTGGTATAGCCCGTGTTTAACAAGCCGGGTGTATCATGTTCTGTTCCTGTCACGAATCATATACGGGAAGGAAGAGTTTTGAATTTAATCGAGAAAATATTAGCGGCGCATACCGATAAGAAGGAAGTCAGCCCCGGCGAGTATATCAACGCCAGGGTGGATATAGTCCTGTCCAACGATATTACGGCGCCTATCGCCATACGGGAATTCGAGCGTCTGGGCGTGGACAAGGTATTCGATCCGGCTAAAATCGTCATGGTTGCCGACCACTTTGTACCGAACAAGGATATTGCCTCCGCCGAGCAGGCTAAAATCATGCGTAATTTCTGCCGCGAGCAGGACATAAAATACTACGAGGTAGGGGAGATGGGCATCGAGCATGTTATCCTGCCGGAGAAGGGCATGGTCCTCCCCGGCGATGTGGTTATCGGCGCCGATTCCCACACCTGTACCTACGGCGCTGTCGGGGCTTTCGCTACCGGTATGGGCTCCACTGATATTGCCGCCGCCATGGCCACCGGCGATATCTGGATGAAAGTGCCGCAGACAATCAAATTCATCTATGAAGGCACCCTGGGGAAATGGGTAGGGGGCAAGGACCTGATTCTCTATACCATTGGGGATATCGGTGTTGACGGCGCGCTCTACTCGGCGATGGAGTTTACCGGCCAGGCCATCGAGGAACTATCCATGGACGGCAGGTTCACTATGTCGAACATGGCCATCGAAGCCGGCGGTAAAGCGGGTATTTTCCACGTGGATAATAAGACACAGCTTTACATAAAGTCCAGAGCTCAACGGGAATCCTATCTTGTCTACGAGCCGGATGTCGATGCCGAATACGCCCGGGAAATTGAATATGATGTCTCCAACATCGAGCCTCAGGTATCCATGCCGCATTCGCCGGCAAACGCCAGGCCGGTCAACGAAGTAGGGGATATCGAAATCGACCAGGTGGTTATCGGCAGCTGTACCAACGGTAGACTTGACGACCTGAGGTTAGCCGCCCAGATACTCAAGAAGAAGAAGGTGCATCCGCGGGTAAGATGTATCATTATTCCGGGTTCCCAGCAGGTCTACCTCGATGCTTTGAATGAAGACCTGATAGAAACGTTTATAAAAGCCGGCGCAGCCGTCAGCACACCCACCTGCGGACCCTGTCTCGGCGGGCACATGGGCGTCCTCGCCGACGGAGAACGCTGTGTCTCTACCACCAACCGGAACTTCGTCGGCAGGATGGGCAGCCCCGGGTCGGAAATATACCTGGCCAATCCGGCGGTGGCGGCGGCCAGCGCTGTTGCCGGGCGGATTGTCGGGCCGGATGATGTTCTGGGGCAGGGGTCCAGGAATGATAATAACGCTGTATAGATTTCCCTCGGCATCATACCTCCCCCTCCTTTCCTAAAGGAGGGGGACCGAGGGGGTGGATTAATTAACTAACAAATTCTTCCCCCTCTCCTGCGGAACGCCTAGCCAGGAGAGGGGGACACAGGGGGTGAGGTAAACAACATCATGAAACTAAAAGGCAAAGTACATAAATACGGCGCCGACGTTAATACGGACGTTATCATACCAGCGCGTTATCTCAACGTATCAGACCCGGATGAGCTGGCCCGGCACTGCATGGAAGATATCGACGCCGATTTTCTGAAGAAGCTGAAAAAGGGCGATATCATCATGGCCACCAGAAACTTCGGCTGCGGTTCTTCGCGGGAGCATGCCCCACTGACTATCAAGGCGGCCGGGGTTTCCTGTGTGATTGCCGCCACCTTCGCGCGCATCTTCTTCCGCAACGCCATCAACACCGGCCTGCCGCTGCTGGAATGCCCGGAGGCCGTGGACAATACAGAGTCCGGCGATGAACTGGAGATTGATCTTGAAAAAGGAGAGATAACCAATAAGACCCGGGGGGCGACCTACCGGGCCGAACCGTATCCTAAGTTTATGGCCGATTTGATAAAAGTCGGCGGGCTGATTGAATTTACCAGCAGACGTCTCGCTAACAGGAGGACATAACGTGAACTTTAACCTGACAGTTTTACCCGGAGATGGTGTAGGACCGGAAGTCTGCGGCGAGACTATCAAGATACTCAAGGCGGTCGGTAAAAAATACGGGCATAAATTCAAGCTCAACTACCGTCATGTCGGCGGCATCGCTATCGACGAAGAGGGCGAGGCCATCACCGCGGCGACTATTGATGTCTGTAAGCGGGGCGACGCCGTGCTGCTGGGGGCCGTCGGCGGTCCCAAGTGGGACGATCCCCTGGCGAAAACACGCCCGGAAGACGGACTGCTCTTACTCCGCAAGGAACTGGGCCTTTTCGCTAACCTCAGACCGGTTAAGGTACACGATGTACTGGTTGAGGGCGCCAATCTCAAGCCGGAAATAATCCGGGGCTCCGATTTCATATTCGTGCGGGAACTGACCGGTGGACTGTATTTCGGCACGCCTAAGAAGCGCTGGAAGAGAAATGGCGTACGCTGGGGCGTAGATTCCATGCTTTATAACGAACAGGAAATCGAACGAATCGTCCGGGTGGGCTTTGAGCTGGCAAGACAGCGCGGTAAGAAGCTCATTTCGGTAGATAAGGCCAACGTCCTGGAGTCCTCTCGACTCTGGCGGCAGATAGCGGTAG
>DAOUER010000049.1:0-21603 GCA_034430375.1 Dehalococcoidales bacterium
CCCTGGCTCAGTATATCCCCGATACCCTCCCGGTAGGTTATTTTTCTCAGCATCTCCAGCAGGATGCCGTGGTTACCGAATTTGAGTTCAAGTCCGTCGGTGTCCTTTTTGGTGACGATTCCCTTTTCGTAAAGCTCCATGGCGAAGCCGATGACCACGCCGGCCGACATCGTATCTATTCCATATTCATCACAGAGCCGGTCGGCGGCGATAACGGCCGGCAAGTAGTCAATCCCAAGCGTAGAACCCAGCGAATAGGTCGTCTCGTATTCGGGGCCTTCGCTCATATAACCCGCGTATGGCCCCGAGGTCACCAGTTTTATCTGGCTGCAGCCCACCGGGCAGTCATGGCAGTGGGCTTTGTGGACAATCCTTTTGGCTTGGGCTGCGTCGCCGAGTCCCTTGACCATGTCGATTTCACCGGTGGCCGTCCAGTTGTTGATGGGATATATGCCCATCCCGGAGGTAGCGTCTACAACCATCGGCGTGCCCGATTTGGAGAATTGCGGATAGAGTACGGGACTATCCTTCATGGCCTGGTTCATTGCCTGCCGGGCTTTCTTGAATTTCTCGGCATCAACGACGTTGGGGCGGTTGCTGCCGCGTATAGCAATAGCTTTGAGATTCTTGGAGCCCATCACCGCCCCCAGTCCTTTTCTACCCGCGGCGCGGCGTTCGTTGACGATGCAGGCCATCGGACCCAGTTTTTCTCCCGCCGGCCCGATGCAGGCGATACGGTAGTTCTGGTCGCCGAGTTCATCCTTGATGATGAGCTGGGTATCGGTGGTCAGCATACCGCTCAGCTTTTCAGCGCTGCGGAAGCGTACCTGGCCGTCTTTGATGGCTACGTAGGTCGGCTTTTCTGCCCTGCCCTCGATAATCATCACGTCGTAGCCGGCCATCTTCATCTCCGCCGGAAACTGGCCGCCGGAAAGCGCCATGCCCACGGCGCCGGTCAGCGGCGACTTGGCGACGACGGACATCCGGCTGGCACAGGCCGCTCCGGACGCCGTAAGCGGACCCACGGCGAAGATAAGCTTGTTGGCCGGGTCCAGCGCCGGAGTTTTCGGCTTTACCTCGTCGTAGAGGTATTTAATGGCAAACCCGGCCCCTCCCAGGTAGTTTTTAACCAGTTCCTCGGGAAGCTCTTCTTCCTGACTGGATCGATCGGTCAGGTTTATTCTCAGTAATTTACCGGCATATCCACCTTTATACATTATTGGCCTCCTATATTGGTTTGTAATTACGGCATCACGCTGCCGCCGTTGACTATGATGTACTGGCCGGTAATGAAATTGGAATCGTCCGAGGCCAGGAACACCGCCGTGCCCACCAGGTCGTTCGGCTCCTCGCGCCGCTTTATACTCTGCATTGTCACCGTAGCGTCGAAAGACGCTTGATTGCCCTCCTGCCCCAGGCTGGCCTCGGTAGCGGTGAATCCCGGGGCGATGCTGTTCACGTTAATGCCGTCGGGTCCCAGCGCCCGGGCCAGGGTCTGCGTCATGGCGTACACCGCCGCCTTGCTGCAGGCGTAAGCCAGGAGGTTGACCGCCCCCGGCACCCTGAATACGTCCGAGGCTATATTGATAATCTTTCCCTTCCCCGCCTTTTGCATCAGGGGCCCGATTGCTTTACAGCAGAGGTAAGTCCCCCGTACGTTGATTTCAAACATCCGGTCCCAGTCTTCAACCTTCCACTGGTCCCACCGCCGCCTCTCGACGCCGTAATACAGGGCGGCATTATTGAGCAGGATATCCACCCGGCCGTAGCGTTCCACAACTTCTTCGGCCATTTTCTGTGTATCAGCTTCCTCGGAAATATCCGTCTTCATAGCGTGGGCTACTCCGCCTTTCGCCTTTATTTCTTCAGCGACCGCCCCGGCACGTTCGGGGCTGATATCGGGGAGAAGCAGTCTGGCGCCTTCGGCGGCGAAACGGAGAGCGAACGCTTTGCCCAGACCGCGTCCGGCCCCCGTGATAATGGCTACTTTGTCCTTGAGTACCGGTGACATACTTGCCTCCTCTGGATTTTATCTAATTCCCGGTGATATCCTAACTGGCAATGATTTTACATCGTGGTAATTATGGACGTCAATTCAGATTAATATTATGAACTATATATAACGATATTATCCACTATATAAAATACGTACCCCGTGGGAAATTGCTGTTGCCAAATCCCGTAAATAACTTTATAATTATGTGCGAATAAATATAATAATCACCAGAGAAAGCGGGGGCAAGGCTATGGCTGAGGAATTTCTGGTCGCAACCGACCTTCATAAAAGCTTCAACGATTTTAAGGCCGTCAATGGCGTAACGTTTTCTATTCATAAAGGAGAGATATTCGGCTTGCTCGGTCCCAACGGCGCCGGCAAGACGACGACGATACGCATGTTGTCCACGGTACTTTCGCCGGATAGCGGCGACGTCACCATTGGCGGTAATTCCATCCGCAAAGATGCCGCGGCCGTCAGGGCTCTCATCGGGGTCTGCCCGCAGGACCTGGCCCTCTATGAGGACCTTTCCGCTATGGAAAATTTGATATTCTTCGGTCGTATGGACGGATTGAATACTCGGGATGCACGCACCCAGGCGGATGAATACCTCAAGCTGATGGGACTTCAGGATAGAGCTAAAGGGAAAGTAGCCAAGTTCTCCGGTGGTATGAAGCGCCGTGTCAATCTGGCCATCGCCCTGATGGGGGCTCCCCAGTTGATTTTCATGGATGAGCCTACCGTCGGCATTGACCCCCAATCGCGAAACAATATCTATGAGACTATTGAGGGACTGCGGGACAAGGGAATGACCATCCTCTACACCACGCATTATATGGAGGAAGCCGACCGTCTCTGCGATAGGATTGCCATCATGGACGGCGGACAGATAATAGCTATGGATACGCCGCGGGGCCTCAAGGGGCGGATCGGCGAGGCGGACAAGGTTACCCTGGAGGATGTTTTCCTGAATCTGACGGGAAGAAGCCTGCGGGACTAGAATCACAAATTATGCGAGCCATATATATTGCCCTCAATGAAGTCAGACTCTATTTACGGGACAAGGGTGACCTTGCCTTCAGCCTGCTGCTGCCTATCGTCACGGTTGCCCTGATATATGCCGCTTTCGGCGGTACGGTGCAATTCGCCGTTGATGCCTACGTGGTGGACGAGGATAACGGTCTCTATTCCAACGTGTTAATAGACCAGCTGCAAGCCGTGAAAGGCGTCGACGTTACACGGCTGACAGCAGAGGAGGCGGATGCCAAGCTGGATAACTCGGACGTGTTGCTGGTCCTCTTTGTCCCCGAAGGTTTCTCAGAGGATTTAATCTCGGGCGAACCAACGCAGCTGCTTTTTAAACAGAGGGGCAACGCCGGGGACGAGGGGCAAATCGTCCGCAGCATCATACAAGGCATTGCCGGGGAGATGAACAAGGAGTTCGGGGTATATCGTCAGGTCGGCGAAATCTTGCAGGGCACGGGTATCAGCCAGGGGCAGATTACGTTGACGGTGGAGAGCCTCCTAGAGGAGGAAAGTATCCAGCCGCTGGTAGGCATTACTGAGGAGATCCTGGGCGGCAGTTCCGACTTCGAGACTCAGTTTCTGCCCGGTATCGTCACCATGTACGTCCTCTTCGCCGTCGCCATGACTGCCAGGGTAATCGTTGAAGAACGCCGCAAGGGTACCCTGGAGCGTTTACTTTCCACCCGCCTCAGCGTTGGCGAACTCTTCCTCGGAAAGTTCCTGGCCAATATGTCGCGCGGGTTTGTACAGACACTAATCCTCCTGGTTCTGTCCTATATCGTCTTCCAGATGTTCACCCCGCTTACCTTTGGACAATCGCTGGTTATCGCCCTTATTTTCACCGCGGCGGCCAGCGCTATCGGATTGGTCATCGCCTCTATCGCTCGCAGTGAAGAAGGGGCTTCCTGGATAGCCATCGTCTTCTCGGTAGTCTCCTTTATGCTCGGCGGCACTTTCTTTGCAATTGCCGAAGATTCGGCATTTTATTCACTCAGTCGCATATCTATTAATACCTATGCCAATGATGCCTTTAACACGATTTTAGCCGAGGGAGGTTCCCTCGGCGATGCCGGCAATAACCTGCTAATACTGGCCGGAGTGATGGTTGTGGGGCTGGCGGTGAGTCGCCTGCTCTTCAAAATGGTGCCCGGAGGTAAATAAGGAGCCGTAATGCAATTTCACTATATGTGGCTTATAGCTCTAAAGGACTTGAAAATCTTTGTGAAAGACCGCGCCGCGGTGTTCTTTTACGTGATTTTCCCCTTTATGTTCATTCTGATGTTTTATTTTCTTAATCTGGGAGTGGCTGAGGATACGAGGCTGACTTATCACTTGGCTACGCTGGAAACAGAAGGTGCCCTGAGTCATCAGATTATCAGCGCGATGGAGACTAAAGACGAGTCTCAGCTTCAACCGGGGGCGCCGGTGATTGTCCGGGAGAAAGACTATGATGCGGCCTACCGGGCGGTGGAAGATGGTGAGTTGAACGGTTTCATCGCCTTTCCGGCGGACTTTACCGAGGGAATCATGTCGGGCGCGGGGGCTCAGCTTGAGGTAGTTGCCGACTCCGGAGCTATAAACGATAGAAACGCCCTCAGGAGTATAGCCGGGTCTATCGCTTCGCAGATCAGTGGGAGTGTGGTCGTCGTTGAAGCCAGCGTCGAGCTGATGATTGAGCATGATATCATCCCCCCGGACGAAGATAGCATCAATCAGGCCGCCCGGCAGATTTTAGCCGAGATTATGGCTGCGCAGAGTGAAGCCGGCGGGGGTGCATCTTTAATCGGGTTCGATATTGAGAGAGTCGGTGATGTTGAGGCAGGTAATCCGGCTGATTACGTTATTCCCGGCTATCTCGTCATGTTCGTGTTTTTCGCCGCGGCGGCCACCGCCGAGACTATCGTGCGTGAGCGGCAGAACAACACCCTGGAAAGGCTGCTAGCTGGTTCGGTAAATCAGTCTACTATTCTGGGGGGTGTTTATACCGGTACGGCGCTCCGGGGGCTCATCCAGATAATAATCTTCTGGGTAGTCGGCATTCTGATTTTTAGAGTCGACCTCGGGGAGTCTCCACTGGCGGTAATAATCCTCTCCCTGCTGATGGTGGTAATGTCGTCGGCCTTCGCCGTGATGCTGGCAACCCTGGTGAAAACGCAGCGTAGCGCCAGTTCGCTGGCGACGGTGGCGGCGCTTATCCTGGCCCCTCTGGGAGGCTGCTGGTGGCCGCTGTTTATTCTACCGGAATGGCTGCAGACGGTGGCCAAGATCAGCCCCCACGCCTGGGCCAACAACGGCTTTAACGAGTTGATGCTCTTCGGCGCTGATTTCGGGGCTGTCGTACCGGAAATGCTAGCGCTGGTAGTATTCACCGCCATCTTCGGTGTCATAGCTATATGGCGGTTCCGTACCAGCGCCGTGTGAACTGTTCCTAAATAAACCGGCTCGAGTCTACCCGTATATCACGTAGTGTGAAGTGCCTCCGGTAGTCGTTTCACTGCGGACGGAGATGATAAAGTACACCAGGTTCCAGGCATCGTTATAGGAGTACATGTCTACGTATAATATACTGTCACCCGGCGTCAGAATATTATCGGTCCAGAGTAACTCGAAAGTATCGATGTCAACGCCTTCTTCGTAGGTACCCGGATAAGACTCTCCGTTCCAGACGTCCGGGTCGGGACTTGCGTCATTCCAGAGTTCTTTGGAAAGGCCGGATTGTTCGCCGGTGATTTCTATCGATGATGTACCGAAGCTGTCACCCTCAGCAACAAAACAGGTTACCTTGGCGGCTACCGTCTCGATGACGGTACCGTACTGGTCTGTAATTGGTTCCGGCACCACAAAGTTGGAGATTTCCCCGCCCGGACTCCCGTCTTCGTCAAAGTCCAGACTCATGTATTCATCGTCACCGGGGTGGAATTTAAAGTTATCGTCACGGATATAAATATAGTGCCCGGCCGTATCAGGACTTGCATACACCACAATAAGCGACCATCCAGCAAAAGAGAAGTTGTTATTGGCATCAGCTGCTACATTATCGACGGTATATACGGCATTACCGGGATAGTGTCCGGGGTCTCCTTCAGCGGGAAATTCCTTTATCAAGGCCGTGACATCCCGGGTGCAGGCGTAGGAGAAACCTTCCGGACTGCCCCACATGGTATTAAGCATGACGTAGGAACGCCCGGCGGTTAAGGGACTGGCTCCCGAAGCAGGCTCGCTGCCGTTAAAATATACCTGTACTCCATCTATTTTAAATGTTATCTCGGTGTCTATCGGCAGGTTTATTATCTTGATATTATCGATACGTACCTTTTCCCCCGAGTCTTCACAGCCGACTACTTCGAATCTCATCAGGAAGTCGTTAGTAACGTATTCATCGGGCACTACGTACAAAAACTCGTTCATAAAGCTTCCCTGGTCTCCCCGGAAACACGGGTAATCGAGACTCCAGGAAGAACCGTCGTCACCGGAGAAAGCAAAGTCGAGTCCGTCGGATGCGTCCAGACTACCCGTGCCGGAAATCTCAATATTATTGAGGTACAGATTATCAGAATAATCGCTGAAACCGTACACTCTGAATCTCACTTTAAAGCCGTTGGTAAGGTAAGCACCCGGGATTGGTTCACTCTCGTGACTCGAACCAAAATCGTCATCGAAGATCTTGTCCCAGCTACTCCATGAGCTGCCATTATCACTGGAATATGCTACGTAGAGTCTATCACCGCTATCCAGGTGTCCGTCTTCCCACATGTCCCAATCAAGAGTTACGTCTCCAGCCGAGTATCCTTCCAGGTTAACTTCACCGTCTTTCAACGTTAGGTAACGCGTTGTGCTGCTATCTGATTGAGTGGAATGACCTTTGAAACTGCCGCTATCGATACTCCAGGCGCTACCGTTATCCCAATCATTGAAGTTATCACAGCTATCGGCGAAAAGGACGGCATTTACCTCGCTGCCGTAATCCCAGGTAACGATAATTGAACCCGGCGCGTAAGAAGAAAGGTTCATATCATCGTCCAGGGTTAGCCGCGTGGACGAGACTCCGTCGCCATAGTAGTGGGCTTTATATTCGTTTGATTCTTCCTCCCAGCCGGTCGGGCTGCTGTAAGACCAGTTGGTGTCTATGTTCGAGCAAGTATCAGATAGAAGTGTATTCTTGGAAGCTTCATTCCGCCAGCCTGCCCAGTAGAGGTAGGCAGCAATAGCGTCCGCGTCTTCAGGTATGGCATCCAGGTCAACCGAACTGGGGGTGTGCCAGGCCTCGCGCACTCCAAAGGAATCGTGATTATCATCTGCCAGCAGAGAGCCGCCGATGGCAACGTAATCACCGGACATGGCGTCTCCCATCTGGCGAAGTTCACATTTAGAAGAAAAAGCCTGGACGGTTGTATCCCCCGTATTCGATAGAATCTCGTAGAAACGGGTGTCCATATCCCAGGAAACCGGTACGTCATTCGGGTTTGTACCGAACTCGCCGGCGGTCATTTCGGTGGTTATCCAGGCAATCGCCACCGGCAGCTGGTTGGGATTTTCCGCCGGTGAAGTATATTCAAAAGTAAAATCAAGTGTCATAGGTCTGGATTCGGAATCAACACCGGGGAAGTCGGTAAAAAGTGGGTAGGGTGGATTATAACTCCAGACCACTGTGGAACCACCGGGTGCATTGGGGTCTTTGGTTATATTATCCGGAGTATATTCATCAAATGGTCCGCCGATTATACTGCAGGAATCGTCATATTCGAATCCCTGCGGCAGCCACACACCGAGTGATTTTACCGTGAGATTATCACCGGCATCCGGGGTAAAGTCGACTTTGATACTATAGGGATTGCCGGGAATCGCACCGGAAGTACCGACTACGACCAGCTTCTCGGATTCAATAATATCTCTGGCATCCTCTGCCGTCGGTGCAGCATAATCGCTGGGGAACCATATATTTTTAATCGTAACATTGGCGGTCAGCCCGTTGATGGGGTCTGTATTGTAAGGCCAGCTACCGTAAAAGTCATATGGGTCATAGCCCACGCCCATATAATCGTACTTGATACGCCAGAGTCCGTCTTCGATACCGGCGTCGGCGGTATACAATTCGTCGGTTTTCTCTTCATATTTACGGCCGCTTTCCAGCGAATCGGCCAGAAAACCCAGGAGCGGTACGAGGGTGATACTACCCAGTAAAAGCATCACCAGAACAAATATGAATCCTACCCCTGCCTCGTCTTTTATCTTTTTAGAAATCTTCTTTTTGTATCTATTCATTATCACACCTCGTCACAGCAGCGGAATCATTAAATACCGGGCCGGGAAGTTATCTGAAATTCTTTGGTAAAGTCAACTATCAGGTCTCCCTCTCCCACACTACTCGTGATAGTTATGGTCAGAGTATCATTGCTTGTTGAGCAATGCGTAAGTGATGCATCATCATTGATATATTCAGCCACCATGGTTGTCTGGGAAGGTCCGCCGTCTATGGAATAGATACGCCGAAGTTGATTATCTTGAAGAGCGTATATCACCGTGTGTTCGGTGTTATCCCATTCTTTCCAGGCTATTGTCAGGTTTTCACTCTGCGGGAAGCCAGCCGTCCCGTTGATAGAGTGAGACATCTGGGCGTCCCGGCTTATCCAGTGAGCGGCATTAAGAGCCTGGCGACTGGCCGCGGTAAAATCGGTATTTCTGGTTGTCTGCTGGATTATCTGAGTATTCGCTACGGTGGCGCCCAGCGTGACGAAACTGATTATTGCCAGAGAGACGATCATCTCTAAAACCGTAAAACCGCGTTGATTATGTTTTGATATCTTTTTCTTGCGGCGTATCATTCGTTTTCCTCAGCTTGTCATGTTTCCTGACGCTTGACCTTTAAACTTTCTAACGTGAACACCTCGTCGGTATGATGATATATGGTGACGGTGATTTTCTGAAGGTTGTAATAAGATTCTTCAATGGTAAGGTTGGTGGAATACCCATCGTATCCATCCGGCGTCAGCAGGGTGTAGTTATCGCTGTATTCCTGCTTTTTTACGTTTTCCATCTGGGCTTCGGCCAGAATCTTGGCATTTACCCTCTCCTCGGCTAAAGCCCGTGAGGAGGACGTCGTTGCCAGGCCGCTTAAAAACGATACACCTATAACAGCCAGTAATCCCAGAGCTATGACCGTCTCAAGGAGTGTAATTCCCTTTTCACTTTTCATATTTCGTACCCATACCAACCCATATCATGGCGTTGATACACGCCACGGTACGCGTTCCAGTTAAATACAGTGTCTCTACTAGAATTATTATTTGCCATTTGGTCAGCGTAAATAGTCTTTTGGTAATATAGTATTCCTAACTTAAGTACTAAACGTTAAAAACAGGCGAAAGATTGGTTTGAAAAAGGTAGTAACGAATAGAACATAGAATCAGCAGTGTAGTAAAAGTGAACATATGGTAGGTAACAAGGGGATTGAATAATGAAGCTGCTAGATGTAATATCTGATAGAGAAAAGGCGAGGGCGTATAAAAATGTCGGTTGATAAAGAAGAATCGCCGGTGCCCCGGCTCTACCGTGACCTGGCCGGATGGTTTCACCTGCTGACTCCCCCGGAGCATTATGCCGATGAGGCAGCCTTCTACCGGGAAACACTCACCGGGGCCTGCCGGAAAACCCTGCGCACGATTTTGGAGCTGGGCAGCGGCGGCGGCAACAACGCCTCCTATCTCAAGCAGCATTTCCGAATGACCCTGGTGGATTTATCCGAATCCATGCTGGATATCAGCCGTCGTCTTAATCCGGAGTGCGAGCATCTCCAGGGCGATATGAGGGACGTTCGACTGGCTAGGCAGTTCGATGCCGTTTTTATCCATGATGCCATCAGTTACATTACCACCGAGGCACACCTGGCCAAAGCTATCGAGACGGCTTACGTTCATTGTTTACCCGGCGGGGCGGCATTATTCGCCCCCGACTATACCCGGGAGACCTACGTTTCGTCGACGAGTCACGGCGGAGAGGATGCGGGTGTTAGGGGTTTGCGCTATCTGGAATGGGTCTGGGACCCGGACCCCGATGATTCCACCTATATCATGGACATGGTCTATCTGATGAGAGAGGGTGAAAATATGAATTGCCAGCGAGACCGTCATATTATGGGGCTTTTCAGCAATGATACCTGGCTAGAACTGATAAATGACGCCGGTTTCATCGCTGATACCGCGGAGTATAAAGCAGATAACTATCCCCCTATGGGCATCCGGGTATTCCTGGGTATCAAGCTGGCTAATAGTGAATGATGTATTTACATGCACGCTGATCTGTGCTAAATTGTTTAGGTTAATAAATCATCAAAGGTAGGGGATTTCATTCATGAGGTACATCGGGAGAACAAGAGCTACCCGCTAGACCCACGGTAGCCTATATACCCTGCAGGTATGCAGCAGGGGCAGGTTCTGACCACTGCCGATGTAGCCGTCGTTCGGTGTGAAATAGCTTTTCAACCCGTTTCGTTTCCAAATCCGTCTACATCTGCCTGTTTACAAATTAACATCCTCAACTAAATTTTTCTCCAATAGTGCTGCCGGGGGCTGGTATTAATCACGAAAAATCCAGCTTCAAGGAGCGCTATGAGTTATTCAAGAAATAAACCTGTAAATGCACACTATTCTCAAAATGAGATTATCAATAAGTCACTGATTCATAAACTGGTGAATCAATCTGGCATTGATCAAGGTGACCCCGTTTACGATATCGGTGCCGGTACCGGCAATATCACCGGGGTGTTATCGGCAAAGGGCGCGCGGGTCATGGCTATCGAGAAGGAGGAGCGACTTTTTCTCGAGTTGAAAAGACGCTTTACGGCTGAAGATAACATCAGGGTATATCACGCCGACTTCCTGGAGATGGAATTACCTCCCACTGGCATCTACAAGGTCTTTGCTAATATTCCCTTTTTCCATACCGCTGAAATCATTAAGAAGCTCCTCTTTAACAAAGCCCCGCCCGAGGACTGCTATCTGGTAGTCCAAAAAGAGGCGGCGGAAAAATACGCCGGTATTCCCGCCGATACGCTGGTTTCTCTCCTGATAAAGCCCCGGTTCTGGGTGGATATTCTGTATTATTTCAAGCGGAAGGATTTTTCGCCGCCACCGGCAGTGGATATCGTCCTCATTCAATTCCAGCAGCGAAAATGTCCGCTGGTGCCGGAGTCACTCTACGGACTATACCAGGAATTTATCATCGAGTGCCGGGAAGGGACGAATCGCACCGTCAAGCAAGTATTGAAGAACTGCCTTGACTTTTCTCAGATAAAACACGCTTTCCGGCTACTACGCATCGACTACCATGCCCGTCCGGCCGAGCTTAGCTTCCGGCAGTACCTCGCGCTTTTCCAGTTCTACATGGGGAATGAGTTTAGAAGTTTACCTCTTAAAAAGGGAAATGAACGGAGAAAGTAGTACTTTCAATTCTGACCGACATCATATTATTACACTTGCCAGAAAAGAGTAAATATAATATATGTATATAAATTATTTATAATTTACACTAAAGACGGCATCACTTCCTTACTTCCTTGACAAACTCCATGCAGTCTTGAATAATTACGTGGGTTCTTTCCAAATCGGGTACCTGTTGAGGACATTTCTTTATGAAAGCGTTACGCTGGCATGGCCGAAAAGACCTGCGCTATGAGGACATCCCCGAGCCATCTCCCGCCTCCGGGCAGCTAAAGATAAAAGTCTCCCTGGCCGGAATCTGCGGCACGGATATGACGGAATACGCCAAGGGGCCGGTCATGATACCACCCGATAAAGTGCCGCTGACGATGGGGCATGAGTTCGTCGGGCATGTGGTCGCTCTGGGTGAAGGCGTGACCGGCTTTGATATCGGCGACCGCGTCAGCGGCGTCGGCTACTGGTACTGCGGCGAATGCTATTGCTGTAAAAAGGGCTATTATAACATCTGCGTTAACCAGGGATTTACCGGCCTGCTTACCGAGGGCTGCATGGCGGAATATTTCGTAATCCCCACGTACGCCTGTTACAGGTTACCGGAGATGGTTACCGATGAAGCCGGAGCTATGGTGGAACCCCTGGCCGTCGCCCTCCATGCCGTGGGCCGGGGTAACGTGCAGGTAGGCGATACGGTGGCTATCGTCGGCGACGGCACTATCGGGCTTGGCGCGCTGTTGGCGGCTCGGGTGGCCGGGGCTTCGGCCGTCTACCTGATAGCCAAGCACAGGGGGCGGGGTGAACTCGGCCGAAAAATGGGCGCCACCGAAGTCATTTATCTCGATGAAGGCGACCCGGTTGAGCGGCTGGAGAAACTCACCGATGGCATGGGTGCCGACATTACCCTGGAATGCGTCGGCCGCCCCGAAACGCCCCAGCTGGCGGTGAATCTGACACGGCGGCGTGGTGTCACCGTGATTGTCGGTGTTTTCGATGAGCCCGGTTTGTTCGACTTCAACACGCTGATGTTCACCGAGCGCACCATGATAGGTAATTCAATTTACATCGACGAAGGTGAAACAGCTATCGAGCTGATGGCCGACGGCAGAATCGATCCCACCCCTATGATTACCGCTACCGTCCCCCTTAAGGACGCTGTCGCCGGGGGCTTCGAGCAGTTGCTCAACAACAAGGAAGATAACATCAAGGTACTGTTGCGGGTTTCTTGATGAATTGAAAAAGATTGGCTTATTATTAAACAAGGCGATAAACAAGGAGGAAACAAGTGATTAATAAACAGATATACCAATTCCCCATCATCTATACCAACCCTATTCCCAGGATAGCTTTAGGCTGGGGTGCTCACGAGACCGTGGCTGGCGAATGCAAGTCGGCCGGCATTAAAAAAGCCCTGATTGTAACATCGGGACTTAAAGGGACGGGCATTATCGATGAAATCAAGGCCAGCCTCGAGTATAACGGTGTCGCCACGGATATCTACGATAAAATCACCTCGAATCCCAAAGACCACGAGATAATGGCAGCTTATAAGGTGTTTAAAGACGGACAGTGTGACGGCGTGATATCCATCGGCGGCGGCAGCTCCATCGATACCGGGAAATGCGTCCGGGTTATCGACGCTAACGGCGGTCAGGAAGTCACCAACTTCTCCGTTTTTCTCGACCCTCCCTTTGAAGAGACGTTAAAGACGATGAAGCCCTGCACCGTCCCTCAGATTTCTGTTGTTACTACTTCCGGGACCGGGGCGGAAGTCACTTCATGGGCGGCCATCAACGATACCAAGAGGAAAGCCAAGGTGTTGGTCAGCGCCCCCAACGTTCATTCCACCATAGCCATCATCGACCCGCTGCTGGTCAGGATTCAGCCGAAGGAAATCGCTGCCTGGACCGGCTTTGACGCCCTGGCTCACGGCTTCGAGGCTTTCGTTACCAAGGTACAGGGACCTTACGCTTACGGAATATTGCTGCGGGCCGTTGAGCTTATCTACAAAAATCTCCGGGATTTCGTCTTTAACCGTATGAACCACGCCGCCTGCGAGCGGATGTGCTGGGCTTCCACCATGGGCGGTATCGCCATCGGGTTCGGGGCGGGTGCCGGCATCGTGCACGGCCTCGGCCATCAGGTAAGCGCCCTCAAAGATGTCCATCACGGGCACATCAACGCCATCCTGGCACTGGCCGGGGAAAGGTACAACCAGCCGGCCGCTATCGATAAGTTTGCCGCCATGACCCGGGCAATGGGCATCGATACCACCGGCATGACCGAATGGGAGGCCGCCGACCGCTGGTTCGATGAAATCGAGATACTCCTCGAAGACCTGGAAATCACCCCCGGCTACCTGGCCGACCAGTTCGGGCTGGAAGAAAAGGACCTGGAATACATGGTCGACGTTTATTCCAATGACTTCTGCAGCCAGGGTAATCCCAAGGAGTTCAACAAGGAGGAAGTACTCGGTCTGCTGAAGCGGGTGCTCCACGAGCCCTATTAAGAAGGGAAAAGATACAAAGGACAAGGAGGTCTATATCCATGGCGGATGAAAAAACCACTGAAGCTGTCGTAGGACATCACGTTCAAGCGCTGATGGCGGGAGACATCGACGAGATTATGAAGGACTATACCGAGGAATCGGTCGTGTTTAGTCCCAACGGTACGGTCAAGGGGCTGACCGCCATACGCGGGTCCTTCACGGCGATAGTGGGGATGTTAACGCCTGAAGTAATGGGTAATATGAAGGTCATCAAGGCTGACAACAGCGGAGAATATTCCTACACCCTGTGGTCGGCCCTGCCGGCAGTCACATTCGGCGGGGACACGTTTCATGTCCGCAATGGCAAGATAATAAAGCAATCATTTGTCGGCCAGATGGGCTCCTGAGGGTAACTTTATTACAAAACGTAGTTCTAAAGGCTTTCCGGCATACGAATTGATGATACTGCCGGGCGCTCAGGTACGTTCAGCCACTTTAATATACCAAAGACTCATCGGGAAGGAGCAGTCCGTTTCCGGTTACTTGAATCTTGGCTATTTCCCTCATCCGTTGTACAATAGATTCGGGATTCTCTCCTGGTATTAGTGAAAAAATCTTTGCGAAAGGTTTAAATAAACGTGGAAAAAGACTTAAAAGTAATCGAAAACGAGAAACAGACTATTGAAGAACCCGAAATCATCGAAGAAATCGTAGTCGAAGAACTCAGCATCGACGGAGTCTGCGGGGTATATTAATATGGTCTGCCTGGCGGAAAACGTTCAGGTCAGGAAGGAAAGCTGGGGACTGCTCTTTTACTCGCAGCCCCGGCACAAGGTCTGCTTCGTGAGAAGCGGGAACTGGCTGGAACCCGGTCATTTTAACGGCGACTGGTCGCTGGACGGATTGGCGGCCGATATTGCCGGGCGCACCGGGAAGTCAGCCCCGGCTGTGGAAGCTTCTTTACGCAGACTTGCCGGGCATCTTCTCAGGAAGAGGATGGTTATCGATGAATTACGCTGACTGGCCCCTTTCGGCCCCGGTTAACCTGACCTGGGAGATTACCCACCGGTGCAACCTTGCCTGTATCCACTGCCTTTCCGGAAGTAGCGTTGAGTCCCCCGGTGAACTGACATTAACCGAATGCCGCAACATCGTCGACCAGCTGGCGGCCTCGCACGTGTTTGAAATCAATTTCGGCGGCGGGGAGCCATTGCTCAAAGACTATTTCCTGCCGCTGCTGCGTTATATCCATGAAAAAGGCATCGTTACCTGCGTCAGCACCAACGGCACCGTGCTGACCGATGAAGCTATCGACCTTTTTACGGAAAATCCACTGGTGAACGTGCAGGTTAGCCTGGACGGGGCCACGCCTGAAGTCAATGACCGCATCCGCGGTGAGGGCACTTTCCACCGGATAATACCGGGCATCGAAAGACTGGCCGGGAAAGACATACCGCTCTCCATCAATACCGTCGTTACCTCGCTTAACTTCCACCAGCTCGACGCTCTGAAAGTAATGGCTGATTCCTATGGGGCCAGGTTGCGCGTTTCGCGGTTCCGCCCATCGGGTAGGGCCCGTCAGAGCTGGGATAGGCTCCGGTTGAGTTCCGCGCAGTTACGGGAAATTTCCGGCTGGTTGAATGATGACACTTCTATCCTGACCGGCGACTCGTTTTTCGCCATCTCCGGCAACGGGCGGCGTCAGCTGGGACTGGATATGTGCGGGGCCTGCAAATTGAC
The DNA here is from genome assembly GCA_034430375.1 of Dehalococcoidales bacterium. Taxonomy (GTDB): domain Bacteria; phylum Chloroflexota; class Dehalococcoidia; order Dehalococcoidales; family RBG-16-60-22; genus W425. The sequence goes on from DAOUER010000049.1 coordinate 15,680, forward strand.
CTGCTGCATCGACCCCTGCGGCTTCGTTTACCCCTGCGCTTTTATGCAGGAGAGCGAATTCTGCGGAGGAAATCTGAGGGAAATACCTTTTGAAGATATCTGGCATGAATCGACCAGCTTTAATTATTTCCGCAATCTGGAGCCTGAATCCTGCCGGGACTGCCCGCGTTTCAGTCAGTGCCGCGGGGGCTGTCCCGCCGTTGCCTATTTCGTCGGACGCGACCTGAACAGCCCCGACCCCGAATGCATGATAAACTGGAGTCGGGATATCACGCCGGCTGCGCCGGTTGATAGATAGAATAACATCCTGGATAGGGGAAAGAGATATGCAGGGGCAGTTTAAATTTCTTTTTTCACCGCTTCAAATCGGCACCGTTACCGTCCCCAACCGCATCTCGTTTTCCTCTCATCTCACCAACTTTGCCGAAAACAACCTGCCCGGTGAGCGTCATATCCATTACCTGGCGGAACGGGCAAGGGGTGGCAGCGGACTGATTATCACCGAAGAGCAGACGGTGCACCCCTCCGACCATGCCTATGAAAAACTCGTTGATGCCTATAAACCGGATGTTGTGCCCGGATATCAGCGTATCTGCCGGGCTGTCCACGAGTTTGAAACCAAGATATTCGTCCAGTTGAACCATAACGGCGCCCAGGGCGACGGCTCTAACTCGCGCTTGCCGTTGTGGGCGCCGTCACCGGTCCCCGATTTCATGTTCCGGGAAGTCCCCAAGGAAATGGAACCGGAAGATATGAGGGAGATAATCGAGTATTTCTGCCGGTCGGCCAGCCACGTCCGCGAAGGCGGTTTCGATGGTATTGAGTTGCAGATGGGGCACAGCTCGCTGCTGCGGCAGTTCCTGTCGCCTCTGACCAACCTGCGCAACGACGACTACGGCGGCAGCCCGGAGAATCGCCTGCGCTTTCCGCTGATGGTCATCGATGCCGTGCGGAAAACGACAGGCAACGACTATACTCTCGGCGTGCGACTCTGCGCCGACGAAATGGTACAGGGCGGCCTCACGCTGGATGACGTTAAGGAGATTGCCCGTAGCCTGGAAGCTTCCGGCAACCTGGATTTCATGGATTTAAGCGTCGCCACTTTCTATAACCTCTACCTGGTCGGCGGCCCGATGCACGTGCCGCTGGGATACACCATCCCGCTGGCGGCCGGTATCAAAGAAGTGATAAATCTTCCCGTCTTCTGCACCGGCCGCATCAACGACCCGGTCATGGCGGAAAGGGTGCTGGCGGAAGGCCAGGCGGACATGATCGGCATGGTGCGCGCCCAGATTTGTGATCCCGAATTGGCGAATAAAGCTAAAGAAGGCCGGCTGGAAGAAATCCGCTACTGCGTGGCCGATAACCAGGGTTGCTACGGTCGTGTGGGACTGAACAAGCCCATCGGCTGTATACAGAACCCGTATATCGGGGAGGAAAAGGAGTACGGAATCGGCAAGATGAAGCCGGCCGTCGTTAAGAAAAAAGTCCTTATTGTCGGTGGCGGGCCCGCCGGCCTGCGCGCCGCTGCGGTTGCCGCACAGCGCGGACACACGGTGTCGCTCTATGAAAAGAGTGATAGACCGGGCGGCCAGGTAAATATCGCTGCGCTGGGTGCGGGGCGGGAAGAGATAAAGTCCGTCATCCGCAACGAGGAAAACCAGTTGAAACTCCTGCCTGTAGAGATAGTCCTCAATAAAGAAGTAACCGCCGATTTCGTTCTGGAGCAGCAGCCGGACGTGGTAATCATCGCCACCGGTTCTGTGCCCAAGCCGTGCGCGGTACTGGTCGGTGAAGGGCCGAAGGTCTTTAATGTCTGGCAGGCTCTGATGAACGAAGCCGACGTGGGCGAAAGAGTGCTGTTTATCGATAATGACGGCCATCACGCGGCCACGGCTACCGCCGAATTGCTGGCGGAACACGGTCGTAAAATCCACATCGTGACATCCTCTCCTACCATCGGCAGCGAACTGGGGCCGTCGCAAGACTCCTATTTATCTCACCAACGCCTGGCGCAGAAAGGCGTTACCTTTACTCCCGATTTCGCCGTGACCGAAGTTAACGGAGTTGAAGTAAAGGGACTCAATTTCTATTCTAACGAGTGGATGACCTTCAGCGATAACGATGCCGTTGTCTATGCTATGGGTAACCAGGTAGATGACGGCCTCTATAAAACGCTCAAGGGAAAAGTCGAAGAACTCTATCGCATCGGCGACTGCGTAGCGCCGCGGAAGATAGACATGGCTATCCTTGAGGGCGATAAAGTGGCACGGATGATTTAGCTACCGGGAGATATTTTAAATATGGCCGGACCGAAAAAAATCTGGGTTCTGCCGGAAATCGATAGCGATACCGGAGAAATAAGCAAGACAGGCCTGGGGCTCCTTTCCGAGGCCGGAGATATTGCGGGGAAGGTCGGCGGTTCGGTCACGGCGCTGGTACTCGGCGATGAGAGCCGGGATTATTCCGCGGTTTTCCATCAATACGGCGTTAACGAAGCCTTTATATTCATAGATCCTCTTCTGAAACATTACTCGGCGGATGCCTATACGGCCGCGATGCTGGAGCAAATCCGGCAGGATGAGCCCTGGCTCTTTCTCATGGGTGACAGCATTATCGGCCGGGAACTGGCCCCGCGACTGGCCACACTTTTAGAGACCGGGCTGGTCTCCGGTTGTGCCGCCACGGACCTGTCAAATCCGGACTGCCCGGTGTTTTATAGATACGTCTACGGCGACCAGTTGTACCAGGAAATAACCGCCTTGGCCGACCGTACCATCATAGTCACGATGGATTCACGGGTGCTTAATATCACGCCGGTAACCACAGCCGGTAACGCTAATGTACTGGAAATCGAGCCGAAGCTATCGCCGGAAGTCATGAAGACCCGGCATATGGAGTTTCTGCCGGCCGACTACAAGACCGTCGATGTATCCGAGGCGGAGGTTATCGTGTCGGTGGGGATGGGGGCGATTAGCGATGATTTGCTGCCCCTGGTGGAAGAGCTGGCGGGGTTGATTGAGGGTACTATCGGCACCACCCGCCCCGTTATCGACGAGGGTAAAATTACCCGCGAGCGCATGATCGGTCAGACGGGTAAGGTAGTCAGCCCGGAGTTTTACCTGGCGCTGGGTATTTCCGGGGCCACTCATCACGTCGGCGGTATCCAGGACTCGCGCCGCATCGCCGCCATTAATCGCGACTCGCAGGCGGCTATATTTAGTAATTCTGATGTCGGTGTTGCCGCCGACCTCAAAGAAGTATTGCCGGTGCTCATAGAAAAAATCAAACAGGCCAGGGAAGATGGCAAAATACTTTGATGTAATCGTCGTTGGCGCGGGACCCGCCGGCAGCCTGGCCGGTCTGAAGCTGGCGCGCGCCGGACTCAATGTCTGTCTGCTGGAGCGCGGCAGTCATCCCGGCGCTAAAAACATGTTCGGCGGCCTGCTGCACAATACCCCGGCTCTGAACGAATTGATTCCGTCATTTTGGGAAAAGGCGCCCCTGGAACGCCATGTCTATAAAAAAGTCCTCGCCTTCATGACCCCCGATACCGCCGTTTCGCTGTCATTCGAGAATGAAAACTTCGACCGGCCACCTTATAACGGCTATACCGTCCTGCGTCCGGCTTTCGATAACTGGCTGGCCGGGGAGGCTGTTAAAGAAGGCGCTTTATTGCTCTGCGACTGTACCGTCATCGAACCCGTTATGAAAGACGGTGCAGTAGTCGGCGTTACCGTTAAAGGCCGGGAAGGCGAACTGCGAGCCAATATCGTCATTGCCGCCGACGGCGTGCTGTCCTTCCTGGCGGAAAAGGCCGGCCTGAGAGGTGATTTCGTCCCCGGAACGCTGGGGGTGGGTGTAAAACTCCTGCTGGGACTACCCGAAGCCACGATTAACGAACGATTCCACCTCGTGCGCGATCAGGGCGCCGATATCAGCTTCCTGGGTATACCCGCCGGTATCCGCGGCGGCAGCTTTCTCTACACCAACCGCGAGAGCCTGTCGGTGGGTATGGTCATGTACCTTGATTCTCTGCAGAAATCGGGAAGAGCGCCCCACGAAATTTTCGATGATTTGTTGCAGCATCCGCAGGTGAAAAAGCTGGTCAAAGGCGCTGTCCCGCTGGAATATTCCGCCCACCTCGTCCCTGAAGGGGGATATAAAGCCGTCCCGACGGTCTATACCAACGGCATGATGGTAGTCGGGGATGCCGCCGGTCTCTGTTACACCAACGGCATCAACCTGGAAGGCATCAACCTGGCGATGACCTCGGGCGTGCTGGCCGCCGAAACTGCCATTAATGCCATTGAAGCCGGTGATTATTCCGCCCGGATGCTGGCGCTTTATAAGAAGAAACTTAATGAAAGTTTTGTAATAAAAGATATGAAAAAGTTTAGTAAATCCGTCGGCATGATGCACGTCGACCGGCTTTACGATACATATCCGCAGCTTCTGGCCGGCATCATGGAAAAAATTTATAAAGTCGACGGCACGCCGCGTACCGGACTCTTCGGCCTGGCGCGGAAAGAAGCCATGAAAGAGGTTGGACTTAAGGACCTGGTCGCCGACAGCATCAGGATTGGCAGGGCTTTGTTATGAACATCGAGAATTTGCCGCAGGTAACCCAGTTCAAGACCGATGAACAGCCCCATATCATCATTGATAAAGAGGTCTGCCGCACCTGCGAGCATCACGCCTGCGTCATGTCCTGTCCGGCCAACTGCTATACCTGGAACGAGGAGACGGGCCTGTTGAGCGTCGTCTACGAGACCTGCCTGGAATGCGGTACCTGCTATGTCGTTTGTGATAATAAAGCCATCGACTGGTCATACCCGCGGGGAGGTTATGGCGTTAATTTCCGCCTGACCTGAGGAAATATTGATGAAGATTATCGTCTTTTTGAAAGAAGTAGTTGACACGGCCTTGAGCCTGGGTACCGGCTTGAGAAACCGGCTGGTATTCCGGGAAGGGCTTCCCCGCCGACTTAATCCCCATGATATCCGTGCCCTTTCGATAGCTTTAGATTTAACGGCGAATGCCGCTGCCGACTCTTCTCTTACGGCTGTCTCCATCGGTCCGGAACGTGTGGAGAAATACCTGCGCGAAGCCCTGGCACTGGGCGCGGATAAGGCTGTACGTATCTGGGGGGAGGATTTCCGGGGGTTGTCACCCTATCAAAAAGCGAAGCTACTGTACGCTCATGTGTCGCTGGCCGGAGCCGACCTCGTGCTTACCGGGGCCAAGAGCCTGGATACCGCCAATGGCCAGGTTGGCCAATTGCTGGCCGCCCGGCTTGGCTGGTCCTGCGTTAGCGATGTTGTTGCTTTCGAAATAAATACCGAATCGGGTAATATCAGGCTCAACCGGGATATCGGCCGGGGTAAGCGGGAAATATTGGAGTGTCCTCTACCGGCCGTCGTTACCGTAAAAGGAGAAAGCACTCACCTTCCGTACGCTTCCCTGGACAGGCTTATCGAAAGCGTCGAGAGCGAAATAGAGGTACTGTCGCTGGCTGAACTGAATATTACCTCCGCCGACCTTAATCAAGAGCCCGCCCCAATTACCGGGCTTATGGCGCCCCGCCCCCGCCCTCACCGGGTGCCCACCCCGGCCAGCTCGTTACCGGCTTTCGACCGCGTTCTCAAATTATTGGAAGGCGGAATCACCAAACGCCGGGGGAAGATGCTGGAGGGAAGTACCGAAGAGCTGGCCGAACAGCTTTATGAACTTCTCGTCACCGAGGGAGTAATCAGGCCGGCTGCAGACCGATGAAAAGCTTTGGCTTCTCATTAGCGGAAAATATCTTCCTCCGGGAAGATGAAGGCGGTTTTTGCCTTTATTCACGGGTGCCCCTGAGAATCCTGCGCCTGAACCTGACCCTTTATCGCATTATCAGTTTCCTCCAGGAAGGCGGCGACCTT
>DAOUER010000050.1:0-4021 GCA_034430375.1 Dehalococcoidales bacterium
ACCAGGATGCCCAGCTGGGTACGGCCCACGCTTTATCGCAGGCGGAAGAGGTGGCCGAGGACGAATTTTTAGTCATATCCGGCGATAACCTGATAGAACCCGGTACCATCGCCGATTTTATCCAGGTTCGGCCGGAAGCGGTGCTGGTGAAAAGGGTGAGTAATCCCGTCCGGTACGGGGTCGTGAGTATCCATGAAGACAAGGTGACGGACATTATAGAAAAGCCCAAGGAAGCCGGGGGGAACCTGATAAATACCGGCATCTATGCCTTTACCAGGGAAGTTTTCAAGTACACCCAGTCGATACTTGATATCCCCGATGTCCTTAATGAAATGATAGCCAAGGGTCACGAAATCAATGCCACGGAAACTACCGGGACCTGGCTTGATGTAGTCTATCCCTGGGATATATTGAGCCTAAACGGTGCCATCCTGCAGAGAATGGAGGCCAAGGTGGGTGGGACTATCGAAAACGGGGTGACTCTTAAAGGGCAGGTCACTGTCGGTGAGGATACCGTGATACGGTCCGGTTCGTATATCTACGGGCCCGTCGTCATTGGTAAGGGTTGTGATATCGGACCCAGTGTCAGCATCATGCCGGCCACCAGCATCGGGGATAACGTGGTGGTTTCAGCATTCACCGAGATACAAAACAGCGTGATCGGTGACGACGTGAATATCGGGGCCGGTTCTCTTATCAGTGATTCTGTAATTGACAAGGGATGTGGTATCAAAGGACGATTTACCGCCGCCAGCGGTCAGAGTGAGGTCAGGATTAACGATGAAAGCCCGCTGGCGAATGTCGGTGCCATGATTGGCGAAGATTGTACGATAGGTAGCGGCGTTGTTACGCAGCCGGGCGTTATCATCGGGAATTACTCCCAGATTCAAATGGCTAAAATAATCAGCGGCCGCCTTCCCGACCGCAGTCTGGTTTATTAAGGAACAAAGAATTATGTGTGGTATCATCGGCTATATCGGTACCCGGGAAGCTCAGGGCGTTCTTCTCAATGGTCTGAGTAAACTGGAATATCGCGGTTACGATTCTTGCGGTATTGCCCTGGCCGCCGGGGATAAAAACCTTGAAGTATATAAAGAGATCGGCCGGGTGAAAGCGCTGTCCGATGGTCTGGCTTCCCATCAAGGTACCGCCGGTATCGGGCACACCCGCTGGGCAACCCACGGTGAGCCGTCGAAAATAAACGCACATCCCCATTACGACTGTGCTAGTAAAGTCGCCGTGGTGCATAACGGCACCATAAATAATTTCCAGCGCCTGCGGGAACAACTGGCTGCCGAAGGGCATACGCTGGTATCGGAAACAGATACCGAGGTCATACCCCACCTGATTGAGAAGTATTACGAGGGTGATTTATTGAAAGCGGTTGAGCGAGCGTTGCAGGATATCGATGGTTCCTATACCATGATTGCCCTCATGGCCGGCGAATCCAAGATGGTGGCCGCCCGTAAGGACAGTCCGCTGATAATCGGGCTGGGGGATGGGGAGAATTTCATAGCTTCCGATGTCCCCGCCATACTCGATTATACCAGCCGGGTAATTTACCTTGAAGACGATGATATCGCCGTAGTTTCCGAAGACTCGGTAAAGATCAAAAACAGCGGCGCTGATATCAAGCGGGAAGAGCACAAGATAATGTGGAATGTTGAGGATGCCCAGAAAGGCGGCTACGAACATTTCATGCTCAAGGAAATCCACGAACAGCCGAAGGTTATCCGGGAGACACTGGCCGATTACATGTCGACGCTGGAATCGGCCGCCGATTTAGCCGTAGATGGCAGCGACTCCCCGGAAAATATCCTGATACTGGCTTCCGGCACGTCCTACCATGCCGGCTTGATAGGTAAATATATCATCGAGGAACTGGTGAAAACGCCGGTGCGGGTTGAATATGCCCACGAATTTAATTATACCGGCCGGGTGCAGACTAATAGCAAGGCTATCGTTATCACGCAGTCCGGTGAGACCACCGATGCCTTTAAAGCCATCCGCCGGCTTAAGGGGGTTGGCTCTCAGGTAATTGCCATCACCAACGTGGTCGGCAGCACGGCCAGTCGGTTGGCCGACCAGACCGTTTATACTCATGCCGGACCTGAAATCAGCGTAGCTGCCACCAAGACTCACTTGGCCCAGATTATAGCCTTATACTGGCTGGCGATTCCTTATTCCCGCATCGACATCAGGAGACTGGATGAGCTCATCATGGAATTAAGGCAGTTACCGGTGAAAGTCCAGCAGGTGCTGGATAATAAAGAGGTTATCCTGAAAGAGGCGGAAAAGCTGGCCGAATACGACAATGCTTTCTACATCGGGCGGGGTATAAATTACCCGGTAGCCCTGGAGGGGGCTCTGAAATTAAAGGAAGTCTCCTACATTCATGCCGAGGGATACGCCGCCGGAGAGCTGAAACACGGTCCCTTTGCCCTGCTGGGCGAACGCACCCCGGTGGTCGCCGTGGTCAGTCACGATGATACGTACGAAGCTGTCATGACCAATATCAAAGAAATTAAAGCCAGGAAGTCGCCGCTACTGGCTTTAGTCGAAGAAGGCGATGAAGATATCAAGGCCCTGGCTGATTCGGTGATCTACGTGCCTAAAGTTGAGCCCTTGTTCTCGCCAGTAGTCAATACCGTTGTTCTCCAGCTCATCGCCTATTTTGTTGCCCGGAAAAGAGGATGCCCCATCGATTTTCCCCGGAACCTGGCTAAAACCGTTACCGTGGAATAGCCGTTACCGGGGGAGCCACCTCTATCGTATTAAAAAATCTTCTGGTCAGTTTTTCAGTGATTACCCTGATAGCTTCAGCATCGTGATTCAGTTGAGATATTAGTAGTATGGTGGCCGGCGCCGCGACCTGTTTGGCGGCGGTGGTTAAAGCCATCGTAGCCGGATGACTCCGGGTGTTTTCTTCTATGGAATGATACTCAAAGTTCAGGATATTAAGCAATCGTTCTGCCGGTCCGGTATTTAACTGCTTTAGCTGGGCGATATTACGCCTGATGGCGACTACATCCGCCAGTTCCAGGTAACGGGCAATCGATTCAACCCGGGTAATATCTTTTAATAACGATAAAGATTGCTTCAGAGTTTCGTCCGGATCATTAACGCTGGTGGTAAGTAATACACCCCGGTGATCATATGCAGCAAGCGCCGCGGGAACGCTTTCTCTGGCCAGTGTCAGCGCCGCCGTAACGAGGTTATACGCCAGGTTATCTGCTTCTTCATCATTGGCGACCGAGAGATTTACGGCGATAATGGCTGCCGAATCTTCGTCGTTGGAGTAATTTTTAACGATTAGCTGGTTCAAGCGCAGGGTATGTTTCCAGTCTATATCTTTTAACGCATCACCGGGTTGGTAATCACGACTTTCCTGGTATTCAATACCACCGGTAGCTTTGACCGGTGTTTGGGCCGACGGTGTACCGATACCGGCTGCGCCGCTACCGGTCTGCTGCAGATATTTCCGGGCCAGCCACTCGGCGTACCTGGCTTTCGGGATGATTTCAAATACCAGAGGTTCCAGTACCTGGTATATCTGTAACAGGCCTCTCAGGTCTTTAGCTATGGCGTGCAGCTGGGGTCGTGAATTCCCGGCCAGCGGCGGCGTATAGTTCAGGCTTAATTTGATACGGCCTTTTTTCAGGACGGCGGCCAGCGGTACAATCTTCAGCCAGTCTTCGGGTGTTCCGAACTGGCAGTGTATCCTCGCCGATGCTTTATTGGTTATTTCTAAAGACATATCTCCGGAGTTTCCGGCTATAATCCTGATAATAGCGGTCTCAGCCGAGAGGGGAGAGCGGTGAATGGTAAGGATGATTCTCAGCATTATCCCCGCCAGGTACAAGATAAATGCTGTACCGGTATACAGGAGTACCCGGTTGCCGATAACTACCGCCACGAACATGATTATCAGTGACATTACGACCAGGGAAATGAACGTACCGGAGACAAATATACCGGGTTTTGGCTTCATCTCCAGCCGGGTTTGCAGCGTGTTTTCCTT
>DAOUER010000051.1:0-14452 GCA_034430375.1 Dehalococcoidales bacterium
CTTCCAAGCAGGTTGTCGCGGGTTCGAGCCCCGTCTCCCGCTCCATTTCTACCGAATCACTTACAATTGCGTAAAAAGGAGGAAACCGTCTCATGCCGGATTATGAAGCCTTAAAGAAAAAAGTAGATGAGCTATCCGAAAGAGAGTGGGATATCCCCAGACTGGAAGCCAGGATAAAAAAGCTTACTGCGGAAGGCATCCCCAGGAAGACATTGAATCCTGAAGAGTTGATTGCGAATCGGGAAGAAATCCTCGATCGGGTACAATTACATGCGGAAGAGTATAACTTTACATTGAAAAACTGCGCCCAGGCTACCGCCCTTTCGCTGATGGAAGAATTCGGCCTGGGCAATATGGAAATTATCCACGCCCTTACGCCGTTCCCCGGAATCGGCGGTACGGGGGATATGTGCGGCGGTATTACCGGCAGCCTGATAAACTTCGGGCTGTTCTTCGGTGGTAAAGACCGCCTGGATTACGATGCGCTGAATAAAACCATCAGCATCGCGCAGAAATTCATGGCTCAATTCGAGGGGCAAATCGGCCACATGTACTGCGCCGATATCATCGAAACGGTAACCCTGGGACACCGGATAAATCCGGGTGAAAGCGAACAGGCCATGATGACCTTCTCCCACGAGAAAGGTTTTGAGAAGTGCGGTGTTTCCCCCGGCATCGGCGTCAGACTGGCCGCCGGCTTCATCATCGATAGCTTCCAGGATAGTTAGGAATGGCTAGCCTCGGAGTCCGCATTTCCCGTTTAGTACCGTTTTAAAGATTGGACGTCAGTTCTGAACTGCAAACTGCAGTTCAGTGATATTTTAAACTATTACGGTGTCAAGGAAAAAAACGGGCATCATTGTCGGCGGTCTGGCGGAACTGATTGTCAATACCATGGTTGATATTGAAAGACCTTTCATATCCTGTAACGATAACTAACACTATCTACGGTTGCTTTCATCAACGTTTCCATTGTAATATGTCTTATAATACTCATTATCTTACGCTGGAACACGGCAACACTATACCTAACGGACGCAAGAGGAGATGTTGATTAGTATGGCACAATTAGAGCTAGCGGGTAGCGTTTACGAAGTTGATGAAAAAGGCTTCTTGCAGGAAACAGATAAATGGACCGAAGATATTGCTAAAGCTTATGCTCAGTTGGAAAACATCTCCGAACTAACAGAAGACCACTGGCAATCAATAAATTATTTAAGACAATATTATCTTGATAACGGCATCTGTCCGATGATTAGACGCCTTATCAAAGAAACCGGTTTTAATTTAAGCCGCCTCTACGAACTATTCCCCAAAGGCCCGGCACAATCGGCTTGTAAGTGGGCGGGTGTACCCAAACCCACCGGCTGTGTGTAGTCAAAGCACTATATTTACCGCCCGGTAGGGTAGTTTACATAATATTATCAAGAATTAACAAAGAATATACTAATTCAGAACCGATATCAAGGGCTCGTAGCTCAGCGGCAGAGCGGTCGGCTCATAACCGATTGGTCGTAGGTTCGATCCCTACCGAGCCCACTTTCTCATAATGATAGTTTTTTATCCAGTTCCTCATATACTACGGCATTTGACAGATGTTTCTTGAACAGGTAGTATATACAAAGTTATCCCGGGGTGATTTGTGAGTATTTTCACTCAAACTCGATAAAATGAGGTGGTATCGGCAATAAAATAAAAATGAATTATAGTATTTTGGGCTTTTTCCTCACAAATATATATGTCATATTTCTGACATATCCTTTCCGTAAATATTCATCCCTGGTCAAAATTCCCGAATCCATTTAACATCCTCAGAAACACTGCTAAAGAATGTCCACCTCTTTCATTGTTTTACCATGTTTTAAGAAATTAACTCTAAGGAGGTTAACATAATATTACATACGAGTTAAAATCCGGATTATGCTGTTTAATAGAGTAATTATCCAGTATCAGTATAGTGATGAATCCTAATATCCGGAACGCTTATTCTTTAAAAGTAATGTTAATTAATTTATACAGGAGAGAATCATGCCTGAAGAGAAGACCATAATTTCGTGCCAGGGCATATGGAAGGTCTTCGGCCCAAATCCGGAAAGTGTCATCGACATGGCTAGTAGTGGTGCTTCTAAGCAGGATATTCTCGAGCAAACAGGGCATGTAATCGCTGTAAAAGATATCTCATTCGATGTATTTGAGAACGAGATTTTCGTTATTATGGGGCTATCCGGAAGTGGTAAATCGACTCTTGTCCGCTGTATTAACCGGTTGATTGAACCTACCCGGGGCATTACACTCATTGAAGGCGAAGACGTCGCCCGGATGAACGATAAGGAACTCCGGGAAATGCGGCGTCTCAAGTTGAGCATGGTCTTCCAGTACTTCGGACTGCTGCCTCATCGTACCGTAGAAGAGAATGTGGCTTTCGGACTGGAAATCAGGGGTGACCGCGGTCAGGAAAAAGAAAAAAGGGTTGCCCAGGCTCTGGAAACAGTTAGCCTGCAGGGCTGGGAGAACAGCCATATCGACGAACTCAGCGGCGGTATGCAACAACGTGTAGGGTTGGCCCGTGCCCTGGCAATAGGTTCCGAAATACTCCTCATGGACGAACCGTTCAGCGCCCTGGACCCGCTGATACGCCGCCAGATGCAGGACGAGTTTATTAATCTACGCACCAAGGTAAAGAGGACGGTGGTATTCATCACCCATGACCTCAATGAAGCCCTCAAGCTGGGAGACCGGGTAGCTATTATGAAAGACGGAGAGATCGTCCAGATCGGCACGCCGCTGGATATCGTCACCAACCCAGCTGATGATTATGTCAGCGAGTTTGTCAAGGACGTACCCCGGGGGCAAGTGATTCCGGCTTACAGTATCACCAAGAAACCTTCGGTAATAGTAAGTAACAATGATGACCTGAGGGAAGTCATGCAAAAGGTTGAAGATGAGAATGTTGAGGCGGCCTTTATCGTAGATGAAGATAATAAATTTAAAGGCTGTGCTACGTTAAGCCAGCTACAGAAAGCGCAGAAGAAAGGCGCTACCAGGGTTGGTGAGGCAGCCGACGTCAATGCATCGTCGGTTCTCCCCCAGACTCCGCTGGATGATTGCCTGCCGCTGGTTGCCCACCATAACACGCCACTGGCGGTGGTGGATGAGGAGGGTCATCTCGTCGGGGTAATCAGCCGACCAAGATTAATCGATGCGATGCAGACGACCAGCGAAAACGGTAAGTAAATATAATAAGGACTTGACTCACTGATGCAGGAAGACAAAACCGGGAATAATTACTCAGACTATTCAGCCAAACCGCCTAACAGCCTGCAAAAACTGGCGGACTATACGAAAAAGCTATCGAACCTCCCATTCTATTGGAAAATATCCATCGGTTTGATAGCCGTGGCGATATTACTGGTAGTATCGTTCGGACTGTACGCCAATGTACCGGAAGGAGAAGAGCCGGGAGCGGCGATAGACTTCCCTCAAGAGATAAACGATGTAAGTCCCGGGTGGGAAGTAATCAAATTCGTTGATGATATAGTTCACTGGGTAGTCGTTAACTGGGACCCTTTCTTCTCCACTATTAACACCATAATTCGAAGGGGTATTCTGACCCCGCTCGAAGACTTTTTCCTGTGGCTTCCCTGGTGGAGTATTTTCATCATCACCGCATTCTTCGCGTGGCGTACCAACGGTGTCAAGTTTGCCGGGATATCCGTAATATTCCTCCTGATTATTTCCTTTATGGGACTACTCGATATGGGTTCTCAGACCCTGGCTATCACGATGACCTCAGCTATTATCTGCGTGGCATTCGGATTGCCGCTGGGAATCCTCGCGGCTAAAAGTGACCGCTATAACAGTTTCCAAAGACCTATCCTGGACATGATGCAGACTATGCCCAGTTTCGTGTACCTTATTCCTGCAGTGATGTTGTTCGGGACGGGGCCGGTACCGGCAGTAATGGCTACCTTTATCTATGCCGTTCCGCCTATAATCCGCCTGACCGCTCTGGGAATCCGGCAGGTAGACCCGCAAGTAATCGAGGCATCCAAGTCGTTCGGAACAACGTCATGGCAATTGCTGATAAGGGTACAAACTCCCATGGCATTACCAACAATACTGGCAGGACTCAACCAGACGGTAATGATGGCGCTGGCGATGGTAGTCATCGCGTCTATGATCGGCGCCGAGGGTCTGGGAGTTGAAGTTTTGAACGGTATTGCCCGCCTGGAGGTAGGCAGAGGATTTCTCGGTGGTATCAGCATCGTCTTCATGGCTATCATCCTGGACCGTATCAGCCAGGGATTCGCTAAAAGACGAGAACCGTCGCCGGGTACATAAAATGTATACAGGGCCATACCTGGAAGGAGGTGAGAAATAGAGAAAAAAACCGAAGTAGGGAAGCAGGGATTCCTTATTTAAACCTATTCTCAGATGAGGAAAAGAAATTTTGGAGGTAACTCTTTATGCATAGCATTAAATCACATTGGAAACGCGCACTCTTTCTTCTCACAGCTCTGATGCTGGTAGTTACCGCATCTGTAGGGTGTGGTGAGGAAGAAAAGCCAACCATTATTATAGGTGATACCCAGTTTGAGTCTCTCTGGATAAATAATGCCATTGCTCAATATATCATTGAGAACGGTTACGGCTACCCGGTAGAGACAACTGTAATGACAACACCTATTGCCCAGACTTCATTAGCGCAGGGCGATATCGACATATGGATGGAGATGTGGCAGCAAAACTGGGAGGATATGTACACGGAAGAAATGGCTGCTGGCACTATTGAGAACGTGGGTGCAATCTATGAAGGCGGCCCCCAGTTTTTTATGGTTCCACAGTGGGTAGCCGACGAGTACAACATTAAGACCGTTTTCGACATGAAGGACCATTGGGAGCTATTTGAAGACCCCGCAGATCCGGGCAAGGGAAACTTTCTCAACTGCATCATCGGCTGGCAATGTGAAGCGATCAACGACGTTAAAATAGAGGCCTACGGACTATCAGAATATTATAACCTGATCGCCCCCGGTAGTTCCGGCGTCATGGAAGCGGCTTTAGCCAGCGCCCAGATGAAGCAAGAGCCGGTATTTGGGTATTACTGGGCTCCTACGGCCATCATGGGACTCTATGATTGGTATATCCTGGAAGAGCCGGCATATGATGCCGATGTCTGGGCTCAGATAACAGCTGCCAAGGATGATGACAGTCTCCGCCCCCTTAGCGAAGCCTGTGCATATGAGACTGTCCCCATAGATATTGGCATTAATGCCGACCTCCGTGATAAAGCACCCGACGTAGTGGAGATGCTTGAAGACATGATGGTAGGCGTGGAAGCCTTGAACAGGACAGCTGCCTGGGCCAAGGAAAACGAAGTACAGGATTGGGATGAAGCGGCTATCTGGTATTTTAACGAATACGAAAGCACCTGGAAGACCTGGGTAACCGATGATGCCTATGACAAGATAAAAGCGGCTCTGGCGGCCGAATAGGCTCATTAAGTCATGAAGAAAATCTAGTTAATTATCGGTGGGTGATTGCCCGCGGGGCGGTTGCCCGCCGTACCTCACCGTAAACGCCCTGATGACATCCATCCTGACTTGCGGTAACAGGGCTATGGCGGATTGACATAATAAAGAAGGGCGTTCAGGCTAACTTCCGTGCCAGTTCGTACCCCAGTTCTTCGGCCTTTTTCCGGTTATCCGGATTATCACGTACCATGCCTTTATCAAAGACGCCGGTTACCGGTAGCTCTCCTATAACTTCATAACCCAATGCCTCGATCGGCAGCTTCATAGCTGTCATCGTCAGTCCGATAGCTTCATCAGGGTCGGCCTGCTCACCGATAACCCCCAGGACCGCCTTACGTCCCTGGTCGGCCAGCGTACTCCACCAGTTGCGGGGACGTTCATCGGTATAGCCGTAGAAACAGTACAGGCGGTCGATAAACGCCTTCATCCAGGCGGTAACATTATAGTTATGCGTAGGGGAAACCAGGACGATTCCTTTAGACTCCAGTATCCTGGGGTATATCAGCTGCATGCCGTCCTGTAGGCCCTCGCAGTGGTTGGTATTGCGGCACCTTTCGCAGCCGATGCAGGACTGGAATTGATAATCGCTTAAGTTGATTGCTTTGGTGTCGCTTCCGCCACGCCGCACGCCGTCCAGAAAACTCTTTAAAAGAATATCCGAGTTTCCGCCCCGGCGGGGACTGCCGCTGATTCCCAAAACTTTGGACATGATTTTACTTCTTTATATTTTTATTAAATAAGCAGGGGACCGGCTTGATTATGTAATCTATTCTGCGTGCCTAATCTTACATAACATATATTGTGCGCCCCCGAATATAGCTACCTTCAAGTTGACTTGTTAACCTCCCGATGTTAACATTGTCCCGTAATATTTCCATGTTAAAGTATCTTACTGTTGCGGCACTACTCAAACTCTTTTCATCCAATTCCTTAACGAAGCGAGTCTATCGCTACTTGGGTAATACCATCGGTTCAAAGCGACGGACCCGGAAAGGACTCCCCGAAAATTATATTAACCGCGGCCGTTCGTTACTCGAATTAATCAGGAAACATAACATCATCCAGAGCGGTAACAGCCTCCTGGAGCTCGGCACCGGCTGGGTGCACTGGGAATCAGTGTTTCTGCGTCTATTCTATGATGTCAGCATTACCGGTTTCGACGTCTGGGATAACCGTCAGCTGGCCCCGTTCAAGCTATACTTTTCCCAGCTTAAAGACGTTATTGATACTGCCCTGGATCTTACCCCCTCCGTACGCGAGCGTGTGCATAGCCTCCTTGATTCCATTGCATCGGTAAACTCCTATGATGAATTGTATCATTTACTCGGATTCAAGTACATGGTTGAGCCGGGTGGGACGCTTCACCGTCTCCAGGACGGTTCGTTCAATGTCATTTACAGCTGTAATGTCATGGAGCATATCAATGCGGAGATTCTACCGGAGTACGTCCGGGATTTTAACAGGTTGTTGAAACCCGGTGGCTATTCGGTCCACACCATTGATTTAGGCGACCATATCTCTGACTACACCAAAAGCGTATCATCAAAGAACTACCTTAAGTACTCGGATAAGACCTGGAAACGCTATTTTGAGAACGACGTACAGTATTTCAATAGAGTCCAGCGTCCGGATTGGCTTAACCTCTTTGAAAAAGCAGGACTGGAATTAATCTGGGAAGAACCGAAAATTACCACAATTAACTTTAGCGTTAACGAGAAATATAGTGATTTAAGCCTTGAAGACCTGGGCTGTACGGATATCAAGGTTATTCACCGAAAGACACTCTGATTTTTTCTTCATCTGTTATGTCAACAATTCGCCGGTTATCTTTTCCCACCCTCTACCCTTTCTCATCAGCGGTTTGTCCGATAAAATAACCAACCGGGGGATTTTGGTGAAAAACGCCTTAAATCCTTAAAATACGAAAAAATTAAAAAATCGCCCTGATTTTGCCCCGGTGTTTTTGGCTCTGAATATAATTCCCCGGGTGGTGGCCGGAAAACGCTCAGATTTTGATTTGAGGGCTTGGCGAGGCTAAATTTCGGGTAATATTCAGGCAAACCACCCGTAAATCGTAAAAACCCCGGCCAGTACCATGATTATCCCGGCAATAACCCGCCAGTTGAAAAAATCTATCTTCCGGTTAATTATCCAGGAAAACAACAATACAAAAATAACGATGGTAGCCACCAGCGGCTGGACAACGCTGACCGGGCTGTACTTTAATGCGGTAAACCGTAACAGGTGGCCCACCACCAGGAAAATAGCCCCGGCGGATAACATGAGAAATGTCGGCCGGCTTTGCTCCACCACCGCCCTTCGCTGTTTCGGGAAAAATAAAAGCAGCATCAGGATTACGACGAAAGCCGCCAAGTACATGACAAAAGTTGCCGCGTAGATTTCATCTACCTCCTGCATCACCGGCCGGATTAATGTCGCCGAACCCGCCGAGCAAAGCGCCGTCCCCAGTCCCATCAGCAGTCCCCGCGTCGATATCCTAAAAGTGCTGCGGCTTATCTCGGTAGTGGTCAGCACCGCCCCGAACATGATCAGCAGCGCCGCAAATATTTGCAGGCTGGTAACTGTCTCGTCCAGTAAAACGACACCAAGGATAATGGAAAAGACAATGCTGGCCCGGGTAATGGCCGCGGTGGGATTAGCGCCGATGATGCGGGTGCTGTTAAAAAATAGATACCGGGCGATTACCAGGTGGATAAGTCCGGCGGCCGCCAGTAAAAGATATTGCTCCCAGGTAAATGAAATAAATGCGTGCCATTCGCCGGCGAAAGTCACCAGCAATATGAATATCGGCGTACCTACCAACAAAGATATTACCAACGCGGTAAATGATTCCTCAGATTGATAGGTGGCTCTTCTGATCATTACCTGTGGAAGGGCAAAAGACGCCGCGGTTAGTATGGCAAAAAGAGGTCCCGTTAATGATTCCATAGTATTATGTCAATTAGACGCTACCCGGCTATTACGCCGCCGATTTTCTCAACCAGACCGGTTAGCCCCCACTTTTTCGCGGCGGAGATGAACAAGTTATTTTCTTCAGCAGCGACTTCCTGCGATGAGAAATACTCCAGCGCCGACGCTTCATCCCATACTTTTTCTTCATCCAGCAGACAGTCGATCTTATTCAGCGCCGTAACCCTCGGTTTTTCAGTAAGTTCAAGTTCTCCCAGGATTTCTTCAACTGTCTGGCACTGCTGCGACGCATCCGGCGAAGCGAAATCGACGACGTGTACCAGGAGACTGGCCTCAGTTAGCTCTTCCAGGGTCGCCCGGAACGCATCGATAATCGTCGGCGGGAGTTTGCGGATAAATCCTACCGTATCGGTAAGCAAGACGGTTTTCTTATCCGGCAGTGTCAGTCGGCGGGTGGTCGGATCCAGCGTGGCGAACAGCCGGTCGTCGGCCAGTACTTCCGCCCGGCACAGGGCGTTAAGAAGCGTGCTTTTCCCGGCGCTGGTATAGCCCACCAACGCCACCACCGGTATGCGGCTTTTCTCCCGCTGCCGGCGGTATAACTGGCGGTGCTTGCGGATGTCTTCCGTCTGCTTCTTGAGTCGCTGGATTTTACGTCGTATGATACGCCGGTCGGTCTCAATCTGTGTTTCGCCGGGACCCCGGGTGCCGATACCGCCGCCCAGTCTTTCCAGATGCTGCCACTGTCCGGCCAGCCGGGGCAGCAGGTACTGGTACTGGGCCAATTCCACCTGCAAACGGCCTTCATGAGTGCGGGCCCGCCGGGCAAATATATCCAGAATCAGGGCCGCCCGGTCGATAACCTTGACCTTGAGAGTTTCTTCCAGGTTCTTCTGCTGGGCCGGCGAAAGTTCATCATCGAGTATCAGGGTACTGTAGTCGGTTGTTTCCCTGAGTGCCTGCAACTCTTCCAGCTTACCCTTGCCCACGTAAAACGATTTGGATGGCGCGGGTAATTGTTGGATAATCTTCCCGGCAACCTTAGCCCCGGCGGCGGCGGCCAGGCGCGCCAACTCATTTACCGAGTCTTCAGCCAACTCCCTCTCTCTTCTCCCTTTTGAGGTTACCGCCAGCAATAAAGCTCTTTCCGGGGCCGTTTTGGTGAGAATCGCTTTTTTAGTGATGGCAACCTCCTGATATTATGTCAATTTATCTCTTAGGAGTCAGCCGGCGGGTATTCCGCCATCCCGATAGCCTGGACAACCCTTTGACCAGGGCCGCGTCCGGTATCGTTAGCGACAGCCTGACGTACCCTTCACCGCTTTTACCATACCCTATCCCCGGTGTTACCGCCACGTTCACCTGGTCCAGCAGGTCGGCGGTGAACCCCACCGAATTATACCCTTCCGGTACCCTGGCCCAAACATACAGGCTGGCCTTGGGAGTCTTTACATCCAGTCCTATATTAGCCAGTACCTCCACCACCAGGTCGCGGCGCCGCTGGTAGATGGCATTATGCTCGGCGATGCAATCTTGCGGTCCGTTAAGGGCCTCGATAGCCATGTACTGGATGGCCTGGGGTATCCCCGAATCAAGGTTGGACTTTAATGTCCTTAAGGCGTCGACAATCTCGGCGTTGCCGACGACCATACCGATACGCCAGCCGGTCATGTTATAGCTCTTGGAAAGCGAGTGAAACTCCACGCCCACATCCCGGGCGCCTTCAGCCTGGAGGAAACTTACCGGCTGATACCCGTCATAGGCCACCTCTGAGTATGGGCCGTCATGACAAACGATGATGTTATGCTGTTTAGCAAATGCAACCACCCGATTGTAGAAGTCCAGGTCGGCCACCGCGGCGGTAGGATTGTTGGGATAATTTATCCACAGCATCTTCGTATTATTCAGAACATCCTGAGGGACATTATTCAAATCGGGCAGGAAGTCATTTTCTTCTTTCAGCGGTAAATAATACATCCTGCCGCCCGCCAGTGACGTGCCTACCGAATATACCGGGTAAGCCGGGTCGGTCACCAGAGCGATATCTCCGGGGTCGATATAGCAGAAAGCAATATGGGCTATTCCCTCCTTGGAGCCGATAAGCGGCAGGACCTCGGTTTCAGAGTCGAGTGAAATATCAAACCGGTTCTTGTACCAGTCGGCTATGGCCCGACTCAATTCCGGCAGGCCGGCCGATTCCGGATAACGGTGATTGGCCGGGTCTTTAGCTTCCTGGCAAAGTCGTTCGATGATATGAGGGGGTGTCGGGATATCCGGGTCACCGATGGCAAAACTGATAACCTCTTCACCCCTGGCTTTTTTTTCGGCTATTTTCTTGTTTATCTCTACAAACAGGTATGGTTGTAGTTCTGATATTCTACTGGCTACTTTCATTTGTCACACCTCAATCCGGCCATTTTCCTTCGAATACTATTTCCGCGGGACCTCCCAGAATCACCTCACCGTCCCCGTTCCACTCCAGTTCCAGTACCCCGCCAGGCAGTTTTATCGTTACTTCATGTTCGGTATATTCCAGGATTATCGAAACAACCGCGATAGCGCAGGCCCCGCTGCCGCAGGCCATCGTTTCTCCAACTCCCCTCTCCCAGACACGGGCTTCCAGGCGGTTATCACCGACAATACGGGCTACTTCAAAATTGGTGCGCCGGGGAAATACCGGTAAATGTTCCACCAGGGGACCTAACCGGGACAGCGGAAAATCAGCTACGGGTTTCTTCGTAAAAAATACGGCATGCGGGTTGCCCATGGACACCAGGTAAAGCGTTAATTCATAACCATCGACGTTTACGCTATAACTCAGTAGCCCTTTTATGTCAACTAACTCCCCTGCCCCACTCTCCGGCGCTATCGGGATGTTTTCAGCTTTAAATCTGGGCTTACCCATATTCGCTCCGAAACCGGTAATGACGCCGTTTTCCAGATACGGCTTAATACGATTGATACCGGCGGCCGTCTCGACGGTTATTTTCTCCTGCTGCGTACTTACTTTACCCTTTTCGATGACATATCTGGACAGGCATCTCAAGCCGTTGCCGCAAGTCTCAGCCTCGGAGCCGTCGGCATCAAAAACCACCATCCGGTAATCCGCTTTATCCGAAGGCAGCAGTAATAACAGGCTGTCCGCACCCACCCCGTAATGACGGTCACAGATATCTACCGCCAGACGGGACCAGTCGCGTTCCATAACTTCGGCCTCTATCAATACAAAATCGTTGGCCGTGCCCTGTAATTTAGTAAAGTCCATACTCTTTCTCTAAAGGGTTCTTTCTATTCAATTTCCAGGAATTGTTTCACCAGGTCTTCAATCTCATGGTGACACTGGTCATTGATATCAAACCAGTGTATTTTTTCGTCGGTAAGCCGGAACCAGGCGTACTGGTGCCGGATAAATCGATGAGTCTCGGTCTTCATCTTTTGCCTAGCGGCATCCAGTGACAGTTCTCTCCGGAGATACTGGCCAACCTGCCGGTAGCCGATGCCCGACATCGCCGGTAAAGTAAAATCATACCCCATTTTGAGTAAATATTCCACCTCATCGACCAGCCCCTGCTCAAACATGACGTCGATTCTACGGTCGACGATTTTATACAGGGCGGGTCTGTCGGTGGTAAGTCCGATTGTCAAATAACGAAATCCGGGTTCTTTTTTATAACCGAGACGTGAAAATTGCGTCTGAGTCCCGGCATGCACTTCGAGAGCCCGGATAATGCGGCGCACGTTGTTCGGGTCGATTTTACCGGCCGCATCGGGATCGATGCTGACCAGTTGCCGGTAGAGTTCGCCGGTCCCTTCCTCATCCACAATCTTTTCTATATTATATCTGAATTCGGAGTCGGGTGACACCCGGGGTATCTGCCAGTTCTCCAGGACAGCTTTTACATATAATCCGCTGCCCCCTACCAGAAAGGGTATTTTACCCCGATTATGGATATCATCAACCGCCCGGTTGGCCATTTCCTGGAATTTCGCCAGGCTGAAATCTTCGGCGGGATCGATAATATCCACCAGGTGATGTGATACCTCGGTCATTTCCCGGGGAGTCGGCTTAGCTGTACCGATATTAAGATGACGGTATACCTGGCGGCTGTCGGCACTGACGATTTCTCCGTGGAAAATTCTGCAGAGCTGCAACGCCAGCCGGCTTTTCCCGATACCGGTGGGCCCGACTATCGCTACCAGCGGTTTCATACAATCAGGCAGCACTCCAGATTTCGGCCGTCTGTTTGACGATGCTGATAAAGGCATCGGCTTTCAGACTGGCACCGCCCACCAGGGCCCCGTCGATTTCCGGCTGCTCCATAATTTCCGTAATATTATCGGCGGTAACACTGCCCCCGTAAAGAATCCGGGCGCTTTCCGCAATATCACTGCCGTGCTGGTGGGCAATCAGCTTACGTATATAACCGATGGTTTCGTTCGCCTGGGCGCCGCTGGCCGACCTTCCGGTGCCGATAGCCCAGATGGGTTCGTAGGCGATGACCATACCGCTGAGGAAATACACTCGGTCGGAAGCCGAAGCAAACTGCCGCATGAGAACCTCCTTGGTCTTGCCTGCCTCGTTTTCCTCCAGTGTCTCGCCAACGCACATAATCGGTGTTATTTTAGCATTGACCGCCGCCGGCACTTTCTTATCGATGATACCAATAGTCTCACCGAAATACTGCCGCCGTTCCGAATGACCGATAATAACGTAATCGCACACCCCGGTCAGCATCAACGGCGATATCTCACCGGTATAAGCGCCCTTTTCTTCATAGTATAAATTCTGAGCGCCCATCTGAACAGAACTGCCTCTAAGGATTTCCTTAACGCTAACCAGC
Organism: Dehalococcoidales bacterium; assembly: GCA_034430375.1. Taxonomy (GTDB): domain Bacteria; phylum Chloroflexota; class Dehalococcoidia; order Dehalococcoidales; family RBG-16-60-22; genus W425. The sequence continues at coordinate 13,307 of DAOUER010000051.1, forward strand.
GAGATAAACGGCGGGCAAACAACCTTATCAACGCCGGGTATCTTATCTAGTTCCGGCAGCATCGACCTGACCAGAGTCACCGCTTCATCAGCCGTGGTATTCATTTTCCAGTTTCCGGCAATCATCGGAACGCGCATCGTTCTACTCCTAAGCTCCATATTTATTCAGCTTCAAGGCATTAGCCATGGCCAGGTGGATTATCTGTGTCGAAGACAGCCTGCCGAGACCGCCGCCAAGAAAGGCTTTCTCGGAAAATTCGGTTACCGGGTCGGGCCGGCAGTATTGTGAGACGATGAGTACCGGCACGGGGTGCCAGCTGTGCCCCTGCATTACCGACGGTGTCGAATGGTCGCCGGTAACCACCAGCACGTCGGGATTTAACTCCATTAAACCCGGCAAAGCGGCATCTATCTCTTCCAGGATTTTCACCTTGCGTGAAAAATCGCCGTCCTCTCCGGCGCTGTCCGTCCATTTGATATGCACGAAAAAGAAATCATGTTCCTGATAATGCTTATTCAACGTCTCAAATTCATCTTCCAGCGTATTCCCCGTTTCGGCTATCTCCATACCCACCAGCCTGGCCAGACCCCGGTACATGGGGTAAATTGCTACCGCCAGGGGGTTTAGCTTGTAAACCTCCTGCATGGTAGGGAGCCTGGGCTGCCGGGAGAATCCCCGGAGTAAAATCATATTGGCCGGATGATGATCGGCCAGGCAGTCCTTGGCTTCGGAGATAAACCGGTTGGCGATATCCGCCAGTCTTATGGCCCCCGAATCTCCCTTTACCAGAGGCTTAATTTCCAGCGGAGCCACCCCGATTTGCTGCGGGTCGGATTCGGTTACTTGAGCATCCAGATATTCACCGTGAAAGATAGCCACAAAGCGGTGTTCCCGTACCGGATAAACGCTGACTTTGACGTTAGGCATTGAAATCCCGCTTAGCAACCTGCATAATTCCTCGCATTTTTCGGTGGAGATTCTCCCGGCCCGGCGGTCGGTTACCTTACCATTATCACCAATCGTGCAGAAATTCCCGCGCGCGGCCACGTCACCGTGCTTAAGCTCAATGTCGATGCCAATAGCTTCCAGAACGCCCCGGCCGATATTGTACTCCAGCGGATCATAGCCGAAAAGGGCCAGATGCCC
>DAOUER010000052.1:0-26134 GCA_034430375.1 Dehalococcoidales bacterium
GAGAACGAGATAAGTGGGGATAAGACTGCCCGGGCTATTATAGGCATCGGTATTAATGTTAACCTGGGTGAATCTAAAGTTGACGACAGTTACGTACCCGTTACCAGCCTGGAAAAAGAAATTGAACAGACCGTTGTGAAGACTGATTTGGTGAAAAGCTTGCTTGTTGAAATGGAACGATTTTATACGATGCTACCGGAAGGCCGAGAGATATTTGCTGAATGGCGGCAGAGACTGATAACGCTGGGTAAAAGAGTAGTGGTGACCGCTGGAAAAGAAACAATGGAAGGCACCGCCGACTCCGTTGATTCCAGCGGTGCCCTCATACTTAGACTTGATAACGGTAACTTGACTACTGTAGTTGCTGGGGATGTTACCCTGCGTGAAAAGTAAGGGATTTTTACTTCTTCTTTACAACAGGCATCCATAGCTCGCACTGCATTTCCTCACCAGGTTTTTCCGGCAGATAGACCTCGAGTTCTGGTACTGTATCATGTTCGTAGCCGGTAGAAGGAAACCACTCGCTGAATATACGCTTGGTGATGTCCTGAAGGTTGTCTAGTGTACAGTCGAACACAGCCCAGGTCGATGCCGGTATATCTATCCTTTCGAAACCTCCGGACGGAGCGTTTTCGGCAAGTTCTACCCCGATGCCGTAGGAGAATTCCACGTCGTCGGCCTCTCCATAGCATATCCCCAGCGTTACTCCCCTGGTTATTGCGCCGGGTTTCCCTCCCGTTAACGCTGTCATTTTCTGACTGTCCGGTGATGCCATGAATTCGTCCCACCATTTGGGAATCTGTACGAAATTCTCACCGTTAGCTGTGGTGAATTGTCTTGAAGTCATAGCTATTGGGAAAGCCGGTTTCTCTAATATCCGGTAGTCCATGTCGGTACCTCCTTTTAGTTCTATGTGAAAGGAGATACGCGGGAGCGCCGTCAACGTTACTCCCGGTTCGCGCGCTGCCGTGGGTGTCACGCCGTGCAGGTTACGGAAAGCCCTGGTGAACGCATCCGGCGAATCATAACCGTATTTTATGGCAATATCAATTACCTTCGCGTTACTGGAGGTGAGTTCTCTGGCGGCCTGGGTGAGCCGGCGGCGACGGGCATATTCCGCTGGTGTCAGTCCGTTCACGGCAAAGAAAATCCGCTGGAAATGGAAAGCTGAGCAGCAGGCTTTCTCGGCAGCTTTGGTGAAATCTATCTCACCCGCCAGGTTATCCTCTATATAGTCTATCGCCGCGTTCATTCTTTCGGACCATTCCATCTATTCCGCTTCTCCTTCAATATCACTATAGCAATGATACCCGGCGCTTACCCGACTTTTCCTGCCTACTTATGCAGGATAGATAGCAGTGGGGTATTTTACATAAGGAGATATACTAGGTGATTAGTGTAGTGGGGGAAAAGGGGAGGGGGATATACCCCCTCCCGCATTTAGATATTTTGTTTTACTACTTCCCTTCGCCTTTGGCAGCGAAAGCTTTGAGGAATTCTATGGGTATCGGGAAAAGTATGGTGCTGTTCTTCTCAGAAGCGATTTCAGTCAGCGTTGATAGGAAGCGGAGCTGTATGGCGGAAGGCTCTCGGCCGATAATCGCCGCGGCTTGAGCCAGTTTCTCCGAAGCCTGTAACTCACCCTCGGCGTGGATAATTTTTGCGCGGCGTTCACGCTCGGCTTCAGCCTGGGCGGCCATCGATCTCTTCATTTCCTCGGCAAGCTCTACTTCCTTGATTTCAACCGTACTCACCTTGACGCCCCAAGGATCGGTATGCTCGTCGATGATTTTCTGCAGCATCTGGTTGAGCTTCTCGCGCTGGGTCAGCAGCTCATCGAGCTCGGACTGCCCCAGTACGTTCCGCAGCGTGGTCTGGGAAATTTGTGACGTTGCCCTGATATGGTCGAGTACCTTGACCACCGACGATTCGGGGTCGACCACCCGGAAATAGACCACGGCATTCACCCGGACGGTCACGTTATCCTTGGTGATAACTTCCTGTGACGGCACGTCCATCGTCACCACACGAAGGTCAACCTTGACCATACGGTCGATGAAGGGGATGATGAGGAAAAGCCCGGGGCCTTTAGCGCCCACCAGCCTTCCCAGTCGGAAAATCACTCCTCGTTCGTATTCCGTAACGATTTTCACCGCCATCGGGACGACGATAAGAACGAGAAGTACGACAACTACAATAATGATTATTCCGGTGCTCTCCATTTTAACCTCCTTTATTTATTTGTTTTGTTAACTATTAATTTCAAACCTTCGACCCTGGTAATAATAACCTCTTCTTGAGGTTCGGCCTGGCCGCTCTCGATGATAGCTGTCCAGCGTTCACCTTCAACCAATACTATTCCCCGGGGTTCCAGCGCTGTCTCCACCTCCGCCGTTCTCCCCACCAGGTCTTCCCGGCCGGCAGCTATTCTATTCCGGTGCGCCCTGATTCCCCAGATAATGACAATGACCAAAAAAGCGACGACCAAGACGACTATCAGGGTAATCAGCCATGTAGAACTATCCAATAAATCCTCCTTATTGCCTGCGATTTATTACCCGGCAGGTTGTTTCTTGCTGACGTGTAATAATAACCCATCGACGCTATCGATGACTACTTCTTCACCCGTTTTTATATCTCCGCTATCCGAGACGGCCGTCCAGCGTTCGCCTTTGAAGAACACGGTACCTTCGGGTTTCAGCGACACTTTTACCACGGCCGTCTTACCTATTAATTCTTCCCGTCCCGTTTTAGCCTGTTTCCGGTGGGCGCTGATAGCCCGGTGGATAATAAAGGCCATCACGCCGGCGACGATAATGGTCACCGTGGCAACCAGCCACGGATCAATCCGGAAAACCGGTGAAGCCCCCTTGAACAGGATAAGGGAGCCGACGACCAATGATACCACACCGCCGGCCGTAAAGATACCGAAGGTGGTAGTCAGCACCTCCCCAATGAATAATCCTATTGCCAGGACGATGAACAAGATGCCGGCGTAATTCACCGGCAGCATACCCAGCGAGTAGAAAGCCAGCAGCAGGCTGATGCCGCCCACTACTCCAGGGAAAATAAGGCCCGGATTGAATATCTCGGCCATGATGCCCAGGGTAGCGATACTCAACAGCAGGTAGGCGATATTGGGGTCGGCGATGACGTAGAGGAATTTCTCGATGGTTTTCATGGGGACATCATTAATGATTACTCCCTGGGTATGTATTGTCCTTACATCGCCGTTGAGCATGGTTGCCGGCCAGCCGTCCAACTGCCCGATAAGCGTCTCCAGGTCGGGGGCAATCATATCGATAACGTTGATTTCCAGGGCTTCCCGCTCGGAAACGGAAGAGCCTTCTCTTACCGCTTCCTCGGCGAAGTCCGCGTTACGCCCGTGCGATTCGGCCAGACTCCGGATATAAGCGGCGGAATCGTTTATCATCTTGGCTTTAAGCTCGTCGGAAACCTGCTGTTCGCCCTCTTCACTCAGGGATATCGGAGTGGCGGCGCCGGTGGCCGTATTCGGCGCCATGGCGGCCACGTGGGCAGACTGGAGTATATAAAAGCCGGCCGAAGCCGCCCTCGCGCCGGAAGGGGCAACATATACCACTACCGGCACGTCCGAGTTTACTATCAACTGGATGATTTTACGCGTAGAGTCGTCCAGTCCGCCGGGAGTATCGATCTGGATAATCAGAGCTTCGGAGTTCCTGGCCTCGGCATCTTCGACGCCGCGTTCTATGTAGTCGATAAGTACGGGATTAATCGTCCCTTTGATAGTGAGTACATCGATACCGGGGCTTTGCGACTGGGCACCCGTGGCTATCGAAAGACCCAGCAGTACCAATATCCCCAGCAGTAATATTCTTCTTATTTTTACCATAGTCACAACCCGAAAGTCTTCTTAATTATAATTGTATAGCAGTTAGAATGCAATTGAAAACACTGCTAGCCGACCTCGCCACCACCCCATTTGGATATCTATTCCCACCCTACCGCCCTCGCATAATCGTGCTGATACCCGGTAGTTTCCCCGCATCATTCCCTCCATTTGGGGAAGGGGAATCGAGGGGGTGAGGTTTCTCTATTATCCAGGACCAGGCGGTAATCTCCCCATTTGTCATTGAATAGCTTGGTGAATTAGTGTAAATTATTAGAGTATTTATATAGTTATGTACAGGAAAATCGGATGAAAGTACAGAGAAGCAAAGGAATGCGGGATTTACTCCCCGCCGATATGGAGCTGTTCCGGCTGGTGGAAAACATCAGCCGTGAATGCTGCGTGAAATGGGGATATAAAGAGGTAAAAACGCCTATTATCGAATACCTCTATCTGTTCACCTCGGCCGGTACGCTCACCCCGGGCATGCTGGGCAAGGTCTATTCCTTCCTCGACTGGGATGGCTGGAGTGGTGAAAGGGTGGTATTGCGTCCTGACGGCACCATTCCGGTGGCTCGTCTCTACACCGAGAACATGGAAGCCGGTAGTCCGGCCCGGCTTTTCTATTCGGCAAACATCTTCATGTTTGAGGAAGAAGGTGAAAAAGCCCGGGAGCGCTGGCAGCTGGGAGCCGAACTTATCGGGGCGGCTTCCACCACCGCCGACGTGGAACTGGTCGCTCTCGCCATGGATATTATCGGGAAACTGGGACTGCAGAATGTGGAACTGAGGCTTTCACACGCGGGACTTATTAAGACAATATTGGAAACCCTTGGGCTGGATGCCGGAGAGCAGAGCCGGTTGTTCGACCGTATTCTCGAAGGTGACGAGGAAGCCCTGAATGAACTTGATGGCGATAGTAAGGACTATCAAGAGATGCTGTTACCGTTATTGAACCTAAAGGGGAAGTCGTCGAAATACCTCCGCCAGCAGCGGGATGACCTGGTGAAGAATCGGACAGATATGGCTCCGTATATCGATGATTTTTTAGCGACGATAGATATGCTGGATACTCTCGGATATAAATATAACGTCGATATAGCCTCCGGGGCCGGCTTTGAATATTATACCGGCACCATCTTTCAGTTCTATTACGGGGAGGAGAAAATCGGCGGCGGCGGCCGGTACGATGCCCTGATTTCCGCCATGGGCGGCGGCGACGTACCCGCCGGCGGATTCGCTCTTTACCTCTACCGGGTCATGAAACTGGTTGGATCCGAATTACTGCCGGTGCCGGAAAAAGAAAGTGTTTTAATCAGACTCCAGCCGGATGATACCAGTATAGCGACGGCGGTTTTTCAACTTGCCGGTAGTCTGCGTGAAGCCGGATACATTGCTGAAATAGACCTGGCCGACCGGGCAACCGGCGGCTTCCGCTGGGTTATCGAATTGAACAAAGATATATCTGAATATAAGGTACGGGATGTGAAAAGCAAAAAGGCGGTGGATGTGGCGACGCCGGCGGCGGTATTAAAAATTCTGGAGGGGAACGGTGGTGATTAAGCTCGCTCTGCCCAAGGGGCGTTTGCTCAGGAAAACGGCGTCATTGCTCCAGAAAGCCGGCTGGAAACTCGATGAATATCACTCGGAGATGGGTTTTTACCGCCCCCGCTCGGGGAAATACCCGGACGTATTGATAAGGGTATTTCAAGAAAAGGATATTCCCATCCAGATAGCCCTGGGCAACTATGACATCGGGATTTGCGGACTGGACTGGATTGAGGAACTGAGGGTAAAATACCCCACCAGTGAACTGGTCAAGGTGCTGGACCTGAGATACGGCCGGGGTAGTCTTTATATGGCGGCGGCGTCACCTGCTTTCAGGACTAACGGGAACGGTCTGGTGAGAATCGCCAGCGAATATCCCAACCTGGCGGAGTCCTTTGCTCTAAAGCAAAGGCTGGACCGCTTCAGCGTGGTTTCACTCTGGGGCGCCGCCGAGGTCTATCCCCCGGAAAACGCGGATATGGTTTTGCTGCCGGCGGAGAATGCTGATAAATTGGCGGAATACAGCATGGTCCCCATTCAACGCCAACTGGATTACAGCGCTTTCCTCATCGCTAACCAGGAAAGTATGGAATCTAAAAAACTTATGCAGATAATCGATTCAATCAGTAGTAATCTACCGGAGGCCCCGGTAAAAACACCTTCTGAAGATATCGTCCGGGAGCGGAGTGCTCTCAGGATTTCTTCCGGTAAAACGACTGCTAAAGATAAGGTACACCTGGCTTTGCCCGACGGACACCAGCAGAAGCCGACGGTCGAATTTCTCCGGAAAGCCGGTATCAGGGTAAAAGACTATCCTTCGGCGACGGGCAATCGACGCCCCGAAATAGCCATCGACGGCGTATCGGTCAAGGTTATCCGGCCCCAGGATATGCCTTTGCAGGTGGCCAACGGTAACTTCGACCTGGCGATAACCGGGCAGGACTGGCTTAACGAACACCTCGGCCAGTTTCCTTCCAGTCCGGTCCGGGAAATCATCAGTCTCGGCTTCAGCCGGGTCAGGCTGGTGGCGGTCGTTCACCGGGACCTGTCGGTCGATGATGCTGGTGGGTTGAGTCGGTATGTATCGAAGAATGGTGAGCCGTTACGCGTGGCTTCGGAATACGTCAACTTGGCCGACTGCTATGCCCGGGAGAACCACCTGGGGCACTATCTCGTTATCCCGACCTGGGGAGCCACCGAGGCTTTCCTGCCGGATGACGCCGATTTGCTCATAGAAAATACTCAGACGGGTGGGACCATCGCCCGGCACAACCTGAAAATCATCGATACGCTCTTTGTATCTACCGCCTGTCTTATCGGCAATACCGCGGTGGAGCCGGACTCTCGCCGGGGCAAGATAATCAAAGAAATAATCAATCGGATGAAGAAAGCCGCCGGAGATGCTTAGATGAGAATTGTTGAAGATTTTAAGTCGGTCAAAGATGTCCTTTCAAGTCAGATGCTGGGACAAAATCTGGCCGACGACGAAAAAGAGAGTAACGTTCGGGACATAATTGCCGGGGTACGCCGGAGGGGCGATGCCGCTCTCTATGATTACACCGAGAAGTTCGACGGCGTTCGGCTGACTTCGCTGGAGATACCTGAAAAAAAGATTGAAAAGGCCTACCACGAAATTGACAGCGAACTCCGGACGGCCCTGGAACTGGCCGCGGCACGCATCAACGCTTTCCATCAAGAACAAAAGGAGACTCTTGTTCGCGATAAAACGGGCAAAGGCCTGGGCTGGGTGATGCGTCCTCTGCGGAGTATCGGCCTGCACGCCCCCGGCTTTCAGGCGCCGCTGCCTTCTTCAGTGCTGATGACGGCCGTACCGGCCCGCGTCGCTGGAGTCGGAGAGATAATATTAGTAACCCCACCGGGCAAAAACGGAAGTATATCCCCGGTAATGCTGGCGGCGGCTAAAATAGCCGGCGTCGACCGCGTTTTCCCGGTTGGTGGGGCCCAGGCTGTGGCCGCGCTGGCTTACGGCACGGAATCGGTGCCCCGCGTCGATAAGGTATGCGGTCCGGGGAATATTTATGTGTCACTGGCCAAGAAGCTGGTATACGGCGATGTCGGGATCGACGGACTTTACGGGCCGAGTGAGGTAATTATTATCGCCGATGATACCGCTAATCCGGGGTATTGCGCTGCCGACCTCCTGGCGCAGGCGGAGCACGGCTCGGGCGCGGCGGCGATACTGTTAACGATATCTAGAAACCTGGCTGCTTCCGTAAACGGTGAAATAGACAAACAGTTAGCCAATCTGTCCCGGCGCTCGGTTGCTGCCGAATCTCTGGAAAAACGGGGAATGATCGGCATCGTGGCTACCGTGACAGAAGCTATCGAACTGGCCAATGCGTTCGCCCCGGAGCACCTGTGCCTGGTGGTGGCCGACGCCGCCAGGTATATCGAGCAGGTGGAAAACGCCGGTTGCCTCTTTCTGGGTGAGGATTCGCTGGAAGCGCTGGTGGATTACGTGGCGGGACCGAGTCATGTCCTGCCCACCGGGGGCACGGCGCGGTTTAGTTCGCCGTTGAATATCCTGGATTTTGTGAAGATAATCAGTGTTATCAATACCACCGATGGTGATATTAAGAAACTGGGTAAGGCTGCCTCTGTCATAGCCTGGGCCGAGGGTCTGGATGCGCATGCCCGGGCGATTGAAAAACGACTTGAAGGAAAGGGTTAGGGGGCGTTAGCGTGAATTCAGACGATAAAGCGGGCATAGAAAGACTGGTCAGGTCTCACCTTACCGGTTTCACCGGCTACAGTGCCAGTATCTCCCCGGATACGCTGGCGGGTAAAGTGGAAGTAACCCCGGAAGGCATCATCAAGATGAACGCCAACGAAAATCCCTACGGCTGTTCGCCGCGGGTGCGGCGCGCTTTGTCAAATATCTCTAACGTCCACATCTACCCCGATAATGGCCAGCAGGAACTGCGTAATCTATTGGCGAAATATGCGGACGCACCCGCCGAACGCATCGTGGCAGGGCATGGCAGCAACACCCTGATTGATATGCTGGTGCGACTTTTCGTCGGGCCGGGTGACGAGGTTATCAACAGCGTGCCAACTTTTGATATTTACCGCTTCAGCACCGAGATATGCGGTGGGACGGTGGTCAATGTGCTCCGCGACGATAATTATAACATCGATGTTCACGGGATTATAAACGCCGTTTCGGCCGACACCAGGCTGATATGTCTGGCCAGCCCCAATAATCCCACCGGTAATATCGTTCCACAAGATGACGTGGTGAAAATACTGGAAACCGGCGTGCCCATGCTGCTGGACGAGGCCTATTACGAGTTCGACGACGAAACCATGGTGCCTTTTACCAATCAGTATAATAACCTGGTGGTTCTGCGTTCTTTCAGCAAGTGGGCCGGACTGGCCGGACTTCGTATCGGCTACGGTATCTTTCCGCCGCGCATCGCCGATTATCTCATGGCTATCAAAATCCCTCATAACATCAGCGTAGTCGCCGAGGTAGCGGTGCGGGAGTCGCTGGCCGACCTTGATTATTTACAAGAAAGGGTCAAGGACATCGTCGTCGAGAGAGAGAGACTTTACGAGGAATTGCAGGCAATCACCTGGCTTAAGGTATTTCCTTCTCAAGCCAATTTTATCTTCTGCAATGTTCTGGAGGGCAATGCCCGTGAACTATTTCTGAAGCTGGAGAAAAAGGGCATCCTGGTGCGCTATTTCGATATTCCTCGGCTGGAAAACAGCATTCGTATTAGCGTCGGTAAGCCGGAGCATACCGACGCACTTTTACAGGCCCTGCGGGAGGTCGGGCCATAATTCTGAGAAGATATCAGGGAAGTGGAACGTACTGAAACTCCGGCTGAAGATGCTGCTCGGCATCAGGGCGTAAAACTGTTATACCGAAAATACATTCTATGCGTTAAATAAATGTACAATTCCTTGAAAATATTTACTAATTTACCTGGAAAGACTTGACAAGACAAGACATGATTGTTATAATATATAACATTGAAGTATACTAACAGGTGAGGTATGCATTAAAATATGTTGTAATATTTGTAGCATTTGTTATAATATTTAACAGGAGAAATAGATGCAAGCTGTAGAAACGTTAATTGATAAAGAAATGTTAATTGATAGTTTACTCAAATTCCAAGAGAGTAATAACTACTCTGATACTAAAATGGCAGATTTTATCGGGATTGCAAGGCAAACTTATAGTAATATTCGGAATGGAAATGGTAAAAACTCTGACAATTACAAGTTACTTTGGAATGCAATGCAATTTCTAAAGGTTAATAATAGTGAAAAGCCATCTGTTGATATCCAGGATAATCAAAGTGAGAGAAGGGCGTCTATTCTCAGAAATACTGCAGAGACAAATATCAACTTAGAACTAAATCTTGACGGCACTGGTATGTATGATATTAAGAATGGTGTTGGTATGTTTGACCACCTACTTTCACAGTTGGCGCGGCACGGTAAATTTGACTTAAAATTATCAGCTAGCGGAGATGATACGCACCATATAATCGAAGACGTTGCTATTTGTTTGGGCGAAGCCTTCAGGAAAGCCTTGGGAGATAAGCGGGGAATCGAGCGTATGGCTAGTGTTACAATTCCAATGGATGATGCTTTAGTAACAGTAGCCGTCGATATAAGCGGTCGTGGATATGCAGTGGTAAATGCACCTTTAGGGAACGGTGATTTGTCTGGCCTCCCTGCTGATCTTGTCCGTCATTTCTTAGAATCCTTCGCGATTGAGGCTCGTATAAATTTGCATGCCTCCATTCTTAATGGCAGCAATGATCATCACAAGGCGGAAGCACTCTTTAAAGCGTTGGGGAAAGCTTTGGATAAAGCCACTAGAGTTGACCCGCGTATCAGCCAGGAATTACCCACCACTAAAGGTTATCTGCAGAGCTAGTCAGGTTCTTCCAGAAACGCCAGCTGGCGGCCGGTAAGCCGTTCGTAAGCCTCCATGTATCGCCGGGAAGTGGCTTCAATTATTTCGTCGGGGAGATCGGGAGCGGGTGGTTTCTTGTTCCATCCTGTCCCCGCCAGGTAATCGCGTACCGGCTGCTTGTCAAAGCTGGGCTGGGACTTACCCGGTTTGTAGATGGCGGTATCCCAGAACCGCGAGGAGTCCGGGGTAAGTATTTCGTCGATAAGCATCAGGCGGTTGTTGTCCACACCGAACTCAAACTTGGTATCGGCGATTATCAATCCATGCTTGCTGGCGTATTCACGACCGTACTCGTAGAGGGCCAGGCTTTTTTCTTCCAGTTCTTTAGCCATCTGCTCGCCGACCATTTTCTCAACTTCTTTCATGGTCATCGGCTCGTCATGGCCGGTATCGGCTTTGGTGGTAGGGGTAAAAATAGGCTTTTCCAGTTCCTGGCTTTCTACCAGTCCCTCGGGCATAGGAATGCCGTTAACAGTACCGTGCTCTTTGTATTCATCCCAGGCGGAACCGGAGATATAACCACGCACGACGCATTCCACCGGTATCCGTTTGACCTTTTTTACTACCATCGAACGTCCCCGCAGATAAGGCGGACAGGTGAATTTCTGGTTAGCCGGTAAATAGGAGTCGATGCAGTGAATGTCATCAACCGCTTCGGCCATGTGGTTAGGCACGATGTCGGCCGTGCGGCGGAACCAGAAAGAAGACAGCCGGTTGAGCACATGTCCCTTGTTGGGGATACCGCGGGGCAGGACGACATCGTAGGCCGAAATGCGGTCGGTGACGATAATCAGCAGGTGGCTATCGAGGTCGTAGGTATCACGGACCTTACCGCGCAGGAATACCGGGAGAGGCAGTTTGGTTTCCATCAATACCGTTGCTCTAGGTGTTTCCATATTTATAACCTTTCCGACTCTCTACCCAGCCGGTTAAATTGACCTCGGTTTTAGCTCGATTTTACCCGAGATACCACCCTGCCATTGCGACTTGGTTAAGCCGAGGCGCCGGTATATTTCGTCCACGTGCTGTAGATAATACTGGTAGTCGAATATTTTATCAAGTTCGGCGGGGCTGATAACTTCCATAATCTCTTTATCAGCTTTTAGGAGTGTTAGGAAATTACGGTTGCCCTTCCATGATTTCATGGCGTTCCTCTGGACGAATTCGTAGGCTTCCTGCCGGTTTAACTTCTTTTCGATGAGGGCCAGCATGACTCTCTGGGAGAAGACCAGTCCCCGCGTCAGCTCGAGGTTCTTCTTCATGCGGTGCGGATAAACCTGTAATCTTTTTATTACCGAGGTAAACAGAATCAAGATATAATCTAGCGCCAGGCAGGCATCTGGCAGGGTAATCCTTTCGTTGGAGGAATGGCTGATATCCCTTTCGTGCCACAGGGCGATGTTTTCCAGCGAGGTCAACGCGTACCCGCGGATAAGCCTCGCCAATCCGCATACGCGCTCGGTGAGTTCCGGGTTTCGCTTGTGCGGCATCGCCGAAGAACCCGTCTGGCTGGTCCCGAACGGTTCTTCCACTTCCCGCACCTCCGTCTTTTGCAGGGCTCTTATCTCGGTGGCGAATTTCTCCAGGGAGCCGGCGATTATCGCCAGGGTGGTGACGAACTGGGCATGCCGGTCACGCTGCAGTACCTGGTTGGATACCGGCGCCGGCGAGAGCTTTAACTTTTTACAGACCTTGGCCTCAACTTCGGGGGTCACCGTGGCGTAGGTTCCCACCGCCCCCGATATTTTCCCCACAGCTATTATTTTACGGGCTTCGGTAAGACGGTAGAGGTTGCGTCTCATTTCTTCCAGCCAGATGGCCATTTTCAGGCCGAAAGTCGTCGGTTCGGCGTGGATGCCGTGGGTACGGCCGATGCACAGGGTGTACTTGTGTTCGATGGCCCGTTTCGCCAGGACCGCCGTCAGTTCCTTGATATTATCAATCAGGATGTCGGAGGCTTCCACCAGCTGCAGGCTGGTGGCCGTATCGATGATATCGGAGGAGGTAAGACCGAGGTGGATATAACGCGATTCTTCTCCTAGGCTTTCGGCCACTGCCCCGAGGAAAGCGGTCATGTCATGCCGGGTCTCCTGCAGGATTTCCCCCATGCGCTTCAGGTTGCATTTAGCCAGTTTAATCTTGGTGATGGCGTTGCGGGGGATAACCCCGAGTTCTGACCAGGCATCGCATACGGCTATCTCAACTTCGAGCCATTTCTCATACTTGTTCTCGTCTGACCATATTCCTTTCATCTCCAGGCGGGAATACCGCTCAATCATGGCCTTCTCCTTTACCTGACGGTTCCAATAATACAACTAATATATCAATTAATTAGGGAGTTATTTCAGGTGGTTTTATACCTGTAATTCCTGACGGTATTTCTCGTAAGCTTTGCGTATTTTGTCGTGTTTTAGACCGAGAATGGCCGCCGCTATATAAGCGGCATTTTTCACTCCCGCCTTACCGATGGCCATGCAGGCTACCGGTATTCCCGCCGGCATCTGGACTATTGAGTAAAGCGCGTCCACCCCTTTTAGCTCCCCGCTGGATATGGGTATGCCGATAACCGGCAGGGTTGTCCAGCTGGCCAGGACGCCGGGGAGATGCGCCGCCAGTCCGGCGGCGGCGATAATTAATTCTATGCCCCGTTCACGGGCGGACTGGGCGTATTGCTTGGCTTTTTCCGGTGTGCGGTGGGCTGAGATGATGTTGACTTCATGCTCTATACCCAGTTGCTGCAGGATTTCCAGCGCGGGCTGCAGCGTTTCGGCATCGGACTTGGAACCCATTATTACACCGACCAGTGGCATAACTACCTCACAACAATAAGTTTCTATAAATCGGCGATATCTTTACGGTAATAGCATCCTTCAAAGCGGATTTTCACAATATTATTATAGACTTTCTGACGGGCTTCCGCCAGATTTTTACCCAGTGCTGCGATGGTTAACACCCGGCCGCCGCTGGTGAGTACCTCGCCTTTCGGTCCCGGCTTGGTACCGGCGTGAAATACCATGATGTCTTTATCCAGTTCATCGAGCCCGATTATGGGCAGGCCGGTCTTGTATTTACCGGGGTATCCCCCGGATGCCAGCACTACCCCGACGCAGGCTTCTTCATGCCATTCCAGGTTTATTTTATCCAGCTTTTTATCCAGAACAGCGGTGATTATATCCAGCAGGTCCGTTTTCAGCCGGGGAAGGACTACCTGAGTCTCCGGGTCGCCCAGCCGGGCATTGAACTCGATAACCTTCGGCAGGTTATTGGTAATCATCAGGCCGCCGTATAGGGTGCCTATATATGGCCGGCCTTCGTCGGCCAGGGCCAGGACGGTTGGCTCCATGACTGTCTTGATGATGATATCACCCATGATATCGTTGAAGAACGGCGGCGGACTGTAGCTGCCCATGCCGCCGGTATTCGGGCCTTTGTTGCCGTCATAAATACGCTTGTAATCGCAGGCAGGTACGGTAGGGAGGATTTTCTGTCCGTCGGTAAAGACGAAGAAGCTCATCTCCCGGCCCATGAGGTACTCTTCGATGACGACGCTGTCCCCCGCCGCCCCGAAGTTTTTAGTTTTCATGACTCCTTCGAGGGCTTCTATGGCCTGGGGAACAGTCTCCGCGATGATTACCCCTTTACCCGCCGCTAACCCGTCGGCTTTGATAACGATAGGTTTTTTTTGTTTTTCAACGTATTCTTTGGCTTTTTCTAAATCGTTAAAACTGGCGCTTTTAGCGCAGGGTATACCGTGCCGCTGCATCAGATCTTTGGAGAATACCTTGCTCGATTCTATTTCGGCGGCGGCCTGGGTAGGCCCGAAGATGGCCAGGCCTCTTTCGGTGAACTTATCGACGATACCTGCCGCTAGCGGGTTCTCCGGGCCGACCACCGTCAGGTCTATCCTGTTCTCTTTAGCGAATTTGGCCAGGCCGTCGGTATCATCGGCCTTGATATCGAATATCTGTGCCTGCCGGGCCATGCCGGCGTTGCCGGGGACGGCGTAAATCTCGTTTATTTGAGGGCTTTGGGCCAGTTTCCAGACTAAAGTGTGTTCTCTGGCGCCGCTGCCGACTACTAGTATCTTTATCTACCTCACCCCCTGTTAAAATATCTTTTCCCACCCGACCGCCCTGTATCATCCTGCGGCTGGCCGCTAGATTTCACCGCCCCGTCTCCCCGTTTCTACCTTACCCCCGTGCCCCCTCTCCTATCAAGGAGAGGGGTGATAATTATATAAGAGGGGCTGTGCCCCTCTTAGACGCCTCATATCACTCCCACTCTATCGTTGAGGGTGGTTTGGAGGTTATATCGTAAACCACGCGGTTAATGCCGTCTACCTCGTTGACGATGCGGTTGGAGATACGCGCCAGCAGGTCGTAGGGCAGGCGTGCCCAGTCGGCGGTCATGGCGTCGTCGCTGGTCACGGCGCGGATGGCGGCCAGGTAGCTGTAGGTTCGGTAGTCGCCCATCACCCCCACCGACCGCACGTCGGTGAGTACGCAGAAGCTCTGCCATAGTTCGTTGTACATCTTGGCTTTCTTTATCTCGTTCATCAGGATGTAGTCGGCGCTGCGCAGAATTTCCAGTTTTTCCCGCGTTACCTCGCCGATGCACCTTATCGCCAGGCCGGGGCCGGGGAAAGGTTGCCGCCAGACCATCTCCTCGGGCAGTCCCAGCTCCTTGCCGACCAGTCGTACCTCGTCCTTGAAGAGAAAGCGGAGCGGCTCCAGCAGGTTGAGTACCATCTTGGCCGGCAGTCCGCCGACGTTGTGGTGCGATTTTATAATGGCCGAGGCCGAACTCACCGCCGAAACACTTTCGATGACATCCGGGTAAAGCGTTCCCTGGGCCAGGAAATCGACCTTGCCGATGCGGTCGGCTTCTTCCTCGAATACCCTGATAAACTCCTCGCCGATTATCTTACGCTTTTGTTCGGGGTCAATCACGCCCTTCAGACGGTCGAGAAACCGGTCGGCGGCGTCGACATAGACGATGTTCATACCCAGGTTGTTCTCAAAGACGGCTAATGTGCGGTCGGCTTCCTCGCGGCGCAGCAGCCCGTTATTCACGAAGATGCAGGTAAGCTGGTCGCCGATAGCGCGGTGGATAAGTGTGGCCACCACCGATGAGTCCACCCCGCCGGAAAGGGCGTTGATAACCCGGCCGCCGCCCACCTGTTCCCGGACACGCTCGATGCTTTCATTAACGAAATTGCCCATCGTCCAGTTGCCCCGGCAGCCGCAAACGTTGTAGATAAAATTCTTCAGGATTGTTCTACCTTCGGGGGTATGGGCTACCTCGGGATGGAACTGCAGTCCGAAGATGTTTTTCTGGTTGCCGATAACGGCATTGGGGGAGTTTTCTGTATGGGCCAGGCTGGAGAATTCGGGCGGCAAATCGCCGATTTTATCTCCGTGGCTCATCCATACCGTGGTAGATTCTTCAAGACCGGTGAATAATGGCGAATCGACGGCGCTGATATGCATCACGGCATGACCGTATTCGCGTTTTTCCCCCGGTTTTACCTGCCCTCCCAGCTGCTTGGCGATAACCTGCATGCCGTAGCAGATGCCCAGTACCGGCAGTCCGCTTTCGTAGACATATGACGGGGCCATCGGGGCGTTTGAGGCATAGACACTGGCCGGGCCGCCGGATAGAATAAATCCCCGGGGATTCAGGGGGGCTATCTTTTCCCAGGGGGTATCGTGCGGCAGTAACTCACAGTATACCTGGCTTTCGCGGACCCTCCGGGCAATCAGCATGTTATACTGGGACCCGAAATCCAGGACGATGATGGCTTCGCGTTTGGCGCCGGACACGGCGTCCTCGGTCGCGGCCGGCTGTTCGCCGCTGATTTCCTTGGCAATCTCAAGGTAAGTTGATACCTCGATATCGTCGGTGGTGGATATCCGGTGGCTTTCGTCTCGGGGTGGCTTCCGACTGCTTTCAACCATTGTTTATAGAACACAATTTACCATTATGCTATACTATCGTCAAGTACGGAAACTTGTCTTTCAGGCGTGAAAACGGATATTTGCGCCGGATATTTTTCGTAAATATTTCTTGACGGGGATTTTTGCCCGGTATGGAAAAATTTGAGTATATCAGTAATAGACCCGCCGATACGCAAACCCTCGGTGCGAAAATGGGTAAATACCTCAAGCACGGTGCCGTCATGGCTCTTATCGGCGAACTGGGTAGCGGTAAAACCCTCCTTACCCGGGGTATCTGCGCCGGACTGGGTGTGCCGCTGCGTCAGGTGAACAGTCCTACCTTTGTCCTGGTGAATGAATATCGCGGCCGACTCCCTGTTTATCACATGGACCTGTACAGACTCGATGATACGGCGGAAGTCGTCGATATCGGCTTGCTGGACTATCTCTCAAGGGCACAGGAAGGATTGATTGTCATCGAGTGGGCGGAGAAAATCCTGTCGATGTTGACGGCCGGCTACCTGATGATTGAACTGGACATTCTCTCCACCCGGAAGAGGAAAATCTCGCTTTCTGCCGATGGAGATAAATACGATTACCTGCTGGAGAAGATAAGGTAACGATGATAATACTGGGTATGGATACGTCCGGTTACACCAACGCCATCGGCGTTACCGACGGTGATGAAATCCTCGCCGACCTCTCTTTTGATGCCAGGACCGATTCCCTGGAGCAGATTGTGGATAACATAGATAATACTCTAAAGAGCGCCGGGCTGGCTCTGGAAGACGTGGAGGGCATCGGCGTGGGACTCGGGCCCGGTTCCTGGACGGGCATCAGGGTGGGCGTGACCACGGGTAAAATCCTGGCTTTTAGCACCGATAAGCCGTTGGCCGGTATTTCCACGCTGGAAGCACTGGCCTATCCCGTGTGTAAGCAGGCGGCTCAAATAGTTGCCGTTATCCATGCCGGCACCGGCAATAACGTGTACGCCGCTTTCTATCAAGCTGACGATGATAAGCTGGCAATGACTAGCGACTATTTTTACGGGGATATCGGGGAGCTGTTAATAAAAATAACAGAGTCACCGCTACTGGTAGTCTCGGGTGGGGAGATATACCGGCGTATTATTAGTGAAAAATCTGATTATAGAGTTATCGAAGCTGCCTCCAACGGCGCTGTAGTCGCGTTGCTGGCAGGTAGGCGCTTCCAGACCGGAGACACTGACGATACGATGGCGCTGACGCCGCTATATCTAAAAGAGTCGACCGCCCGGGCGTACGTGAACAAATATAAAGCTGTAGAGAAGAAGGATTAACGGTATATGCTGGTTCTGGGAATCGAAACATCCTGTGACGAGACCTCGGCGGCTGTGGTGGAAGATGGTAAGTCTATTCTATCGAATACCATCGCCACCCAGCTTGATTTGCTGCGGAAATACGGCGGCGTCGTGCCGGAGATAGCCGCCCGGAGGCATACCGAGTTAATCGGTTATGTCATCCAGGAAGCTCTCGACACCGCCGGCAAGACGCTGGATGATATTGATGCCGTGGCGGTCACGGCGCGGCAGGGCTTAATCGGCTGTCTGCTGGTCGGCGTGGCCGCAGCCAAGTCGATTAGCTATGCCCGGAAGCTGCCGCTCATCGGCCTGCACCACATCGATGGGCACATCTACGCCAGCCGGCTGACCAATCCCGATATGCCTTTCCCCCATGTCTGCCTGACCGTTTCCGGGGGGCATACCATGCTGCTTTACGTGGAGGACGGCGATAAATACGAGTTACTCGGCACCACACTGGATGATGCCGCCGGAGAGGCTTTCGACAAGATAGCCAAGTTCCTGGGACTTGATTTTCCCGGCGGTCCGGTTATCGATAAGCTGTCCCGGGAGGGAAATCCGGAGGCGTTTAAATTTCCCCGCCCCATGCTTCGGGGGAAGTCTTTCGACTTTAGTTTCAGCGGTCTGAAAACCTCGGTGATAAACAAATTCAAAGACAAAGTCGCCCGGGATGAAAAACTGCCCATGGCGGATATCGCCGCCGGTTTCCAGGAAGCGGTGGTGGATGTGCTGGCAGGTAAGACCATGCGCGCCGCCGAAGAAAAAGGGGTAACGACGGTCAGCGTTACCGGGGGTGTTTCCGCCAACAGCCTCCTGCGCACTGTTTTCCAGGAGGTCTGTGCTCGAAAAGGCATGAAGGTCTACTTTCCGACGTTTTCGCTTTGTACCGATAACGCGGCGATGATAGCCGCCGCCGGCTACGCCCGGCTGGTCAAGGGTGAAAAGTCGGATTTACGTCTTAATGTAGTTCCTAACGCTCCTCTGGGTGATTGATATGAAGGATAAAATAATCAAAGTAGATGCTTTTCATCCTGATTCCGTGGTTATCCGGCAGGCGGCCGCGTTGATAAACAAGGGAGAGGTAGTCGTCTGCCCCACCGATACCGGCTACGCTTTCTGCGTTAACGCCCTGAATCCCAAAGCTATCGCCCGGGTATTCGGACTGAAAGGACGGTCCTTCAATAATCCCATGCACGTGGCGGTCTCTTCGATAGAAGCAGCCGAAGAATACGCCCGTTTCAATGAAGCCGCCCGGTACCTGGCCGACCATTATCTCCCTGGCGCCCTGACTATTGTTCTGCCGAAAAAGGAGATTGTTCCCACCATGCTGGTAGCCGGACTGGACACCATCGGTATCAGGATACCGGATAATAACGTTATTCTTAATCTCGCCGAAGAATCGGGTAAACCCCTGACCACCACCAGTGCTAATATCAGCCAGCGCCCCACGCCTTATTCCGTTGATGAAATAGCCACCCAGCTGGGTAAAGATATAGACAAAGTTTCGCTGGTTCTGGACCAGGGACTCATAAAGTCGCGGGAACTGTCCACCATCGTTGATTTATCCGTCGAACCGGCCCAACTTATCCGGCAGGGGCGTATCAGCTGGCTGGAAATCCGCGAGGTGCTCCACGGGCATTATCATCCCGGATAAATGGTATAATGAATACAGGAGGTCGGTATCGTGAACATTGCCGTCGGTTGTGACCATCGCGGTCTGGCGATAAAGGAACTCGTATTTACTCTACTAACAGAAACCGGGTATACCTACTGGGACTTCGGCTGTGATGCCAGCGACCCGGTCGACTACCCGGATATCGCTCTGAAAGTAGGTAATTCTATCATCAAGGGTGAAGCCGATTTCGGTATCTTAATCTGCGGCACCGGCATCGGTATGTGCATCGCTGCCAACAAGATAAAGGGCATCCGGGCCGCCCAGTGCTACAACGCTTTTACTGCCATGCGGGCGCGCCGCCACAACAACGCGCAGGTCTGCTGCCTGTCTGCCGAGGAAGGCGAAACCAGGGTGCCGGCTATCCTCGAAACCTTTCTCACCACCGAATTCGAGGGCGACCGGCATATCGCCCGATTAGACAAGATAAAAAAAATCGAAGAACAGGGCTAGCCCCGCTACGGGATAATCAACTGATGTCAGGTTTTCAGGAAGAATATAAACGTAAACTCATCAGCGCCGAGGAAGCCGCCGGACTGGTGGAATCCGGGATGTGGATAGACTACGGGGCTATCTGTGGTTTTCCATCGTTGATTGACGAGAAACTGGCTTCGAGGACCGGCGAACTGAAGAACGTCAAAATCCGGTCAGAGCATTCCCACACGCAGGTACCTAAGGCCGACCCCACCCAGGAATCTTTTATCCATAACTCCTGGTTCCTGGGCAAGGTGGAGCGGGACTACCACCGCGACGGTGCCTGTTCCTATATACCCTTCGGCTTGAGCGAAGGCCCCCGCATGTACCGCCAGTGGCTCAAGGATGAAGTCGATATTACCTTCATCGAAGTAACACCCATGGATGAGAGTGGTAATTTCAATTTCGGCACGGCGGTCACCCGTCAGAAAGCCGCCTGCGAAGTGGCGAAAAAAGTAGTAGTTGAAGTTAACGAGCACCAGCCCTGGGTCTGTGGCGGCTACGACGAGGTGGTCAATATATCGCAGGTTGACCACATCGTGGAGAATTATGAGTATAAAATTCCCGAGTTTCCGACACCGGTTGCCACCGAAGAAGACAGAATAATCGCCGGCCTGTTGGCGGAACAGATTACCGACGGCGCTACTATCCAGCTGGGCGTCGGGGCTATTCCTAACGTGGTGGGGAAACTACTCATCGAACACGGTTTAAAAGACCTCGGCGTGCACAGCGAGATGTTCAACGACAGCATGATGGAGCTTATCGAGGCGGGGGTGGTTACCGGCCATCGAAAAAACCTTAATCCCGGCCAGGCCGTGCATTGCTTTGCGGCGGGGTCGGAGAAACTTTATAAGTTCATGGATAGAAATCCCATGGTGGCGGGATTCCCCGTCGATTACACCAATGACCCTTACGTCATCGCGCAAAACAACCTCCAGATAGCCATCAACAGCGCCCTGCGGATTGATTTGAGAGGTCAGGTCTGCGCCGAGTCGGTGGGATGCCGCCAGATAAGCGGCACCGGCGGTCAGCTGGAATTTACCCGGGGGGCTTACATGTCCGAAGGCGGCAAGGCGTTTATCTGCCTGCACGCCACGCGTCAGGACGCCGAGGGAAAAATGATATCCAATATTACCCCGACGTTACTGCTGGGTGACATGGTTACGGTGCCGGCGTCGGACATATCCCATATCGTTACCGAGTATGGTATGATCAACCTCAAGGGGAAAAGCGTCTGGCAGCGTGCCAAACTCCTTATTTCCATCGCCCACCCCGCTTTCCGCGACGAACTGGAAAAGACCGCCCGCGAGTTGAATTTCATCACCAGAGGGACGATAGGCCTGGATTAGCTCAGGCTAGTTCTCCGTCACGGCCGGGTAAATAGAAGAACTTGTATCAACTCAAAGTCCTTTTCTTCCGGGGTTCCATATTCTAAGCCCAGCAATTCCTGTATCATCTGGCTTTGTGCTTTTCTGTTCACTTTAGTATTTACAATATTATCATGGCTTAGTACCAGCCATACCCGTCCGTATTCCTCCAGTCGGAGAGCCAGGGCATCATCGGGTTCCGGCATCTCCCCTCCGGGTGAGAAGTCTGCCGGGATATCGTAGACCGGATTCATGGCTTCGTATTTCTCGGGGTCGTAGTAAGGAACCAGGGTTGGAAGATGGACCGGGGAGGACGTTCTGGTAAGGTAGTAGTCGAATCCCGTGTTGATAACGGGTGAATAGAACATGATGGCATCGCCCGGCTCAGTCCTGGACAGGACGTACGCAGTAACCCCGCGGAAGTCCTCCTTTTCGTAGTCGGCGTACCAGGAATGTAACTCGACAGCCGATAGTGCCAGGATAATTACCAGGCCAGCAACCGAAAGCCACATCCGGGGTAAGCGAAAAACCCCGATGGATATCAGGAAGGCCAGGGCAGGGATACAAACGATAAAATACCACGCTATGAAAACAGGTTTAACCTGCGATATGCAGAAGGCAATCAATATCGGACAGAAAAACCACGATAGAATCAGGGCATAATGCCAGGTCTCGATTGATGACCTGGAGCCCAACCATTGCTTCATTGCCCAGAACAGGGCCAGACAACCCAGGACGAAACTAGCCGCCAGGAGAGGAGCGCCCTGCGTGAATGAAAGGAAGACGTCAAATAATTCCGTTAGACCGGGTGAGGCTTGCCAGTCCAGGTTATGAGTTGAGTTGGTGAGAATGCTGAAGGCTAGAGGTAAAACGAGTAAGACCGTGGCAGCCCAGGAAAAAAGGAGCCCTCTAACGGGGATTTCCCACCGGCGCAGCAGGGCTAGTGATATGGCCTGGGCTACCAGGACTAAGGCGCCGAACACGTGGGCATATACCGCCAGGACACTGATGAAGGTATAGGCTACCCAAAGTCGTTTCGAAGGTCGCTTTATGATCATCACTAAAAGCAGGGTCGAAAGACTCACCAGGAAAAGGAGCAGGCTGTAGCCGCGCGCCTCCTGTGCATAATGGATGAAGAAGGGATTGACGGTTAACACCAGAGCCGCAATCAGTCCAATGTGTTTGTTGAAGAGACGGGAACCTAGGGTAAACACGGTTGGCACGGCCAGCACAGCGAAGATAGCCGAAAGACTCCTGATAACGAACTCGCTTTCACCTAGGTTTAGCCAGAAATGCAGCAGAATGTAGTACAGTCCCATGTTGGCTTCGCCATGCGAAATAACCTGCCACATATCAGGCCAGTCCAGACGGGCGATAGAGACGGAAATCGACTCATCGAGGACTAGGCTTTTCTCTCCCGCGTAAAGTAGGGCCAGGACCACCGCCAGGGGTATAACGGTAGTAATAAACAATATCGTAGGATTAAAAAGGGGCGACGATGGTGAAAAACGAGAACCGATAGGTCTATATAAACCACTCACACTATTCATTTACCATAGCTTGCGCTGTAGAAAATAGGGCTTCTGATATCATACAATGTATCAAGAGGGATTGCTAGTATTTGTTCCCGTGTAATGAATCATTTGATTACTATCACCGCAGCGGAATTTTACCCATATCTGAGCTTGACAATAAACACGTTTGCGTGTTATCTTTGAGTACGGACTTAAAGCTAAAAATGTTGTCCGGTCCGTCTCTTGAGGCGGTTATTTTTTTAGGAGAATATATTGGGAGAATTAGAAAAGTGAAGAGTGATGCTGTAAAAAAGGGAATCGAAAGGGCGTCCCACCGCTCGTTGCTGTACGCTCTGGGTTGCACGCGTGATGAAATGGACAAGCCATTCATCGGCGTGGTCAACAGCTACACCGAGATCGTGCCCGGGCATATCCACCTCAATGATATCGCCGCGGCGGTTAAGGAGGGCGTACGCGAGGGCGGCGGCGTTCCCTTTGAATTTAATACTATCGCCGTTTGCGACGGCATTGCCATGAACCATACCGGCATGAAATACAGTCTCCCCAGCCGGGAACTGATTGCCGATACCGTGGAGATAATGGCGGAAGCCCATACCTTCGACGCTCTGGTATTTATCCCTAACTGTGACAAGGTGGTTCCCGGCATGCTTATGGCTGCCGTCAGACTGAACCTGCCCTGCATCTTCGTCAGCGGTGGTCCGATGCTGGCCGGGCACCTGGACGGCCAAAAAATAGATCTAAATACTGTCTTCGAAGGACTCGGAGCCGTCACCGGCGGGAAAATGACCGAGGAAGAGCTGATAAGAATAGAGCAGAATGCCTGTCCGGGCTGCGGCAGCTGCGCCGGCATGTTTACCGCTAATACCATGAACTGCCTCACCGAGGTGCTGGGTCTGGGGCTACCGGGCAACGGCACTATCCCGGCAGTAGATGCTAGGCGACGTGGACTGGCCCGGCAGGCCGGGAAGCAGGTGATGAAACTCCTGGCGGGGAATATCCGTCCGGATAGTATTATCAATAGCGACGCAATTTTCAACGCCTTTACGGTGGATATGGCGCTGGGCGGCAGCAGTAATTCGGTGCTGCACCTGATGGCTATCGCCAGTGAGGCCGGGGTCGATTTTAATCTGAACATGGTGAATGATATCAGTAAGAACACCCCTTACCTTGCCAGCCTGAGGCCGGTCGGACCTCATCATATTGAGGACCTCGACCGCGCCGGAGGCATCCCGGCGGTGATGGGTGAGTTGAAAAGCCACCTGAAACTAAAATCGGAAACCGTTACCGGCAAGACGATTGAAGAAAACCTGGCCGGGGTGAAAACCCTGGACAAGGAAGTTATCCACTCCGTCGCCAACGCTCACTCGGCCACCGGCGGCCTGGCTTTGCTGTTCGGTAACCTGGCGCCGGAGGGGGCGGTCGTTAAGAAAGCCGCCGTCGCCCCGGAAATGATGGTGCACAAGGGGCCGGCCCGCGTGTACGATTCCGAGGAAGATGTGACCAAAGCGATAATGGGGAAGAAGATAAAACCGGGTGACGTGCTGGTGATACGCTACGAAGGCCCTAAAGGCGGACCCGGCATGCGGGAAATGCTGACGCCGACTTCCCTGATTACCGGTATCGGCCTGGATAAAGAGGTCGCCCTGATTACCGACGGGCGGTTCTCCGGGGCTACCCGCGGGGCTTCTATCGGGCACGTTTCCCCGGAAGCCGCTGCCCGGGGGCCTATCGCCGCGGTAAAAGAGGGGGATATCATCAGCATCGATATTCCCAGCAACAGTTTGAATATAGAACTAAGTGAAAAAGAAATCACCAACCGGCTGGCTGCTTTGCCGGAGTTCTCGCCGAGAATCAAGACGGGCTACCTGGCCCGGTATACCGAAAAGGTGACCTCGGCCAGTACTGGGGCGGTTTTCCGTCGTTAAGGGGGCTTTATGAAAAAGACTGGTGCCCAGATAGTATGTGAAAGTATGATAAATGAGGGAGTCGAAGTGATGTTCGGCTTTCCCGGCGGTGTCTTGCTGCCCTTTTACGATACTCTACCGCAGTACCCGCAAATCAGGCATATCCTGGTCCGCCACGAGCAGGGCGCGGCCCATGCCGCCGATGGCTATGCGCGGGCTACCGGCAGGGTCGGCGTGTGCATGGCTACCTCCGGTCCCGGGGCTACCAACCTGGTGACGGGTATCGCCAATGCTTACCTGGACTCGGTCCCGATTATCGCTTTGACCGGACAGGTCGCTACGCCTTTCATTGGCAAAGATGCTTTCCAGGAGATAGATATATCCGGTATTACTTTACCCATTACCAAGCACAGTTACGTGGCGATGGACGCAGCTTCTTTGCCAAGAATTATGAAAGAGGCGTTTTATATAGCGCAGACGGGACGTCCCGGCCCGGTGCTTATCGACCTGCCGAAAGATGTTCTCCAGGAGATGGCCGATTTCACATATCCGGAAAAGGTGAACCTTCCCGGCTATAAAATACCTTCACGCGGACATCCCACCCAGCTGAAGAATGCCGCCAAGTTGATTAGCGAGGCTAAAAAACCGGTGATTATCGCCGGGCGCGGTGTGAACATTTCTCATGCCAGCGAGGAACTCAAACAGTTCGCCGAGGCCACCCAGATGCCGGTGATTACCACTCTGCTGGGCATCGGGTGCTTCCCGGAGAACCACGTGCTCAGCTACGGTATGGCCGGCATGCACGGATTCGGGTATGCTAATAAAGCTTTAACGGACACCGACCTCCTGGTGGCGGTGGGCATGCGTTTTGACGACCGCATTACCGGTGAGATAAAGGGCTTCGCGCCTCATGCCAGGATAATCCATATCGACCTGGATCCGGCAGAAATCGGCAAGAATGTGGCCGTTACCATACCCATCGTCGGCGATGTGAAAACGGTGCTCAATGCCTTGCAGAAGCTGATTGAACCCAACGAGCACGTCGAATGGATTAACCAGCTAGAACAATGGCGGAAAGACCACCCCATCACGGACATCAAGGAGGGTGATGCTTTGCTGCCGCAATACATCATCGAGCAGTTATACGAAGCTACCGGAGGCGATTCCATCGTCGTGACCGGCGTGGGGCAGCACCAGATGTGGACGGCGCAGCACTTCACCTTTAATAAGCCCAACCACTTTATATCCTCCGGCGGTCTGGGCACCATGGGATTCGGCCTGCCGGCTTCGATGGGCGCCAAGGTGGGCTGCCCGCAGGAAACGGTCTGGTGCATCGACGGCGACGGTAGCCTGCAGATGACCCTGCAGGAGCTGGCCACCCTCGTCCAGGACAATATCGCCGTTAAAATAGCCGTGCTCAATAACGGCTACCTGGGCATGGTGCGGCAGTGGCAGGAGCTGTTCTACGAGAAAAGGTACGTCGCCACCCCGCTCACCTGCCCCGACTTCGTGAAAATCGCCGAGGCGTACT